>CAMLNA010000094.1 GCA_946481025.1 uncultured Rivibacter sp.
ATGAGCGCCGTCCTCTCCACCGAAGAGCAATCCCACGCAGGAGCGCCCCCTTCAAGCCTCAAAGACTTCTGGCGCAGCTTCGCCCACAACAAGGGCGCCGTCGCGGGCCTCGTCTTTTTCACCTTCATCGTGCTCTGCGCGCTGCTGGCCGGCGTGCTCGCGCCGCACGACCCGGTCGAGCAGTACCGCGACGCGCTGCTCACGCCGCCCATGTGGCAAGAAGGAGGCAGCGCCCGCTTTCCGCTGGGCACCGACGACATCGGCCGCGACGTGCTGTCGCGGCTGCTCCATGGCGCCCGCCTGTCGCTGATGATCGGGCTGGTCGCCGTGCTGCTGTCCATGGTGCCCGGCATCGCCCTGGGCCTGGCCGCTGCGTTCTTCCCGCGCGTCGGCATCGCCATCCTGAGGCTCATGGACGTGATGCTGGCGTTGCCCAGCCTGCTGCTGGCCATTGCAGTGGTGGCGGTGCTCGGCCCCGGCCTGCTCAACACCATGCTGGCCATCGCGCTGGTGGCCATTCCCGGCTACGTGCGCCTCGTGCGGGCGTCGGCCATGTCGGAGCTCGCCAAGGACTACGTGGTCGCCTCGCGCCTGGCCGGCGCCGGCACGCTGCGGCTCATGTTCGACACCGTGCTGCCCAACTGCATGGCGCCCGTCATCGTGACCGCCACGCTCGGCTTCTCGGACGCGATCCTCACCGCCGCCGCCCTGGGCTTCCTCGGCCTGGGGGCGCAGCCGCCCACGCCCGAGTGGGGCACCATGCTCGCGTCCGCTCGCGACTACATCGAGCGCGCCAACTGGGTCGTCACGCTGCCGGGCGTGGCCATCCTCACCACCGTGCTCGCGATCAACCTGATGGGCGACGGCCTGCGCGATGCGCTCGACCCCCGCATGAAGCGCCTTTCGTAACCCCGCCATGAGCCACCTCCTCGAAATCCGCAACCTGAAGGTCGAGTTCGGTCCCAAGGAACGGCCCTTCGCCGCCGTGCAAGGCGTGGACATCACGCTCGACCGCGGCGAACTGCTGGGCGTCGTGGGCGAATCCGGTTCGGGCAAGAGCGTCAGCATGCTGGCCTTGATGGGCCTCGTCGAGGCGCCCGGCCGCGTGAGCGCCGACGTGCTGCGCTTCGACGGGCACGACCTGCTCACGCTCGCGCCGAAAGAGCGCCGGCGCATCGTCGGCCGCGACATGGCGATGATCTTCCAGGACCCGATGACCAGCCTGAACCCCAGCTACACGGTGGGCTTCCAGATCGCCGAGACGCTGAAGGCGCACGAGAACCTGAAGCGCGGGCAGCTGCGCGACCGGGCGCTCGAGCTGCTGAAGCTGGTCGAGATCCCGGACCCCGAGTCGCGCCTTTCGGCCTACCCTCACCAGCTCTCGGGCGGCATGAGCCAGCGGGTGATGATCGCCATGGCGCTGGCCTGCCACCCCAAGCTGCTGATCGCCGACGAGCCCACCACCGCGCTCGACGTCACCATCCAGGCCCAGGTACTCGACCTGCTGGTGGAGCTGCAGCGCCGGCAGGACATGGCGCTGGTGCTCATCACCCACGACCTCGCGCTGCTGGCCGAACATGCGAAGCGCATCGCGGTCATGTACGCCGGCGAGGTGGTCGAGACGCAAACCGTGCCGGCCCTCTTCGAGCGACCGCACCACCCGTACACCGCCGCGCTGCTGGCCTCCATTCCCGAAGCGAGCCGCGGCGCGAAACGCCTGCCCACGCTGGCCGGCGTGGTGCCCGGCCAGTACGACCGGCCGCAGGGCTGCCTGCTGTCGCCGCGCTGTCCGCGCGTGCAGGCCGAGTGCCGTACCACCCACCCGGGCCTGCTGCCCATGCCCGACGGCAGCCGGGCTCGCTGCCTGTTTCCCTTGAATGCCGACGCGGGCTCGGAGGTCTGCGCATGAACACGACGGCAGCTTCACCCCTGCTCGAAGCGCGCGACCTGTCGCGCCACTACAGCGTCTCGCGCGGGCTGTTCAAGCCGCATGCCACGGTGAAGGCGTTCAATGGCGTGAGCTTTTCGCTGGCCGCCGGCGAGACGCTGGCGGTGGTCGGTGAATCGGGCTGCGGCAAGTCCACGCTGGCGCGCGCCCTCACGCTGATCGAGAAGCCCACGGCCGGCAGCCTGCGCCTGCACGGCCACGACGTGACGACGGCCACGCCCGGCGAAACCCGCACGCTGCGCAAGCTCGTCCAGATGGTGTTCCAGAACCCGTATGCCTCGCTCAACCCGCGCAAGCGGGTGGCGCAGATGCTCGACGAGCCGCTGCTGCTCAACACGCCGCTCCCGGCCGCCGAGCGGCGGGAGCGCGTGGCCGACATGCTGGCCCAGGTGGGTCTGCGGCCGGAGCACGCGCAGCGCTACCCGCACATGTTCTCGGGCGGCCAGCGCCAGCGCATCGCCATTGCCCGCGCCATGATGCTGAAGCCCCGCCTGCTGGTGGCCGACGAGCCGACCTCGGCGCTCGACGTGTCGATCCAGGCGCAGATCCTCAACCTGTTCATGGACCTGCAGGAACGCACCGGCATCACCTATGTGTTCATCTCGCACAACCTGTCGGTGGTGGAGCACATCGCCGACCGCGTGATGGTGATGTACCTGGGCCGGGTGGTGGAGTTCGCGCCCAAGGCCACGCTCTTCGCGCAGCCGCTGCACCCCTATACCCGCGCGCTGCTGTCGGCCACCCCCAGTCTCGACCCGGCTCGCCGGGCGAAGAAGATCCGCATCACCGGCGAACTGCCGTCGCCGCTGAACCCGCCGTCGGGCTGCGCCTTCCACAAGCGCTGCCCGCATGCCACGGCCGTGTGCACCGCGCAAGTGCCTGAATTGCGCGCGCTTGATTCACATCAAGTCGCCTGCCATCACGCAGAAGAAATCGCCGGAAGGCCGCCGTTGCCTGCGTGATGCAGCCGGTGTGCACAAACTGACGGCCCCTTCATCCGCAGGGGGTGAGAGGCGGGAATATTTCCCACGGAAGGGTCTGCGCTGCCTGGCCGGGGCCCCCGCCGCAGTTTCATCCTGATACAAAGATCGCATGGGCGCAGCGATCTCGGCAACAACACCAAGCGGCACGGCAGCGGAGCAGGCGGGGGGTACTTCGGTGGACATCCGCCGTTTTTCGGCCGGCTTGCGAGGCGCCACCGCGCTGCTCGTCACGCTGCTGCTGAGCACCGCCGAGCAGCCGCTCGGCCCGCTGGCGCTGGCGGTCTCGCTGGTCTACGGCGGCTGGTCGGCCTATGCCTTGTGGGTCGAGGCGACCGGGCGGATCCGTGCCGATGCCCTGTGGCATTTCTGGGTCGACATGGCGTGGGCGGCGGTGATGCTGCAGCTCACCGACTCGGTGTCCCTCATGCTCGTCATCACCATGGTGCAGCCGGTCGTGCTGGCCAGCATCGGCCACGGCGTCCAGCACGGGGTGGTGCTGGCCCTGTTCGGCGCGATGTCCGTGCTGTTCAACCGCGGCGCCGGCTCGATGGCCGAGCTGAGCCCCACCCAGGTGGTGCTCGCGCTCGCGGTGCTGTTCGTGGTGCCCGGCACGGCGCTGCTGGCGCGCCCCATGAGCCTGATGCGCAGCCGCATGGCCCTGGTGGACGAGCTGGAGTGCCAGGTGGATCCCCGGCGCGGCCTCGAGCCCATCTGCACGGCGCTGGTCGAGCGCCTGCGCACCGGCGCCGACGCCGAGCTGGTGGCCCTGGTGCTGCCCAGCCAGCTGGGCGCGCCGGCCATGATCGCCAGCCGCGAAGAGGGCAGCTTCCGCGCATCGGCCAACGTGCACGGGCGCATCGAGGCGCTGCTGCGCGACCTGCCGGCCTGCGCGGCCACCTATGCACGCCGCAGCTGGTGGGACCCGCGCCAGCCGGCACGGCTGCCGGGCACGCGCGGGCAGGCGGCCACCAGGCAGCAGACGCAGCAGCTGGCCGCACTGGCCGCGCTGCTGGACGTGCGCTGCCTGCAGGTGGTGCCGCTGGTGCGCTACACCCGCCGGCACGGGCACCTGGTCGTGGCCTACCAGTCGGTGCGCGACGGCGCCACGCGCGTGGCGGCCCTGTCTCAGACCGCCACGGAGCTGCTGCGCATCGTCGAGCAAGCCGCGCTGGTCGACCAGCTGCAGGAAGAAAGCGCCGGCCACGAGCGCGCCCGCATCGGCCGCGACCTGCACGACAGCGCCATCCAGCCCTACCTCGGGCTCAAGTACGCGGTCGAATGCGTCGCGCTGCGCATTCCTCGGGACAACCCGGCGCGCGCCGAGGTGGATGCGCTGGCCGAGCTGGTCAACGGAGAGGTGGCCGCCCTGCGCGAGCTGATCTCCGGCCTGCGCACCGGCAGTGCGCGCGGCGACAACGCGCTGGTGCCGGCGGTACGGCGCCAGGTGCGACGCTTCGCGCTGCTGTTCGGCATCGAGATCGAGCTCGACTGCCCCGACAGCCTGCCGACCACGCGGGCGCTGGCCAGCGCCCTGTTCCACATGGTCAACGAAACGCTCAACAACGTGCGCAAGCACACGCTCGCCCGCCATGTGCGCATCTCGCTGGCATGCGACGCCGCCGGCATCTGCCTGCGCGTGCGCGACGATGGCGCCGCCATGAGCGGGCGTCCGGCGGGCGACTTCGTGCCCGGCTCGCTCAGCGAACGGGTGCGCGAGCTCGGCGGCCGCCTGGAGCTCACGCGGCCCGATGGCCTGAATACCGAACTTGTGATCCACGTGCCCATCGAGGCGTCGCCCGCGGCCGGGGCCGCTGCGCTGCCCTGAGCCTCTGTAGTTCGTCGTTGGAGGACCCTTCCATGGCTTATGCCGCAGCCGTTCGCCCAAGCCCTGCCGCGCACCCGATCCGTGTCTTCGTGGCGGAAGACCACCAGATCACGCTGTGGGGATTGCGACGCCTGATCGACAGCGCGCGGCCGCACATGGAGGTGGTGGGCACCGCTTCGTCACGCACCGAACTGCTCAACCACGATGCCGCGGCCGAAGCCGACGTCATCCTGCTCGACCTCGACCTGGCCGGCGAGAACAGCACCGATGCGCTGGCCGACCTGCGCCACCGCTGCCCGGGCCGCGTGCTGGTGCTCACCGGTGCCGACGACGTCGACCGCCACCGCACCGCGGTGATGAAGGGCGCGCGCGGCGTGGTGCACAAGTCGGAGCCGGCCGACGTGATCCTGCGCGCCATCGAGAAGGTCGACGGCGGCGAGGTGTGGCTCAACCGCACGCTGCTGGGCGACGTGCTGGGCCTGCTCACCGACTGCCGGGCCGCGCCTGCCGCGCAGGCCGATCCGCACGTCGAGCGCATGAACAGCCTCACCCCGCGCGAGCGCGAGATCGTGTCGACCATGGTGCGCCGCGCGGGGGCCAAGCAGCTCGTCGTGGCCGACGAGCTGCACATGAGCGAACACACGCTGCGCAACCACCTCACGACCATCTACGGCAAGCTGGGCGTGCACGGCCGCCTCGAGCTGCACGTGTATGCCACCGAGCACGGCCTGGGCTGCGCCGCGCGCGCGATGCAGTGAGGCCGCAGTTGAGCGCCGCGCGCGAAGCCGCCGCCGCCCGCGAAGGCCGGCTCACCGAATGGCTGCTGCGCGCGTTCGCCTTGCTGGCCTACGCATTCGCAGTGAGCAACCTCGCGCTGGCCTGGTGGGGTGACACCTCGCGCTGGACGCTGCTGCTGTTGCTGCTGATCGAGGGCTACACCCTGCTCATGGTGCTGGTGGCGCGTCCCGCGCGCCTGCGCGACATGGCGCCGCTCACGGTGGCGGCCACGCTGTATGCGGCCTTCTTCTTCGTGCTGCTCGACGCGCGCGGCACCGAGCGCCTCGTGCCCGAGTTCGCCGGCGTGGCGCTGCAGCTCACCGGCACCTTGTGGCAGTTCGCCTCCAAGGTCGTGCTCGGGCGCTCCTTCGGCCTGCTGCCGGCGCAGCGCGGCCTCGTCACCGCCGGTCCCTACCGCGTGGTGCGCCATCCGATCTACCTGGGCTACCTCGTCGGCCACGCCGGCTTCCTGCTGGTGAACTGGTCGTGGCAGAACGCCGCGGTGCTGACGCTGCTGTACGCGGCCCAGGTGCTGCGCATGCATCGCGAGGAGCTCGTGCTCGCGGCCGGCAGCGACGAGTACCGCCGGTATCAGCAGCAGGTGCGCTGGCGGCTCGTGCCTTTCGTCTACTAGGCCCGCGAATTCCATTCCGGAAGTCGCTCTAGTAGCAATCTCCCCCTCCGCGCACAGCCTCCTCCCATGGCACCACAAGGGTGCGCTGCCTAGCATGAAACCATGTCTATGCAACCCACCCCACGCATGCAGCAGGCCCTGCCTGTCATGCCCATCGGCGTGCTCGTCGTCGATGACCAACCGGCCGTGCGCGAGGGCGTTGCACGGCTGATCGCCTGTGCACCGCTGGCCGTGCGCTGCGTGAGCACCGCAGCCAGCGGCTCCGAAGCGCTGAGTGCCGCAGCCCGCCTGCGCCCCGACGTGGTGGTGCTCGACGTGGACCTCGCCGGCGAAGACGGGCTCGATCTCATTCCGCAGCTGCGCGCCACCTCGCGTGTCGTGGTGCTCAGCAGCCACGGCGACAACGCCACGCGTGCACGTGCGCGCCAGCTCGGTGCGCTGGCCTTCGTCGAGAAGCACGAGCCGGCGGCCGAGCTGCTCGGCGCGATCGTCGAAGTCGCGACCCCCCGTTCGCGGGAGGAGGAAGCTCCCGGTGCTCCGCGCACAAGCTCCCACCTCCTGTCGGGCGACTCCTCCGATGTGCGCTCGCGCTTCGATTTCTAGAGTAAGCGCCATGGACAGCACAACACGCACACGGCGCATCGACCGGCTCCTCGACGAGTCGGGCGTCACGGCGATCGAGTACGGCCTGCTGGCCGCGCTGATCGCGGTGGCGATCGTCGGGGCGCTCACGGCCACCGGCACTTCGCTGACGGACCTGTACGCCGCCTGGAGCGCCGCGGTGATCGCTGCCATCGGAGGTGCGCTCTAGCACCGGACGGATCACGACGCGATTGGCTGGCCGGCGTCTCACCAACAACAGGCCAGCAGGGTTTCGGTCCGGCCCCTTCGGATCGGTTTTCGAGTCAACAACCGCAAGGAGCTCGTCATGCAAATCGCACGTTTCATCAAGAAGTTCACCCGCGACGAAGAAGGCGTGACCGCCATCGAGTACGGCCTCATCGCCGCGCTCATCGCCGTGACCATCATCGCCGCCGTCACCCTGGTGGGCGACAACCTGGTGCTGGTGTTCACCGAGATCTCGGACGCACTCGCCGCCGCACTCTGAGCCCGCCCAGGGCAGCCTGGTCGGCCGGCGCCCCGCCAGGGCACCGGCTGACAGCGCGACACCACGAACCCAGCTCCGTGCCGATGCACCCCCCGACCACCATGCCGCTGCTTGCCATGACCCTGCTCGCCATGCTGCTGTGTGCCGCCGTCGCCACGGACCTGCGTTCGCGCCGCATTCCCAACCTCCTCGTGCTCACCGGCCTCGTGATGGCGTTCTCGCTGCACGCGCTGGCGCTGGCAGGCAACACCGCCCCGCTGGCCGGTCCGCAATGGTGGGCCCCGCTGGCCGGCTGCCTCGCAGGCCTGGCGGTGCTGATGCCGCTGCACCTGATGCGCGCCTGCGGTGCCGGCGACGTGAAGCTCCTGGCCATGGTGGGCGCCTTCGTCGGCACGAAGGGGGTGCTCGTCGCGGCGCTGTACACGCTGCTGGCCGGCGGCCTGCTGTCGATGCTGTTCATGCTGGGCCGCGGGGTCGCCGCGCAGACGCTCACCAACGTGCGGTTCCTGCTGGTGGACTGGATGGCGCGGGCCCGAGGCGGCCGCGTCGCGCAGTTCGCGCCGCTGGAACGCACCGCAGCGCGGCTGCCCTATGCCGTGGCCATCGCGCTGGGCACGGCCGCATCGATGCTGTGGCCGCTGGCGCAGCGCTAAGCCGGAGACCCGACACCATGAGCCTGTTCCAGTTCCCACGCCACAACCACTCGGCCGCGCAGCTGAACGCGACGCGCTCGGCCCTGCCGCGCGCGCCGCAGACGCCCGAAGAGACCGGCCTGTCGTCCACCTTCCTCGTGGAACTCGTGGCCAAGGTGATGTACCAGCAAGGCCTCACGCGGCTGACCGATCTTTCGAGCCACCTGTGCCTGGCCGGCACGGTGGTCGAGGCGGTGTGCCAGTTCATGCGGCGCGAGACGCTGCTCGAGGTCTCTCGCCGCGGCCAGCACGAGGCCGACGTGCAGTTCGACCTCACGCAGCACGGCCGCGTGCGCGCCGCCGAATGGCTGGCCCGCAACTCCTATACCGGCGCCGCCCCCGTGCCGCTGGCGGTCTACACCGAGCGCGTGCGCGCGCAGTCGGTGGTGCGCCAGGCGATCACCGATGCGCAGATGCGAGCGACCTTCGCCGACCTCGTGGTGCCCGCGGGCCTCGTCGACCAGATCGGCACCGCCATCAACTCCGCGCGGCCCATGCTGCTGTACGGCCCCGCCGGTTCGGGCAAGACCTACCTGGCCGAGCAGCTGCGCCGGCTGCTGGGCGGCGCGGTGGCCATCCCGCACGCGATCACGGTGCACGGCGAGGTGATCCGCGTGTTCGACGCGCAGTGCCACCACGTGATCGCCGACGACTCGCAGCCGCGCTCCGCGCTCGACAACCGTGACCGGCCCGACGCGCGCTGGCTGCTGTGCGACCGGCCGTGCGTCGTGTCGGGCGGCGAACTCACGCTCGAGATGCTGGACCTGAGCTTCGACTCGCGTGCCGGCTACTACGAGGCGCCTCCGCACTTCAAGGCGAACAACGGCATCTTCATCGTCGACGACCTGGGGCGCCAGGTCATCACGCCTCGCCAGCTGATGAACCGCTGGGTCGTGCCCATGGAGCGCCGCCACGACCACCTGATGCTGCGCAACGGCGGCAAGTTCACCATCCCCTTCGACATGGTGCTGGTGTTCTCGTCGAACCTCACGCCTGCGCAGCTGGAAGACCCGGCCTTCCTGCGCCGCATCGGCAGCAAGATCGCCATCGGCGCGGTGGACCTGCCCGAGTACGAGGAGATCTTCCGCCGCGTCTGCGAGGCCGAAGGCATCGAATACCTGCCGCAGGCCTTCGAGCTGCTGGTGAAGACCTATCACCGCGGGCGCGGGCGGCCGCTGCTCGCCTGCTACCCGCGCGACCTGCTGCAGCTCATCGCCAGCCGCTCGCGTTATCTCGGCGTGGCGCCCCTGCTGTCGCACGAGCTCATCGACTGGGCCTGGCAGGCCTATTTCGGCAACGAGGCGCTGATCGAAGGCGCTTCCAACCAACACCAACGCTAGGAGACCACCATGAGATCCCGTGGCATCTTGATGCTCTTCATCGCCGCGCTGGCCGGCCTGGTGGCCGTGGGGCTGGCCGCGCGCTGGATGCAGAACCAGGGCGGCGACAAGGGCCGCATCGCGGTGGCCAACACCGACATCGAGCTGGGCGGGCGCATCTCGCCCGAGATGGTGCGCCTGGTCGACTGGCCGCAGGGCAGCGTGCCGGTCGGCGCGTTCAGCGATGCCGGCAAGCTCGAGGGCCGCGTGGTCATGGTGGCCATGCAGCGCGGCGAGCCCCTCACCGAAGGCCGGCTCGCGCCAGTGGGCACCAAGGGCGGCCTGTCGGCCGTGGTGCCGGCCGGCAAGCGCGCGATGACCGTGCGGGTGAACGACGTGGTGGGCGTGGCGGGCTTCGCGCTGCCGGGCACCTACGTCGACGTGATGGTCAACACCCAGGAAGAGGGCAGCCGGCGCAACGACAAGGATCACGCGATCTCCAAGATCGTGCTGGAGCGGATCCTGGTGCTGGCCGTGGCGCAGGAGGCCGACCGCGACGCGACCAAGCCCAAGGTCGTGAACGCGGTCACCCTGGAAGTGACGCCCACCCAGGCCGAGATGCTGGACCTCGCACGCAGCGTAGGCAGCCTGTCGCTGGTGCTGCGCAACCAGACCGAGGACAAGCCCGCCGAAACCGCCGGCATCACCAAGTCCGAGCTGCTCGGCCAGGCCAAGGTGGCCCCCGAGCCGGTGCAGCCCCCGCCCGCCGCGCCCAAGCCCGGGCCGGCCCGCCGCGCCGCGCCGCGCCCCGCGCCCGTCGTGCCGGTGGCCGCCACCGTGCCGGCGGTGGCCGACGCGAGCCGCTGTGTCGAAGTGATCCGCGGCCTGTCCAAGGTCAACGAGTGCTTCTGAGCGAGCAACACCCACAACCACACCACGGGAGAACGCCGATGCGTCGCCTGTCTACTTCGACCCTGGCCCCGCGCCACGTGGCGCTGGCCATCGGCCTGGCCCTGCAGACCTGGGCTGCCGTCGCCCAACCCGCCCGGGTGCAGCCCGCCAAGGCCGCGGCGCCGGCTCCCGCCGCATCGGGCAGCCCGCTGTGCACGCGGGTGGACATCGCGCCGATGGTGCACATCCCGGTGGGCAAGTCCACGGTGATCCGCCCCGCGTCGCCGGTGGCGCGCATCCTGCTCGGCAACCCCGAGAACGCCCGTGCCGCGCGGCCGGCCGAAACGCCCGAGGGCAAGAAGGACGAAGGCGTGAAGGCCCCGGCCATCGACACCCGCCCGGGCGTGGCCGACGTCGACGTGCTGCTGCTGGCCCCCACCGAGGTCTACCTGCTGGGCAAGACGATCGGCTCCACCAACGTGGTGATGCTCGACCGCAGCGGCACCTGCACCGCCTTCGACGTGGTGGTGGGCATGGACACGTCGGCCCTGCAGGCGGTGATCGCCCAGCTGCTGCCCAACGAAAAGGACGTGAAGGTCACCGCGGCCTTCGACTCGCTGGTGCTGTCGGGCATGGTGAGCGACAGCGAGGCGCTGGCCCGCGTGACCGATCTCGCCAATGCCTACGTGCGCGGCCGCGGCGAAGGCAGCAGCGAACGCAGCACCCGGGTGGTCAACATGCTGGAGGTGGGCGCACCGCAGCAGGTGATGCTCGAGGTGAAGGTGGCCGAGATCTCCAAGGCCCTGCTCGACAAGTTCGGCATCGACTTCGCCCGCGCCTACGTACCCTCCGACGGCTCGTTCATGCGCTACCTGTCGGGCATCTTCGGCGGCGCCTCCGGGCTCACCGGCGCGATCTCGGGCACGCAAGGCGCTCTCACCGGCGGCGGCGTCATCGGCTCGGCCAGCAACGGCCAGTCGACCAGCGGCTACACCGGCCAGGCCGGCAACGCCAGCTTCGGGCAGACGCCGCAGATCCCGCTGGCCGTGGGCAAGAACGTCACGCAGGTCACGCTCAACATGCAGAAGACCGACGGCCTGGTGAAGGTGCTGGCCGAGCCCACGGTGATGGCCATCAGCGGCCAGACCGGCAGCTTCCTGGCCGGCGGCAAGATCTTCATCCCGGTGGCGCAGACCGATGGCGGCGGCAGCCGCACCATCTCGCTCGAGGAGAAGGAGTTCGGCGTGTCGGTGAAGTTCACGCCGACGGTGCTGGGCAGCGGGCGCATCAACCTGCGCGTGCGGCCCGAGGTCTCGGAGCTCAACAGCGCCGGCGTCACCATCACCGGCGGCGGCCTGAGCGCGGTGCTGCCCTCGTTCACCTCGCGCAAGGCCGAGACCACGGTGCAGCTGATGGACGGCCAGAGCTTCGCGATCGGCGGGCTCATCAAGAACAACACGACCACCAACGTCAAGGCCTTCCCCTTCCTGGGCGAGCTGCCCATCGTGGGCGCGCTGTTCCGCAGCACCGAGTTCCAGACCGACCGGTCGGAGCTGGTGTTCGTGATCACGCCGCGGCTCGTAAAGCCGCTGCCGCCCGACTACCGGCTGCCCACCGACGGCTACACGCCGCCCAGCCGCAGCGAGCTCATCCTGGACGGCAAGCTCGAAGGCCGGCGCAGCGGCAGTGAAGCGCCCCCGAAAGAACCGCGTGCCGCCGGAGCCGGCGGCTTCGACACCACCAAGGAGACCCAGTGATGCGTGCCCAAACATCGATCGCCGCGGCCGCTGCCGCACTGGCCGTGAGCCTGGCACTGGGCGGCTGCGCCGCCACCGCCTCGCCCGAGTACGACGCCCGCTTCGGCGACAGCGCCCGCGCCATGAAGGCCCAGCAGCTTTTCGATCCCGCCGCGCCGCAGCGCCATGCGCAGCAGACGCCGCGCAGCGACGGCCGCACCGTGGCCGAGGCGGGCGCGCGCCATGTGGACACCTACCGCAGGCCGCCGCCGGCCAACGTCATCAACATCGGCGTGGGTGGCGGCAGCAGCCGCTGAGCGACGGGAGGCTCGACATGGACCGCCGCCTGCACCGCCTCGCCACGCCGCGCCGCGCGCAGCAGCGCGGCGGCGTGGCCATCATCGTCGGCCTGGCCATGGCCGTGCTCACCGGCTTCGCGGGCCTCGCGCTCGACGGCGGCCGGCTGTACGTCAACAAGACCGAGCTGCAGAACGCCGCCGATGCCTGCGCGCTGGCCGGCGCCTACGAGCTCACCGCCACGCCTGACATCACGCAGGCCAGCTTCGAGCAGGCCGAGAACGCGGCCCTCACCGTGGCCGCGCGCAACCGCGTGGGCTTCCAGGCCGGCCTCATCGACACGCAGGACGTCACGGTGGTGTTCGGCACCGAGCTGGCGGGCGGGGCCTGGCTGCCCGCCGCGTCCAACCCGCCGGGCGATGCGCGCTACATCCGCTGCACCATCGAAGAGACGGGCATCACGCCGTGGTTCATGCAGGTGCTCGGCATGGGCGAGCAGACCGTGCGCGCGGCCGCCACCGCGACGCTGGAGCATGCGCAGACCGCCTGCGCCATCCCGCTGGGCATGTGCCGCCAGGGCCCCGCGCCCGGCTTCGGGCTGGTGAAGGGGCAGTGGTACGACGGCAAGTTCGACGCCGGCGGCGGCGCCACCGGCAGCTTCAACTGGATCGACTTCTCGCCTCCCGCGGGTGGCGCGAGCGAGCTGGGCGAGCTGCTGCGCGGCAACGGCGCCTGCGAGCTCAACATCACCCACCCGGTGGGCGAGCCCGGCAACATGGGCAACGCCGCGGCGCGCGCCTGGAATACCCGCTTCGGCCTGTATTCGGGGTCGGACAACGTGCACAACGCGCCGCCCGACTACACCGGCTACAGCTACACGAGCCAGAACTGGCCCTCGCGCAGCAACGCGATCGACGACTTCATCGCACGGCGCACCGCCGGCGCCAACTACGGCAGCAACGTGCAGGCCGGCAACGCGCTCACCGGCCTGTCGATCAGCAACTCGTACAACCCGGTGACGCCCACCAGTTCGCACCGCCAGTACGGCGCGAACCGCCGGCTCGCGGTGGCGCCCATCGTCAACTGCTCCAGCTGGGGCTCGAGCCAGACGGTGCCCATCGAGGCCTGGGCCTGCGTGCTGATGCTGCACCCCATCAGCCACCCGTCGGACGTCGTCTACATGGAATTCGAGGGCCTTGCCGACGACCCTTCGAGCCCGTGCGCCACCTCGGGCGTGGTGGGCGGCGCGGGCAGCGCGGGGCCGCTGGTGCCGGGGTTGGTGCAATGAAGCTCCGGCAGCGTACCCAACGCTCGCGCGGCGTCGCCGCGGTGGAGCTGGCCATCACCCTCGTGCCCCTGCTCATGGTGGCGCTGGGCGTCACCGAATACGGCCGCGCCATCTACACCTACAACACGCTGGACAAGGCGGTGCGCGACGCGGCGCGCCACCTCACCACGGTGGTGCCCACCAACCCGAACCCGAAGGGCGATGCGCGCAACCTGGTGCTGTACGGCAACGTCGAAGGCACCGGGCCCTTGCTGGCGCCGGGGCTCGACGCCTCGATGGTGGTGATCGACGACGCCGCCAGCGACCCCGCCGGCCACACCATCAGCACCGGCACGGGAACCATCAACCTGGTGACGGTGCGCATCGTCGGCTACCAGCACGACTCGGTCGTCACCTACGTGGCCCCCGCCACGCTGAACTTCGGCGCCATCAGCGTCACGATGAGGTCGCACCTATGAATCCCACTGCCTGCAGGAAGTCGCAGCGCGGCGTTGCCGCGGTCGAGTTCGCCATCGTCGGCGCGCTGTTCTTCATGGTGCTGCTGGGGGCCATGGAAATGGCGCGCCTGCTGTGGACCTGGAACGCCGCGGGCGAAGCCACGCGGCTGGGCGCGCGGCTCGCGGTGGTGTGCGACAAGGACGACCCCATCATCAAGGCGCGCATGCGCCAGATGCTGGCCGCACTCGACAACTCGCACATCACGATCGACTACCTCAACCCGGGCCAGCCGGTGAACTCGTGCACCCCGTCGACCTGCAAGTCCGTGCGCGTCACGCTCGCCGGCTACACGCACCAGCCCATCATTCCCTTCGCGGCCCTGTCGGTGCCGATCCCGCCGTTCCAGACCACCCTGCCCAAGGAATTCATGCAGAGCGCGGGCAACCCCGTCTGTGCCGCCTGATGTTTGAAAGAGCCGCCATGAAGATCAAGCTCATCACCCCCGACGCACGCCATGCCGATGCCTGGATGTCGGCCCTCGCGGCCGAGCCGGCCCTGCATGCCCACCCGATCGTGCGGCCGCTGCGCGACGTGAACGTGCTGGTCAACGGCAGCCGCCCCGACATGGTGGTGGCCGAGACCGTGACGCCGCAGGACTTCGAGGCGCTGGAGCGGCTGGCGGCGGACCACCCCGAGGTGGACTACGTGCTGGTGGGCAACGAACTGAGCCCCGAGTTCCTGATGCGGGCCATGCGGGTGGGCGTGCGCGAGGTGCTGCCGGCGCCCGCGTCGGCCGAAGCGGTGCTGTCCGCGCTGCGCCGCCAGATGCGCAAGCGCGCGCCGGTGCAGGCGCCGGCCCATGAGCCCGGCCGCGTGTTCGCCTTCGTCTCGTGCAAGGGCGGCAGCGGCGCCACCTTCACCGCGGCCAACCTCGCCCACATGCTGGCCGACGGCGGCCAGCGCCGCGTGGCGCTCATCGACATGAACCTGCAGTTCGGCGACGCGGCGCTGTTCGTCAGCAGCGAGCGGCCGGTGAGCAACGTGGCCGACGTGGCGCACAACATCGCCCGCCTCGACGCCGACCTGCTGCGCTCGGCGATGAATCCCGTGGCACCCGGCCTGTGGGTGCTGGCCGCGCCGGAAGACCCGGCGCATGCGGCCGACGTGACGCCCGCGCACGTGGAGGCCATCGTGCACATGGCACAGGGCATGTTCGACTTCGTCGTCATCGACGCCGGCCGCTCGCTGAGCGCGGTGTCGCTGCAGGCGCTGGACCTGGCCGACCGCGTGTTCGCGGTGCTGCAGCTCACGCTGCCGTTCATCCGCGATGGCAAGCGCCTGCGCGACGTGTTCCGCTCGCTCGACTACCCCGAGGACAAGATCCAGTGGATCGTCAACCGCTACCAGAAGGGCGGCCAGCTCACCCTCGAGGACCTGCAGAAGACGCTGGGCCTCGCCCGCGTGTCGACGCTGCCCAACCAGTACGAGGTGGTGGCCGCCTCGGTCAACCAGGGCGTGCCGGTGGAAAGCATCGCGCCGGGCAGCGCCATCGCCCGCGCCCTGCGCGAGCTGGCGCAGGCCATCGCGCCGGGCGCCACACAACCGCAGCGAGGCAAGTGGCTCACCGGCCTCTTCCGCGCGACCCATTGAACCGCCGCCACCAGAAAGGGACCCCACCATGAGCCTGCGCGAAAGACTGGGCGCCGCCCAGGGATTCACCGGCGCGGAGCCGCCGCTCGAGCCGGCCGGGCTGCCCACTCGGGCCTACCACGAGACCAAGGCGCGGATTCACCAGCTGCTGCTGGGCCGGCTCGACCTGGAGGCGATGGAAAGCCTCTCGCAGGACTCGCTGAAGGAGGAGCTGCGCCAGATGGTCGAGCGGCTGCTCGCCGAAGAGAACCTGGTCCTCAACGCCGGCGAGCGGCGCAACCTGGTGCGCGACATCCAGTACGAGATGCTGGGTTTCGGGCCGCTGGAGCCGCTGCTGGCCGACCCCACCGTGTCGGACATCCTGGTCAACACCCACCAGCAGATCTACGTCGAGCGCAAGGGCCGGCTGGAGCTCACCGACATCACCTTCATCGACGACGCGCACCTGCTCAAGATCATCGACAAGATCGTCTCGCGCATGGGCCGCCGCGTCGACGAGTCCAGCCCCATGGTCGACGCCCGACTGCCCGACGGCTCGCGGGTGAACGCGATCATCCCGCCGCTGGCCATCGACGGGCCCATCCTCTCGATCCGCCGCTTCGCGGCGGTGCCGCTGCAGATCGACAAGCTGGTCGAGTTCCGCTCGATGTCGGCCGAGATGGCGCAGTTCATCGGCGCGTTGTCCGAAGCCAAGGTCAACATCCTCATCTCGGGCGGCACCGGCTCGGGCAAGACCACGCTGCTCAACATCCTGTCGGGCTACATCCCGGCGGCCGAGCGCGTGGTCACCATCGAGGATGCGGCCGAGCTGCAGCTGCAGCAGCCGCACGTGGTGCGGCTCGAAACGCGCCCGCCCAACATCGAAGGCCGCGGCGAGGTGACGCAGCGCGCGCTGGTGCGCAACGCGCTGCGCATGCGGCCCGATCGCATCATCCTCGGCGAGACGCGCGGCCCCGAGGCGCTGGACATGCTGCAGGCCATGAACACCGGCCATGAAGGCTCCATGACCACGGTGCATGCCAACACGCCGCGCGACGCGCTGGCGCGGCTGGAAAGCATGATCGCGATGGCCGGCGTGGACCTGCCGGCACGCGCCGCGCGCGCGCAGATCGCGTCGGCCATCGGCGTGGTGATCCAGGCCAACCGCCTCTCCGACGGCACGCGCAAGCTCACCAGCATCCAGGAGATCACCGGCATGGAAGGCGACACGCTCACCATGCAGGAGATATTCGCCTTCAAGCAGACCGGCGTGGCGGCCAACGGCGCAGTGGAAGGCCACTTCAGCGCCACCGGCGTGCGCCCGCGCTTCTGGGAGCGGCTGGTCACCCGCGGCATCTCGCTGCCCGAAACCCTGTTCGCGCCGGTGCGGCGCGTGGTCTGAGCAGGAGGCCGCCATGGACCTCTCATTCGTGCTGTTCGCGGTGGTGGCCTTCCTGGCCGT
>CAMLNA010000095.1 GCA_946481025.1 uncultured Rivibacter sp.
TTTGCTGCGCTGCGAAGTGACGATTTACGTCAGCGCCGTAACCGCGCACTTACGCTCCGGACGTGAATTGGCGTTGCGCCGCACGCGACCTGTCGTTTGGAAGCGTCGCAACCGGCAAAACCGGCTGCAGATACCGGTAAAGCAGGCTGGCATGGAAAGCGCATGGCGAATGCCATCCGAGTTCGCAGCAGTCACCGCCCATGCCGACCCCGCAAAAAACCGCACGCCTTCGCCCTGCAGCTCCGAGCTGCCGTGGCGGCGCTTCGTCCCTGCTGCGGCTCACGCCGCACGGTGCACAAGGTGCCCCCAGCCTGGCGCGCGGTGGTGAGCGCGGCGACCGCACCTCCAAGGGTGCGGCGCGTCAGGGCCTGGGGGCGTGGCTGGCGCGAGCTGCCGGCCACCTGGTGCCGCGCGGCGCTCCTGCGCTGCCGGTGTTCGGCCTGTCCGAATTCGCAGCCAGCCGGCTGCAGGCCTGATCAACGAGATGACAAGGGGGGAGGGGCTCCACCATGTCTGACACCAAACACACCGATTCACAACTGGCGGCCTTGAGCGTAGAAGATCAGGCTGCGCGTCCGCCGGTGCTTCGGGTTGCGCTCCCCTCCGGGGCGGCGCCACGTCAATTCAAGGTGCTGCAATCGCGCGGCGCGCCGGGCCAGAGGGCCCTGCCGCTGGGTGGCGGCATCGGCAAAGGTTTGCGGACCGGTTGACGTCCAGGGGGAGCGGGCGCGTCGGGGTAGGAGAGAGCGAGCCCTCGACATTCCGTCCCGCTCCCCTTTTTTTTTGCCACCCATCCTCTTTTCTCCCTTGTTGACACCGGGCCCGCCCCGGTGACGTCGCTTGTGGGCCTCCCTACACTGGGCGGCCGCCGCGCCACGAGCGCATCACGAGCACACAAAACAAAGGAGAAACCATGAGCTTGTTCCCGCAATGGCGCGAAAAGACCGAGGGAGTCGTCGCGCCCGATGAGCGCCTGCCATGGCCGCAGACCGCGGCCATGGGCGTGCAGCACGTGATCGCGATGTTCGGCGCCACGGTGCTCGCGCCGATCCTGATGGGCTTCGACCCCAACGTGGCGATCCTGATGTCGGGCATCGGCACGCTGATCTTCTTCTTCATCGTCGGCGGCCAGGTGCCCAGCTACCTGGGCTCCAGCTTCGCCTTCATCGGCGTGGTGATCGCGGCCACCGGCTATGCGGGCCAGGGCGGCCCCAACGCCAACATCGGCGTGGCGCTGGGCGGCATCATCGCCTGCGGCGTGGTCTACACGCTGATCGGCCTGGTGGTGTGGTTCACCAACGAACGGCACCGCAAGTCGGCCCCGATCCAGGGCATGGAGGTCGAGGAGGTCGAAACCGGCGCTGCGGTGCACTGGATCGAGCGGCTCATGCCGCCGGTGGTGACCGGCGCGGTCGTGGCCGTCATCGGCCTCAACCTCGCGGGCGTGCCGATCAAGAACATGGCGCCCACGCCGTTCGACGCCTGGGTGCAGGCCATCACCTTCGTGAGCGTCGGCGTGGTGGCGGTGTTCACCCGCGGCATGGTGCAGCGCCTGCTCATCCTCGTGGGGCTCATCATCGCCAGCGTCATCTACGCGGTGCTGACCAACGGCCTGGGGCTGGGCAAGCCGCTCGACTTCACCGCGCTGGCCAATGCGCCCTGGTTCGGGCTGCCGCGCTTCGCCGCGCCGGTGTTCGATGCGAAGGCCATGCTGCTGATCGCGCCGGTCGCGGTGATCCTGGTCGCCGAGAACCTGGGCCACATCAAGGCGGTGAGCGCGATGACGGGGCGCGACCTCAACCCGTACATGGGCCGCGCCTTCATCGGCGACGGCATCGCCACCATGGTGTCGGGCGCCTCGGGCGGCACCGGCGTCACCACCTACGCCGAGAACATCGGCGTGATGGCGGCCACCAAGATCTACTCGACGGCGATGTTCGTGGTGGCCGCGCTCATCGCCATCGTGCTGGGCTTCTCGCCCAAGTTCGGCGCGCTCATCCAGACCGTGCCGCTGGCGGTGATGGGCGGCGTGTCGATCGTGGTGTTCGGCCTGATCGCAGTGGCCGGCGCCAAGATCTGGGTCGACAACCGGGTGGACTTCTCCGACAACACCAACCTCATCATCGCGGCGGTCACGCTCATCCTGGGCACCGGCGACTACACGCTCAAGCTGGGTGATTTCGCGCTCGGCGGCATCGGCACCGCCACCTTCGGCGCCATCCTGCTGCACGCGCTGCTGAAGCGACGCGCATAGGCCGCGGGCCCGGGCTCAAGTCGGTCCGTTGCCCGCCGAAAGCACCGTGATGGACCCGTTCGCGCACACGCCGGCTGTCGCGCTGCGGCGGCTGGCGACGACCTCGCTCATTGCCGCGGCGCTGTGGCTGCCGGGCGCGGCCGCTGCGCAACAGCCGTCGCAGCCGCCCGCATCCGGCCCCACGCTGGACGCCGTGCACGCGCTCGAGCAGCAAGGCCGCATCGATCCGGAACAGGCGCTCGCGCGGCTGCAGCGCATGCTGCCGCTGGCACCGGCAGGCGGCCACGAACGTGTCGAACTGCTCACCGTGCTCGGGCTGATCCACGGCGCGCGCCGCGAAGCCGCGCAGGTGCACGGCGTGGTGGAGCAGCTGCAGGCCCTGGGCGGCGATGCGGCGCGCGCCGCCGCGCTGGTGGTGCACGCCGGGCTCGACTACTTCAGCGGCGACCTCTCGCGTGCCGAGCCGCAGCTCACGCAGGCGCTGGCCATGCTCCCGGCGGACGCGCCGCCGCAGGCGCGCTTTCGCGTGCTGTACCAGCTCACGCAGATCCAGGCCGGCCGCGGCCGCATCGAGCAGGCGCTGGCTTCCGCCCATGAGGCCATCCGGGTGGCCGACGGCACCGGCGCAGCGCTGCTGCGCTCGAGCGCGCGCAGCCAGCTGGCCTACGTGCTGCTGCGCGGCGGCCAGCTGCAGCGTGCACACGACCTCAGTCGCGAGGCCGTGGCGCTGGCCCCCACCGACGCCGAGCGCTCGTCGGCCCGGCAGGTCGAAGCCATGGTGCTGGCGCGCCGCAACGACCCGCGCGGCGAACGCGAGGCCACCCTCGACGCGCTGCAGCTGGCGCGCCGCGCCGGATGGCGCAGCCAGGAAGGGCTGATGCTGGGCAACCTCGCCGACTCCTACCTGGCGCGCGCCGAGTACGAGACGGCGCGCCGCCACGCCGCGCAGGCGCTGGTGATCGCCCGCGAACTGAAGGACAGCCCGTCGGAGTCCCTGGCGCTCACCAACCTCGGCCTGGCCGAGATCGGCCTGAAGCGCCTCGACGCCGGGCGCGCGCACATCGAACGGGCGCTGGTCATCGAGCGCAACGCAGGCGCACGGGCCGAAGAGGCCGAGGTGCTCGACGAGATGGGCGCCGCCCTCGAACGTGCCGGCGACTGGGCCGGCGTCATCGATGCCTACCACCGCCTGCGCGAGCTGCAGGACGCGATGGCCCAGACCAGCCGGCAACGCGCCCTGCTCGAGATGCAGGAACGCTTCGACAACGAAAGCCGTGCCCGCGAGCTGGCACTGCTGCAGCGCGAGGGCGCGCTCCACGACGCGCAGCTGCAGGCGCAGGTGCGCCACCGCTGGCTGTGGGCCGCCGTGGCGCTGGCCTGCGGCCTGGCGCTGGCCCTGGTGATCGTGCTGGCGCGACGGCTGCGGCATGCCAATCGCCGGCTGATCGACTCCAACGCCCGCCTGCGGCAGCAGGCCGGCTGCGACCCGCTCACCGGCCTGGCCAACCGCCGCTTCGCGCATGAGGTGATGCAGCAGCAGGCCGGCGCCTCGTTCGAAGGCACGCTGCTGCTGATCGACCTCGATCACTTCAAGCGCATCAACGACACCGCCGGCCACGCCGCCGGCGACGCGGTGCTGGTGGAGGCCGGGCGCCGCCTGCGCGACACGCTGCGCGAAGGCGACCAGCTGGCGCGCTGGGGCGGCGAGGAATTCCTCATTGCCGTGCAACCGGCCCTGCAGCCCGAGCAGGCCGAGCTGCTGGCCGAGCGGCTGCTGCATCGGCTGGGCGACACACCCGTGGTGCTGCCCGCCCACACGCTGCGGCTCACCGCCTCCATCGGCTTCGCCAGCTTCCCGCCTCCCGGCGGCGAGGGCCTGGCCGTGCCGTGGGAAAGGGCACTTCGGCTCGCCGACTCGCTGATGTACGCCGCCAAGGCGCGCGGCCGCAACCGCGCCTGCGGCCTGAGGGCACTGCGCCTGCCCGGTGAGGCGGGGCTCGCGCGTGCGGAGACCGCACTCGATGCCGCCGAGCGGCAGGGCGAGGTGGTGCTGGCCGAGATCGCCGGCCCGACCGCCGGCGAAGCCCGGGCGGGCAGCCTGCGCCTCGTGCACAGGAAGGACGAAGCGGCATGAAGCCGGCATGCGCGCGCTCGCCATGGGTGCCGGGGCTGGTGCTGGTGCTGGTGCGGCTATTCATGGTGCTGCTGGCCGGCGCCGGCCTGCCATGCGGCGCGTCCGCGCAGGTGCAGGAGATCAACGCGGCGCTGCGCCAATCCTGGGTGCGACCCGATGCGGCCGTCGCGACGCTCGAGCGGCGGCTGGCGCAAGGCAGCAGCGCCGAACGGGCGCTGGCCGCGTGGAGCCTGGGCCAGGTGCTGTTCGAGGACCAGGCCGGGCCGCCGCAGCTGCAGACCTTGCTCGCCACGCTGGCAGGCCATGACGACCCCCTGCTGCGCGCGGCGGGCGACATGCTGCTGGGGCTGCGGCTGCTGGCCACCGACCAGCGCGAGCAGGCCGGCGCCCGGCTCGCCAACGCGCTGCGCGCGGTGGAAGCGGCGGCGGCGACCCCGCGTGACGATCCTGCGCTGGCGGAGCTGCACTGCGACGCGCTGCGCCTGCAGGCGCGGCTGCTGGCGCGCCTGCCCGGCAAGCTGCCTCAGGCGCTGCAGCAGCTGCACGCGGCCACCCAGCTGGCCCAGCGCGCAGGCGCCCGCTGGCGCCAGGCGCTGGCGCTGCAGGAGCGGGCGCGGCTGCTGGCCGAACACGGGCAGCAGGCGGCCGCACGGACGGCCGCCGCGTCGGCGCTGCCCCTCGTCGAGTCGCAGGACGACCCGCTGGCCCAGGCCTCGCTGTGGCTGGGCGCCTCGCGCCTGGCCCACCGCACCGGCGAACACGAAGCCGCCCGGCGCGCGGCCGACGAGGCGCTGGCCCTCGCGGGCCGGGTGCAGGCGCCGGTGCTGCAGGCCCAGGCGCTGCTGCAGCAGGCCCGGCTGCGCCGCACCACCGACCCGCCCGGCGCGGGCGCGGCGGTGCAGGCGGCCCTGCAGCTGGCGCAGGCCGTGCCGCCCGAGCCGTGGCAGCCGCCGGTGCGCGCGGCCGCCGGCCTCGAGCTGGTGAAGCTGGGCCGTCCCGGCGCCGGCCGCGCTCACGTCGAAAGCGCCGTCTGGGAGGCGCCACGCCGCCGCCAGCGGGTGCTCGAGCACGACGCCGCCGGCTGGCTGCGCCAGCTCGACGTGGCGCTGCGCGAAGCGGGCGATGCGCGCGGCGCGGTGGCCGTGTACCACCGTGAACGCGAAATGCGCACGAAGCTGCAGCAACGCGAGCTGGATGCGGCCGGCCAGGAGCTGGAAGTGCTCTACCGGGGCCAGCACCAGCGCCGCGAAATCGAGCTGCTCAACCGCGAGAACGTGCACAAGGCGGCCACCCGCGAGTCGCGCGAGCTGCTGCAACGCACGCTGTGGGGGGTCGCGGCGCTGCTGGCGCTGGCGCTCGGGCTGGCCACGCTGCTGTACCGCCGCCAGCGCGTGGCCCATCGCTCGCTGGCGGCCAGCGAAACGCTGCTGCGGACGCAGAGCGAACGCGACGCGCTCACCGGGCTCGCCAATCGCCGCCACCTGCTGGAGCAGCTGCAGGCCCTCGGGCGCGCGGGGCCGCAGCGCAGCTTCGAGGGCGCGTTGCTGATGCTCGACGTCGACCGCTTCAAGCAGGTCAACGACCGCCATGGCCATGCCGTGGGCGACCAGATCCTGGTCGAGGTGGCGCGGCGGCTGTCGCAGGTGGTGCGCGGCAGCAGCGACCTCGTCGTGCGCTGGGGCGGTGAGGAATTCCTGCTGTTCGCGCCGGCACTGCCGCCGGCACAGGTGCGCACGCTCGCCGAGCGCGTGCTGCAGGCCATGGCCGCCGAGCCGCTGGTGCTGGGCGATCTCACGCTGGAAATCGGCGTATCGGTGGGCTATGCCTGCTTTCCGCTGCCTCCGCTGGCGCAGCCCCTGTCATGGGAGCGTGCGGTGAACCTCACCGACCTGGCCCTGTACGCCGCCAAGCGCCAGGGCCGCGGCCGCGCCTGCGGCATCGTGTCGCTGAACGTGCAGGGCGACGCCGCGCTGGCCGCGGTGGAGGCCGACTTCGACAACGCATGCCGGGACGGAAGGGTCGGCATGCAATCCGGCAGCTGAAGCGCGCTCAAGCCTGCGGCGGCCCCGCCAGGTGATCGTCGAGGCAGCGCAGCAGCGCCATCACGTCCAGCGGCTTCGTGAGGTAGGTGGACACGCCGTGCAGTCGCGCGGCACGGATCTGCTCGGGCATCGCATCGGCCGACAGCGCCACGCGAGGCATGCCGGCCAGCGCCGGGTCGGCTTCGAGCGCCTGCAGCACGTCGAAGCCGCTCATGTCGCCCAGGTGCATGTCGAGCAGCAGCAGCTGCGGCCGTTCGCAGCGGGCCAGCTCGATCGCCTCGGCGCCGTTGCGCGCCACCACGAGCTGCCATTGCGGCCGCAAGGCCATCACCTGGCGCACCAGCTCCACGTTGACCTCGTTGTCCTCGGCATACAGCACCTTGCAGGACACACCGTCGCCGATGTCCCTCGCCAGGCCGGGCGCGGCGGCGAGGGCGATCGGCGGCTCGGCGACGGGCAGCCGCACGGTGAAGCAGGAGCCGCTGCCCGGCTCGCTGTCCACGTCGATCAGGCCGCCCATCAGCTCGACCAGCTTGCGCGTGATGACCAGGCCGATGCCGGTGCCTTCGATGCCCGAGCGCTCGGCGCCCAGGCGGTTGAAGGGCTCGTACAGCCGCAGGCGCTGCTCGGCCGACAGGCCCGGCCCGGTGTCCGCCACGCTGATGGCCACCAGCGACGGCCCGCCCGCCCGGCCGACCTCCACGCGCGTCCGTATGCGCACGCTGCCGCCGGCCCGGTTGTACTTGATGGCGTTGGACAGCAGGTTGGTCAGCACCTGGCGCAGCCGCACGTGGTCGCCGCGCACGTGCAGTCGCGCGTCAGGCGCGTCGTGGCCGATCGAGACACCGGCATGCTGCGCGTCGTGCGCCATCAGCGACATCGCGTCGTCGATGACCTGCGCGACGCGCAGCGCCTCCAGCGACAGCGGCAATCCGCCGGCCTCGATGCGCGACAGGTCCAGCACGTCGGCGATCATGGCCAGCAGGTGGGCGCCGGCGCGTTCGATGTGCTCGACCTTGGCTCGCTGCGCCGGTGACAACGGCTGGTTCGCATCCACCCGCAGCAGCTGCGCGAAGCCGAGCACGGCATTGAGCGGCGTGCGCAGCTCGTGGCTCATGCGCGACAGGAATTCCGTCTTGGCCCGGTTGGCGCGCTCCGCGGCCTCGGCCAGCACCAGGGCCTCTTCATAGCGGCGCCGATCGGTCACGTCCATCAGGTAGCCGGTCCACAGCACGCTGCCGTCGGCCAGGCTTTCGGGCGCCGCCTCGCCGGCGAGCCAGCGCTGGCCGCGGCGCGGCAGCACCACGCGGAACTCCTTGCGAAGCGGCACCAGGCTGGCGGCGCCCTGGTGCATCGACGCCTCGAGCCCCGGGAGGTCGTCGGGGTGGATGCGCTCGAACAGCATCGAGGCGTCGTCGCGCACCCCGTCGGGTTCGAGCTCGAACAGATCGCGCAGGCCGTTGCTGGCATAGGGCATCAGCCGCTGCCCGCCGGGCATCAGCCGGAACTGGTAGATGAGGCCCGGCACCTGGCGCGTGAGCTTGTGCAGCAGCGCGTCGCGGTCGCGCAGCACGCCTTCGGCCTGCTTCTGTTCGCTGATGTCCTCGACCACCGAGATGAAGTGCAGCGGCGCCCCCTCACCGTCGCGCACCAGGGCGACCGTGAGGTTGACCCACACGACGGCGCCGTCGGGCCGCAGGTAGCGCTTCTGCGTGCGGAAGTCGCTCGCATGCCCGGACAGCAGCGCGTCGCGATGCGCCAGGTTGTCGGCCACGTCATCGGGATGGGTCACGTCGGAAAACCGCAGGCGTTGCAACTCGTCGCGCGTGCGGCCGAGGATCTCGCAGAAGCGCTGGTTCACCTCCCGCAGGCGGCCGTCGAGCGCCACGTGCGCCATGCCCACCGCCGCCATCTCGAAGGCCGCGCGAAAGCGTGCCTCGCTGAGCCGGAGCGCCTCTTCGGCGCGGCGCCGCTGGCGGTCGCTCAGCGTGGCGCTCACGATCGCGGCCACGCTGCCCAGCAGCGGCTGCAGGCGCTCGACCAGCCGGGTGTCGTAGCCACCCTCGCGGTTGGCCAGCCCCACCTGGCCCACCAGTTCACCGCCGTGGAACAGCGGTACCCCCAGGAAGCTGCGCAGGCCCGGATGGCCGGGCGGCAGGCCACCGCGGCGCGCATCGTTCGCGGGGTCGTTGGAGATCACCACCTCACCGGTGGTGAGGGCGCGGCCGAGCAGGTTGTCGAGGTTGCGGAACTCGATGCCGCGGGGCCGCTCGCGCGCCACCATCTCGCGCGTGGCGTCGTCCCACGAGATGTCGCTCAAGGTGAAGATCTTCAGGTAGGGCTGCTGCCGCTCGTCGCGCCACACTTCGCCGATGAAGCCGTAGGCGCTGCCGGACAGGCTCAGCAGGTCGGGCAGCAGCGCGTCGAACACCTCGTGCGCGGCGGCCGTGCGGATGAAGCTGGCCTGCAGGCGGCGGATGATGACGCCCAGGTCTTCGACGGAGATCGGCGGCGGCGCGGGGGCACTCACGGTCAGGCTCGGGCCGCGTGCTGTGACGGCCGGTGGCGGGGGACCGGCCACTGTGGCACGCGAGGCGAGCCCTTGCCAAGCGCAACATTGCCGCGAGGTGCACCCTCTTTCGGGTGACGGTCGGGCGTTCTTCAGCCGGGCTTGGCCAGGCCGAGCTTGTCGACCAGCGCCTTCTCGCGCCTGAAGGTCTCTTCGGCGAACCGCGCATAGCGTTGCGGGTCCATGTGCATGAGCTGCTGGTCGTACCTGGCCAGCGCCTCCACGTGGTTGGGCATCTCCATCGCCTGCTTGAAGGCGTCGTGGATGCGCTGCACCAGCTTCGCCTCCATGCCCTTGGGCCCGCCGATGCCGTAGGGCGAAGCCTGCACGATCGGCAGGCCCAGCTCCTTGAGGGTGGGCACGTCGGGAAACTTCGGCAGGCGCTGCTCGCCCCAGGTGTTGAGCACGCGCAGCTTGCCGGCCGCGACGTGCGGCGCGAAACCGGTGGAGTCGGCCGCGGCCATGATGTGGCCGCCCAGGATCGCCTGCATCAGGTCGGCGCTGCCCTTGAACGGCACGTGGTTGAGCTGCAGCCCGGCCTGCTGCGCGATGTCCTCCATCGTGAGGTGCGGGCTGGTCAGCACGCCGGTCGAGCCGTAGGTGAGCTGGCCGGGGTTGGCCTTGGCCCAGGCGACGAAATGGGTCCAGGTCTTCAGCGGCGAATCGGCCGGCACCACCAGGCCGAAGGCATAACCGGTCACGCCGATGATGTAGCTGATGTCCTTGACCGGGTCCCAGTTGATCCTGGTGGTGTAGGGCAGTCGGAACACGCCGAGCGGAATCTGGGCCAGGGTGTAGCCGTCGGGCCTGGCCAGCTGCAGCTGCTGCGCGGGCAGCGTGCCGCCGGCGCCCGGCTTGTTCTCGACCAGCACCTGCTGGCCCAGCAGCTTGCCGGCGTTTTCGGCCAGAACGCGCATGGTGATGTCGGTCGGACCGCCCGCCGGGAAGGCGATCACCAGCCGCACCGGCTGGCTCGGCCAGGCCTGCGCGCGCACCGCGGCGGGCGCGGCGCCGGCCACGGTGCCGGCCCCGATCAACTTCAACACCTGGCGTCGGCGCATGGAACCTCCTCGCGTGCTGCGGGCTCAACGATCGAACGCGCAGCATCGCACTGCGGGCCCGCAACGGCATCCGTGTTTGTGCCCAACGCGGCTGTCGCCTGCGCGACGTCCTGCGGGCATGCCCGGTGGCCGGCACGCCGATGCAACACGACACTACGCCGACAGGAATGGAGACCGCCGATGAAAGCTCGCCCCTCTGCCGCCCGTCGCTTCACGCGCCGCCTGGTGCTCGCGCTGCCGCTGTGCGCAGCCGCCGGCGCATGGCTGGCGCCCGGCGCAGCCATCGCGCAGGCTGCCGCCTGGCCGGCCAAGCCCATCCGCATCGTGGTGCCGTTCCCTGCGGCAGGCACCACGGACATCCTCGCGCGCGCGCTGGCGCCCGAGCTGCAGAAGGCGCTGGGCCAGCCGGTGGTGGTGGACAACAAGGCCGGCGCCGGCGGCAATATCGGCTCGGCCGAAGTGGCCAAGGCCGCGCCCGACGGCTACACCTTCCTGATGGGCACGGTGGGCACGCACGGCATCAATGCCGCGCTGTATCCCAAGCTGCCCTACGACCCCTTCAAGGACTTCGTGCCGGTGACGCTGGTGGCCGCGGTGCCCAACGTGCTGGTGCTCAACCCGGCCAAGGCCGACGCCCTGGGCATCCGCAGCGTGCCCGACCTCGTGAAGTACGCGCGGGCCCACCCCGGCAAGCTCAACATGGCGAGCTCCGGCAACGGCACCTCCATCCACCTGTCGGGCGAGCTCTTCAAGACCATGACCGGCACCTTCCTCGTGCACTTCCCGTACCGCGGCTCGGGGCCGGCGCTGATCGACCTGATGGGCGGCAGCGTGGACCTCATGTTCGACAACCTGCCTTCGGCCATGCCGCACATCAAGGCCGGCAAGCTGCGCGCCCTGGCCGTGACGAGCAACGTGCGCTCGCAGGCACTGCCCGACGTGCCCACCCTGGAGGAAGCCGGCCCGGTGAAGGGCTACGACGCGAGCTCGTGGTTCGGCCTGCTGGCACCGGCCGGCACGCCGATGGAAATCGTCAACCGGGTGCAGCAGGAAACCGCCAAGGCCATGGCGACGCCGGCGCTGAAGGAACGGCTGCTGTCGCAAGGCGCCATTCCCAGCGGCAACACCAGCGCCGAGTTCGCCAGGTTCATCGCCGACGAACACAGGAAGTGGGCCGCGGTGGTGAAGGCTTCGGGAGCGAAGGTGGACTGAGCAAGGCACCCGAGCACGGGCGGTTATCGTTCAGGGCTCCATGCCGACGACGAAGCCTGCCCCGAACTTCGCGACCAGACTCTTCCCCTGGCTCACCCGCGTCGATGCCGGCAGCCTGCGTGCCGACGCGCTGGCCGGCCTGCTGGGTGCCCTGCTCGTGCTGCCGCAGGGCATCGCCTTCGCGGCGCTGGCCGGCCTGCCGCCGCAGTACGGCCTGTACACGGCCATCGTGCCCTGCGTGGTGGCGGCCGTGGCCGGCTCGAGCTGGCACGTCGTTTCCGGACCCACCAATGCCAATTCGCTGGCGCTGCTGGCCATGCTGGCGCCGCTCGCGCTGCCCGGCAGCACGGGCTACGTGGAGCTGGCCCTGGCGGTCACGCTGATGGTGGGGCTGCTGCAGCTGGCCATCGGCGGCTTGCGGCTGGGGTGGCTGGCGCATTTCATCTCGCCGGCCGCGCTGCGCGGCTTCATGGGCGGCGCGGCCTTGCTGATCGCGGTGCACGCGCTGAAGGACCTGCTCGGGCTGGCCGCGATGCCCGTGGGGCAGGGCGCGGGCTCGGTGCTCGCCTACGTCGCCGGCCACGCGGCCGAGGCCCAGCCGGCAGCGCTGGGCGTGGGCGCGCTGGCGGTCGCGGTGGCGTTGACGCTGCGCCGCATCGCGCCGCACTGGCCGGCGATGCTGATCGCGCTGGCCGCGGCCAGCCTGGCCGCCTGGTGGCTGCGTCACGGCGGCACTGCCGTGCACACCGTCGGCCTGCTGCCCTCGCCCTGGCCCAGCCCGCACCTGCCGCAGGTGCCGCTGCAGCGCCTGCCCGAACTGATGGGCCTGGCCTTCGCGCTCACCATCGTGGCCCTCGGCCAGTCGATCTCCATCGCCAAGGCGGTCGCCGCGCGGTCGGGCCAGCTGATCGACGCCGACCGCGAGTTCATCGGGCAGGGGCTGTCCAACATGGTGGGCGGGCTGTTCAGCTGCTACGTCTCGTGCGGCTCGCTCAACCGCTCGATGCCCAACCTCGACGCCGGCGCGCGCACGCCGCTGGCCGCGGTGTTCTCGGCCGTGCTGCTGCTGGCGCTGGTGGCGATGAGCGCCCCCCTGCTGGCGCTCATTCCGATGGCGGCCATCGGCGCGCTGCTGCTGTGGGTGGCCTGGTCGCTGCTCGACCTGCCGAGCTGGCGCGAACTGGCGCGGCTGTCGCGCACCGACTTCGTCATCGCGCTGGCCACGCTGGCGGCCACGCTGACGCTGCGGCTCGAGGTGGCCATCCTGCTGGGCACCCTGGCCTCGCTGGTGACCTACCTCTCGCGCACCGCGCGCCCGGCCATGCGCAGCATGGGCTTCGACAGCTTCGCGGCCGACCGCCCCTTCGTGGTGGTGGACGGCAACCCGGACGCCATGCCCGAATGCCCGCAGCTCAAGCTGCTGCGCATGGAAGGCTCGGTGTTCTTCGGCGCCGTGCCGCACGTGGCCGACAAGTTGTCCGCACTGCGCAGCGAACCGCAGCCGCAGCACCACCTGCTCGTGATGAGCAAGAGCATGAACTTCATCGACCTGGCCGGTGCGCAGCTGTGGCAACGCGAGCTGGAAGCGCGCCGCACGATGGGCGGCGACCTCTATTTCCACCGGCCGCGGCCGCAGGTGATCGAGGCGTGGCAGCGCGTCGGCTTCATCACGGCACTGGGTGAAGACCATGTGTTCGCCGACAAGCGCAGCGCGCTCGCGGCCATCGTGCCGCGGCTCGATGGCGAGATCTGCGCGAAGTGTTCGGTGCGGTGCTTCGAGGAGTGCGAACGCCAGCCGGGCGCGAAAGACTGGGACTGGCAGCTCTGAGCGGCGCGTTCAGGCCCGGCCCAGCAGCAGCCATTCGATCCAGTGCGCACCACCGGCGGTGCCCAGCGGCACCAGCAAGGCCTTGAACAGCGGCTGGTCGAACAGGTTCGCAAAGGCCCCGGTACGGTGCGACTCGACCGCCTCGATGAGCCCCTCGAACGGCTGCGCCAGCTCCTTCCATTCGGCCGAGCTGCCCTGCAGCCAGCGCAGGTCTTCCTTCATGCGCGCCAGCGACCGCTGGCGGATGTGCTCGGACGACTGCTTCAAGGCCACCGCGAGCACCACCAGCCAGATCAGGTAGGCCCCCGCCCCCAGCGCGATCGGCACGGTGAGCGCCCAGTTGTCGAACAGCCGGCTGCGCGCCACGATCAGCAGCGCCAGCACCACGAACGGCCAGATGATGAGCGGCGCCACGCGCTGGGTGATCTGCGCCACCACCTGGATGTCGATCCAGTCGTCGAGCAGGGTGTGGTACTTCACCGGCGTGCCGTCGGCGGCGTGGTCTTCGGGCCGCGTCGGCCTGTCGTCGCCGCCGGTGCGGTCGGCCGGCCGCAGGCACAGGCCCCGCATCCAGAGCTGCGCGCGCTCGCCGCCCAGCACCCGGGCGTGGTGCCAGACCGCCAGCGGGTGGTACAGCGAACGCCCGCGGCTGAGGTGCCAGATGAACCGGCACGCCAGCATCGTGTCGTCGGCCACCGCCACCACCAGCAGCGGCAGCAGCAACAGCACCGCGTACAAGGTGTTGGTCACCAGCCGGCGGTGGTCGTCGCCGCGCACCGGCACCTCCGGCACATAGCCTTCGCTGAGCCCGAAGAACAGCAGCGCCATCAGCGCCACGGTGACGACGTACCAGAACAGCACCCGCCCGATGCGGGCCGAAGTCTGCGCGCGATGCAGGTAGTCCTGCCCGAGTTCGTCCGCGTCCAGGCTCATCAGCCGCTGGTCGGCGCCGTTGCAGCAGGTGGGGCCGCCGGACGCCGGTGGCGGCGGGTTGCACGGCCGCAGCACCGGCCGCCAGCCGGCCAGCGTGCAGTGGCTGAACCAGTACGCCACGGCCCGCCGCACCCGCCTGCTCTCGAGCTGCGGGGCCCCGCCGGTCTGCTTGTACACGCTGCCGCACAGGTCGCCGACGCTGTGGCGTGCGCCGTTCCAGGCATGGTCGAGCGCGCACACGATGGCCAGCAGCACCAGCACGTGGATCAGGTGCGAAGGCCAGGCACTCACGCCTTCGAACCAGAACACCGGCTCGCAGTCGGCACAGGCCGCGCCATTGCCCGAGGGCCAGGCCATCCACAGGAAGCCCCCGGCCAGCACGGCCACCAGCAAGGAACTCAACGCCGCGTTGTAGCCGCCGACCCTCTGGGGGCGCGACCCCGTGCCCGGCCGTTGCGGCGCGGGCGGCTGCCCGCGGGACACGGCATACAGGCCCGCGAGCGTGGCGCAGGCGGCCACCGCGCTCATGAACATGATGGTGTTGAAACCGAGCAGCCGCGGGTGCGTGAGTTCGGCCGCCGATCCGATGGCATAGACCTGCAGCGCGAGGTGCAACGCCACGAGCAGCACCACGGACAGCGGAAGCGCCGCGTTCACCCTGCCAGGCGCAGGCGCCCCGAACACCCGGTCGCGCGCACGCCGCAACGCCGGCGTCGATGGCCAGGCGATCAGCGCGCCGGCCAGCAGCATCACGAACAGCGCCGCCACCAGCGCGCGCGTGTGGCTGGACGACACCCTCGAGTTGGCAAAGTCGAAACCCGCCAGCGGCACGGCGCGCGTGCGGCCGATCTCGTAGACCGACGGTTCGCGGATCGCACCGCCCGCGATGGCCTCTTCGTCGCGTTTGCAGCTCTCCTCGAGGCAGCCCGCACGCCGCGCGGCAAGGTAGGTGGCGGTCTGGTAGGCGTCGCGGAACGCCGGCGTGCCGCGCTGCACGTCGGCCGGCATCTGCAGCGGCAGGCTGCTGGCCACCAGCAGGTTGCGGCTGAACGGCAGGGCCTTCGGGTGGAGATAGCGCGCGTCCATGTCCGTGGTGAAGAACACCTTGTCGGAAAAGCTCTCGCGCAAGGCCTGCAGCACGAGCAGCTTGTCGTGCACGTCGCTGCCGATGATGCCGATCGCCCCGATGGGCCCGAGCCGCGCCTGCCGTGCCGCTTCGGAGGCGCGCGAGGCCGGCGGCTCGGACGCTTCGCTGTCCTGCAGCGAGCCGGCCAGGCGGCGCAGGTAGTCGAGCTGGTCCCGCCCTTCGGGCCACTCGACGTTCGAGGCGGACTTGCCGGGCTTGTCCTTGTCGCCGTCCGCCGGCTTGCCCTCCTGTGGCTTGTCCTCGGGTTCGGTGTCGCGCGTGGTCACGCCGTCGATGCCGCGGAAGTAGTAGCGCACCTCCACCTTGCTCACCGTGGGCAGCTGCTCCTTCAGCTGGTGGGTGAGTTCCGCCGCCAGCGCCTGCGCATAGAGCGAATCGCGTTCGGCCACCAGCACCACGCGGCGCGGCTTCGGAGGCAGGCGCCGCTGGATCTCGGAGACCAGCTGCCGGATCACTTCGTTGTCGGTGGCGATGAGGCGGCGGAAGGTCTCCGGCCTCTCCAGCGGGATGGGTGTGCGGAACACGTTCAGCCGTTCGCCGATGAAGTCCTCGAGCCGTTGTCCCGCCAGCTCGTGGATCTGCCGGTTCGAAGCGGTGGCGAACGGGCTGAGGATCTCCGCGCCGGCCAGCAGCTCGTAGGCCGCCCAGGGCTTCGGCTCCTGCGCGGGCGCGGAGCGGCCACGCGCCACGGAGGCGCGTGACCTGGCAGGCGCCGGACCTGCGGCCTCCAGGACCTGCTCGACCTTGCGCTTGTCCGCCGCGTCGCGCAGGTCCTTCAAGGCGGTGCGCAGGGCGTCGGAAGAAGACGGGCCGATGATGTCGAGCCGCGGGCGCTTGCCGGGCGCCCACTCGCTCAGCGCGCCGTGCAGCAGCCACCCGAGCGAATCGAGCTTCGGCGCCTGGAGCCCCGTCTCGTTGACCCACAACACCGTCACCTTGCGGTAGGCCGCCGTCTGCCGCTGCTCGTCGCCCCGCTGCAGCCGCCGCGGCACCAGCACTTCGTACGGCACCAGCAGCCTGCGCGCCGACGCGGCAGCCGGCACTCCCATGGACAGGTCCAGCAGGCCCATGCGCTCGGGATACACCGGCACATAACCCTTGGCCTGCAAACCCGCCAGCAGCGCATACCGCATGCGGCGGCGGTTTTCTTCGGCACCGACGAAGGGGTGGCCTTGTGCCAGCGCGGCGACGACCAGCGTGTCGGCCGCGCCGTGCTCGGTGGCGGCGTTGCCGTTCACGTCGTCGCGCAGCAGCGTGTCGCGCCACTGGCGCAGCCTGGTGCCGGAGAGTTGCTCTGCGCACTCCGGCGGGCCGGCGGGGCTGGTCCGCGGCGCAGCCTTGCCGTTCGCGCCGCCCTCGGCACAACGCCTGGCCCGCTCGGCCTCATAGCGGCGCGCCGCGATGAAGGGGTCTTCCCACAGCCGCGCCTCGACTTCGAGCTGGGCCAGTTGCTCGGGCTGCGCCCGTTCACGTTCGGCGGGCCGCAGCTGCTCGAACGCACGCGGCACCAGCAGCGTGCTCGACACGAAGGCCGCCACGACGACCATGCTGGTCCACGGGAAACCTGCCGCCTGCTGATCCGCCATGGAAGCCCCCCTGGTGCACCTCCATGGTTTAAGCGATGGCCCCGCGGTCTGCGTCCCCAGTGTTGGGGAGGGCCTGCCGATCTACCTGCAATTGAGGGGGAGGAAATTCCCCGCCACGTCCG
>CAMLNA010000096.1 GCA_946481025.1 uncultured Rivibacter sp.
GTTATGGCCGCATCATCAACATCACGTCGGTGGTGGGCGCGAGCGGCAACCCCGGCCAGGCCAACTACGCGGCGGCCAAGGCGGGCGTGGCGGGCATGACCCGTTCGTTGGCCCGCGAACTGGGCAGCCGCGGCATCACGGTCAATTGCGTGGCCCCCGGTTTCATCGCCACCGACATGACGGAGGTGCTGCCCGAGGCCCAGAAGACCGCGCTGCTGGCGCAGATTCCGCTGGGCCGCCTGGGCAGCCCCGACGACATTGCCGAAGCGGTGGCCTTCCTGGCCTCCCCGCAGGCCGGTTATGTCACCGGGACGGAACTGCACGTCAACGGCGGCATGTACATGAATTGAGGGCCTCGTGCCCCAGCCGGTTTGAGCCCGTCCGGAACGCGGTGTGCTCTCTTAGGGATGAAACCCTAGACACCGTAGAATCACGGGCTGTTTTTGCACCACCCCTCCTGGAGGAGTCATGAGCGATATCGAAGCACGAGTCAAGAAGATCATTGCCGAGCAACTCGGCGTGGCCGAAGCCGAGGTCACGAACGAGAAGGCCTTCGTGGCCGACCTCGGCGCTGACTCGCTGGACACCGTGGAACTCGTGATGGCACTCGAAGACGAGTTCGGCATCGAGATCCCCGACGAAGAAGCAGAAAAGATCACCACCGTGCAGCTGGCGATCGATTACGCCAAGTCGCACGCCAAGGCCTGATCGGCATCACTTCTTCAACTGCAACCTGAGCTTTTACGCATGAGTCGCCGCCGTGTCGTCGTGACAGGACTCGGACTCGTGACCCCCGTGGGCAACACGGTGGCCGAATCCTGGGCCAATCTTGTGGCCGGCAAGTCCGGCATCGATACCGTCACGAAGTTCGATGCTTCGAACCTCGCCTGCCGTTTTGCCGGCGAGGTGAAGGGCTTCAATGTCGAGGACTACATCCCAGGCAAGGAAGCGCGGCACATGGATACCTTCATCCACTACGGCCTGGCAGCGTCGCTGCAGGCCGTGAAGGATGCGGGCCTTCCCACCGGCGACGCTCTCAGCGAAGAGTTCGCGGAACGCATCGGTTGCCTGGTCGGCTCGGGCATCGGCGGCCTGCCGATGATCGAGGAGACCCACACCGAGCTGATGAACCGCGGTCCGCGCCGCGTGTCGCCGTTCTTCGTGCCGGCTTCGATCATCAACATGATCTCGGGGCACGTGTCGATCCAGTGCGGCTTCAAGGGGCCCAACCTGGCGATCGTCACCGCCTGCACGACCGGCCTGCATTGCATCGGTGAGGCGGGCCGCCTGATCGAATACGGCGATGCCGACGTGATGATCGCCGGCGGTGCCGAATCAACGGTGTCCCCGCTTGGCATCGGCGGTTTCGCCGCGGCGCGCGCGCTGTCCACGCGAAACGACGATCCCGGCACGGCTTCACGCCCATGGGACAAGGACCGCGACGGCTTCGTGCTCGGCGAGGGCGCCGGCGTGATGGTGCTCGAAGAGTACGAACACGCCAAGGCGCGCGGTGCACGCATCTACGCGGAGCTGGGCGGTTACGGCATGAGCGCCGACGCCTTCCACATGACAGCGCCCAGCGTCGACGGTCCGCGTCGCTCCATGCAGGCCGCCATGCGCAATGCCGGCATCACGCCCGAGCAGGTGAGCTACCTCAACGCGCACGGCACTTCCACGCCGCTGGGCGACGTGAACGAGACCAACGCGATCAAGCTTGCCTTCGGCGACCACGCCAGGAATCTGGTCGTGAATTCCACCAAGTCGATGACCGGCCACCTGCTGGGTGGCGCCGGCGGCATCGAGTCGGTGTTCACGGTGCTGGCGATCCACAACCAGGTGTCGCCGCCCACGATCAACATCTTCAACCAGGATCCCGAGTGCGACCTGGACTACTGCGCCAACACGGCGCGTCAGATGAAGATCGACGTGGCGCTGAAGAACAACTTCGGCTTCGGCGGCACCAACGGTTCGCTGGTGTTCAAGCGCGCCTGACGCTCACGCCTTCCGCGTTCCGAGCGCATGCGCACGGCCCCGGCCGTTGCTGTCACGGTTCACCGCAGCCCGCGGTGGATGGGCTTCGTTGCGCTGCTCGCGCTCCTTGCCGTGGCCGCTTCGTGGGCCTGGGCCGGTTCGGTCGCAAGCCCGCTCCGGTGGTTGGTCGTGGCGGGCGTTGTGCCGCTGGGCGTTGCGGTGTTCGCGGTCGAACGTCGCCGCAAGCCGGTGGGCTTGCGCTGGGACCGGCAGTGCTGGCATCTGGACCACAGCCCGCTGGGCCCCGTGCGTGAGGAAGTCGCTGTGGGGCTGCACGTCGCCATCGATCTCGGTGACTGGATGTTGCTGCGCCTGCAGGCAGGCAATGGTCTCCGCGCGCCGCGCACCTGGCTGGCCGTGCAGCGGACCGCCGCCGACGGCGACTGGCACGCCCTGCGCTGTGCGGTATATTCGCCGCGCCCGCCCCGGCCTGCGCTGGCCGAACCTCCCGCCTCCGACTCCATCATCCCGCCTGCATGAGCGCCGCTGACGCCGATGCCCTGTTGATCGACCGCGTCAAGCGCGGCGACGTGCGGGCCTTCGAGATGCTGGTGGTGAAGTACCAGCGCCGCATCGAGCGCCTGATCGGCCGCATGGTGCGCGACACGGACCTGGTACAGGACATCGCCCAGGAAACCTTCATCCGTGCCTACCGCGCTATACCGCAATTCCGCGGGGAGAGCGCCTTTTACACCTGGCTGTACCGCATCGCGGTGAACACGGCCAAGAAGGCGCTGGTGGAACTCAAGCGCGATCCGCTGGTCACTGAGTCCGCACTGTCTTCGCGGGAAGACGACGAGGAACCTTCGCGCGTCGAGAACGAACTAAGCGACGGCGAGACGCCCGACGCCTTGCTGGCCAGCAAGGAAATCGCTGCCACGGTCAACGCCGCCATCGAGGCGCTTTCCGAAGACCTGCGCCAGGCGATCACCCTGCGTGAAATCGAAGGCCTGAGCTACGAAGAGATTGCCACCGTGATGAACTGCCCGATCGGCACGGTGCGCTCCAGGATCTTTCGGGCTCGCGAGGCGATCGCAGAACGTCTGCGCCCATTGCTTGATACGCGTGAAGGCGAGCGCTGGTAGCTGCGCTGCCCAGGAGTGAAGACCATGTCAGACCGTTCGAATCCGATGTCGCAGCCGCCGCTCGAGGAGTTGTCGGCTTTTGCCGACGGCCAGCTTGACCACGATGCTGCAACCAGGCTGGCGGCGAAGTGGCGCGACTGCGTAGAGACGCGCAAGGCGTGGCACAGCTATCACCTCATCGGTGACGTGCTGCGGTCGGACGAACTCGCCGGCGGTGCGCGCAACGAAGCTTTCCTGCAGGCGTTGCGCGCACGGCTGGCCCAGGAGCCGGTCGTGCTGGCGCCCGCGCTGGAGGACGAGGTCGATGAACACGCGCATACCGCGGCGGTGGCCTTGGCCGGCGGCGGCAGGCCGGGTCGCCGGCGTCGTTGGGGTGCGCCTGCTGCCGTGGCCGCTGGCTTCATGGTCGTGGCCGGTACGCTGGTCGTCACGCGGGTGGATCAGCCGGCCGCGCCCGACGCCGCCCTGGCCGTGGCCGCTCCCGAGCCGGCGAAGGCTGCGGCCGCCGCCGAGCCGGTGCTGGTGGTCAATGGAGAACTGGTGCGCGATGCGCAGCTCGACCGCTACCTCGCCGCCCACAAGCAGTTCGGCGGCAACACTGCCCTGGGCGTGCCTTCGGGCTTTCTGCGCAGCGCGACTTACGAGGCGCCCAGCCGTTGAGTCGCCAGACCCGTCCCGTGCAAGAGGCCCGACCGCATCGAATGAGTCAACACCTGTCCCGCCTGCTCGCCGGCGTTGCGCACGGCACCGTGGTGCTCGGGCTCCTGTGGGGGGCGCTGCCGGCACGCGCCCAGGAAGCCGGTGCCAACCCGGACCCGCTGGTCGAGGCGCGAGAGGCGCGCTCCTGGCTCATGCGCATTCACGACGCAGGGAAGAAGAAGAACTTCCAGGGCACCTTCGTGGTCAGCGCAGGCGGCACGGTTTCCAGCTCGCGCATCGTGCATTTCTACGAGGGCAGCAACCAGTTCGAGCGCATCGAGGCCATGGATGGCGAGATGCGCAAGGTGTTCCGGCACAACGACGTGGTGCACACGCTGTGGCCCCTCAGCCGGGTGGCGGTGGTGGAGCAGCGCGAGTCCATCAACGCCTTTCCTGCGCTGCTGCAATCCCGCGGTGACCGCATCGTGGAGTTCTACGACGTGAAGCCGCTAGGCACCGACCGAGTGGCTGGACACGAGGCCAATGTGCTGGGCTTGCGGCCGAAGGACGCGTACCGGTTCGGCTACAGGTTGTGGGCCGAGCGGCAGTCGGGCCTGCTGCTGCGTGCAGACGTGCTCGACGAAAAGGAGCAGGTGCTCGAGTCGTCCGCCTTCTCCGAGGTGTCCATTGGCGTGCGGCCGCAGCTCGATGCGGTGGTGCTGCCGATGAAGAAGCTCGAAGGCTATCGCGTGCAGCGGCCGGTGATGGCGCCCACTGATCTCGAGCGTGAGGGGTGGTTCCTAAGGGTGCAGGTGCCCGGTTTCCGCCACGTGAGCTGCGTGAAACGTCCGGTGGACAACACCCAGAACGCCCCGGCCGACCAACAGATGCTGCAGGCGATCTATGCCGATGGCCTGACCTATGTGTCGGTCTTCGTCGAACCCTACAACTCTTCGCTGCATCGACGCGAGATGGTCATGGCCCTCGGGGCAACGCGCACGCTGATGCGCCGGCAGGGTGACTGGTGGATCACCGTGATGGGTGATGTCCCGGTCAACACGCTGCGCAGCTTCGCAGCAGGGCTCGAGCGAAAGAAGTAGTCCCGTTCCCGTCTTTGCTGCATGTCCGCAGGCGCTGGCATGCGTGCATGGGTTTGTTTGTCTGGTGAACTTGACGCAAGAGGTCAGGAAATGAATACACAACATCACTCGATCCGAGCCCGGCTGCGCCATTGGGGCGCCCTGGGCCTGACGAGCGTGGCGCTGCTGGCAGGCGTTGCAACGCTCACATGGCACGAGGCCGGCCACGCGCAGTCGGCTTCCGCCGCTTCGAGAGGCCTGCCCGACTTCACCGACCTGGTCGAGCAGGTAGGCCCCGCCGTGGTCAACATCCGTACCACCGAGCGCGTGCGCGCAGGTCGCCAAGGCGCGCAATCGCCCGAGATGGACGAGGAGATGCAAGAGTTCTTCCGCCGCTTCTTCGGCGTGCCCGTGCCGCGCCAGGATCCGCGGCAGGATCCGCGACGCAACCAGCGTCCCGGGCAGGAAGAGGAAACGCGTCCCAGCGGAGTGGGTTCCGGCTTCATCCTGAGCAACGATGGCTTCGTGATGACCAATGCGCATGTCGTGGAAGGAGCCGATGAGGTGTACGTCACGCTCACCGACAAGCGCGAGTTCAAGGCCAAGCTCATCGGCACCGACAAGCGCACCGACGTGGCGGTGGTCAAGATCGAGGCCGGCAATCTGCCTGCCGTGAAGATCGGCGATGTGAACCGTCTGAAGGTCGGGGAATGGGTCATGGCCATCGGCTCGCCGTTCGGCCTGGACAGCACGGTCACGGCCGGGATCGTGAGTGCCAAGGCCCGCGACACGGGCGAGTTCATTCCCTTCATCCAGACCGACGTGGCCATCAACCCGGGCAATTCGGGGGGGCCGTTGATCAACCTGCGCGGCGAGGTGGTGGGCATCAACTCCCAGATCCTCAGCCGCTCTGGCGGCTTCATGGGCATCTCCTTTGCCATTCCCATCGACGAAGCCACCCGGGTTGCGGACCAGCTGCGCGCCAACGGCCGCGTCATTCGCGGGCGCATCGGGGTGCAGATCGGCGAGGTGACCAAGGAGGTGGCCGAATCGCTCGGGCTGGGCAAGGCGGTCGGCGCGCTGGTGCGCTCGGTCGAGACCGGCGGTCCGGCAGAAAAGGGTGGCCTCGAGGCGGGCGACATCATCACGCGTTTCGACGGCAAGCCGATCGACAAGGCCGGTGACCTGCCGCGCATCGTCGGCAACACCAAGCCCGGCAGCAAGGTGTCCGTGCAGGTGTTCCGCCGAGGCAGCACCCGCGACCTGTCGCTCACGGTCGTCGAGCTCGAGCCAGATCAGCGGCCGCGCCGGCAATCTCAAACCGAGCCCAAGCCGCCCGCGGGCGCGACCACTGCGCTGGGCCTGACGGTGTCCGATCTCAGCGATGCTCAGAAGAAGGAGCTCAAGATCAAGGGCGGTGTGCGGGTGGATGCGGTCGACGGCGCCGCGGCGCGGGCTGGCCTGCGCGAGGGCGACGTGATCCTCAGCGTTGCCAACAATGACGTCGTCGACGTCAAGCAGTTCGAAGGGCTGCTGGCCAAGCTGGACAAGTCCCGGACCATCAACGTGCTCTACCGTCGCGGCGAGTGGGCCCAGTACGCGCTCATCCGCCCGAGCCGCTGATCTGCGCTCAGACGTCAGCGATGTGAACCCGGCAACCGACTAGGTTGTCGGGTTTTTTCATATCGCGAGATATGGGCAGCCTTCGGCGGACCCGTTGGAAACGCCGTCTTGAATCGCCGAATGTTGGTACTCGCTCACCCACAGGGAATGTAACGAGATTGAGCGGTCCGTTCGCTACAATCCCGCTGTCCGGACCAGGTTTAGTGCTGGCCAACCAAGGTAGTCGATGCCGTTTTGCGGCTCTCAAAACCATCCACAATCGGTCCACAAGCTTTTGTGGATAACTTGTGCACGAATTTCTGTGTTGGCGCAGTGCAACGACGCAAAATCAAGCATTGGCGCGGCTTTCAGCGGGGTGCTTTTGGCTACAATGAAGGCCCAACAAAGCAGTTGCCATACCTTTTTGTTGGAAGGCGCGTCACCGGTTTGACGTGCCTTTTTTTTAGCTTCAACACGGCGCTGCCGCGCCTTCACATCGCGTCGCGGTGTGAGCTTTCGCTGCAACGGCTGCGCCGTTGAGCTCGGTGCGAAGGCTTGCTTCCCTTAGATCGTCTCCATGGATCACATCCGCAACTTCTCCATCATTGCCCACATCGACCACGGCAAGTCGACCCTGGCCGACCGCATCATCCAGCGCTGCGGGGGCCTGAGCGATCGCGAGATGGAGGCCCAGGTGCTCGACTCGATGGACATCGAGCGCGAGCGCGGCATCACCATCAAGGCCCAGACCGCCGCGCTGCAATACACCGCGCGCAACGGCAAGACCTACAACCTCAACCTCATCGACACGCCCGGGCATGTCGACTTCTCATATGAGGTGAGCCGGTCGCTGTCGGCGTGCGAAGGGGCGCTGCTGGTGGTCGATGCCAGCCAGGGTGTCGAGGCGCAGACGGTGGCCAACTGCTATACGGCGCTCGACCTGGGCGTCGAGGTGGTGCCGGTGCTCAACAAGATGGATCTGCCGCAGGCCGACCCGGAGCGTGCGAAGGAGGAGATCGAGGACGTCATCGGCATCGATGCGTCGGATGCGATTCCCTGCTCGGCAAAAACCGGCATGGGCATCGACGACATCCTCGAGGCGGTGATCGAGCGCATGCCGCCGCCCAAGGGCAACTCGGAAGGCCCGCCGCGCGCCATGATCATCGACGCCTGGTTCGACAACTACGTCGGCGTCGTGATGCTGGTTCGTGTGGTGGACGGCTCGCTTGGCAAGGGCGAACGCATCCGCCTCATGGCCACCAACACGGTCTACCCGATCGAGCACCTGGGCGTCTTCACCCCCAAGAGCGAGAACCGCGACGTGCTGCGCGCCGGCGAGGTGGGGTTCATCATCGCCGGCATCAAGGAGCTGGCGGCGGCCAAGGTGGGCGATACCGTCACGCTTGAAAAGAAGCTGCCCAACAACGCGGGACCCGCCAGCGAAGCGCTGCCGGGTTTCAAGGAAATCCAGCCGCAGGTGTTCGCCGGCCTCTACCCGACCGAGGCGAGCGAGTACGACCAGCTGCGTGACGCGCTCGAGAAGCTCAAGCTCAACGACAGCTCGCTGCGCTTCGAACCTGAGGTGAGCCAGGCGCTGGGCTTCGGCTTTCGCTGCGGCTTCCTGGGCCTGCTGCACATGGAGATCGTGCAGGAGCGCCTGGAGCGCGAATTCGACCAGGACCTCGTGACCACCGCGCCGAGCGTGGTGTACGAGGTCGAACTGGGCGACGGCACGGTGATCGAGGTCGAGAACCCGAGCAAGATGCCCGACCAGGGCCGCATCCGCGATATCCGCGAGCCCGTCGTCACCGTGCACCTGTACATGCCGCAGGACTACGTGGGCCCGGTCATGACGCTGTGCAACCAGAAGCGCGGCATCCAGATGAACATGGCCTACCACGGCAAGCAGGTCATGCTGACCTACGAACTGCCCCTGGCGGAGATCGTGCTCGACTTCTTCGACAAGCTGAAGTCGATCTCGCGCGGCTACGCATCCATGGACTACGAGTTCAAGGAGTACCGCTCGGCCGACGTGGTGAAGGTCGACATCCTGATCAACGGCGAGCGGGTCGACCCGCTCGCCATGATCGTGCACCGTGCCCAGAGCCAGTTCCGCGGTCGCGCCGTGGCGGCGAAGATGCGCGAGCAGATTCCGCGGCAGATGTACGACGTGGCGATCCAGGCGGCCATCGGCGCCAACATCATCGCGCGCGAGAACATCAAGGCGCTGCGCAAGAACGTGCTGGCAAAATGCTACGGCGGTGACATCACCCGCAAGCGCAAGCTGCTCGAAAAACAAAAGGCCGGCAAAAAACGCATGAAGCAGATCGGTACCGTCGAGGTGCCGCAGGAAGCGTTCCTGGCCATCCTGCAAGTGGATGACTGATGAGTTCTCTGACCGGACTTCTGTATGGCGCCCTCGCCGTTTACCTGGGGGGCTGGTACCTGGGCAAATGGAGCGGCAATTTCTCGCTGCTGCTGTTCATCCTCACGCTGGTGACGCTGGCCTACTGGCTGGCTGAGCGGTTCCACTTCCTGCCCAAGCGGGTGGCTGCCGCCACGGCGCTCGAGTCGAGCGACGCCGCCCGCCGCGCCGAGCTGGCGTCCAAGGGCATCACCAAGGTCGACGGCGACGTGGCGCAAGCCAAGGAACGCGTGCTCGCGCAGCCGTGGTGGCTGGACTGGACCGCCGGGCTGTTCCCGGTGATCCTGGTGGTGTTCCTGCTGCGCTCCTTCCTTTTCGAGCCTTTCAAGATTCCCTCGGGCTCGATGATCCCGACGCTGCTGGTGGGCGACCTCATCCTGGTCAACAAGTATCACTATGGCGTGCGGCTGCCGGTGATCAACAAGAAGATCATCGCCAACAACGAGCCCCAGCGCGGCGACGTGATGGTGTTCCGATTCCCGAGCGATCCGAGCAAGGACTACATCAAGCGCGTCGTCGGCCTGCCGGGCGACGAGGTGGCCTACCTGAACAAGAAGCTCATCATCAACGGCCAGCCGGTGCCGTCGAAGCCGCTGCCCGACTACTACGACGAGGACAGCGTGCGCTACACGCAGCAGTTCTCCGAAAAGCTTGGCAGCGTCGAGCACCGCGTGCTCACCGTGAACGACCGCCCGGCGTTCATTGCAGGGGTGGGGGAGTTTCCCTTCCGCGAGAACTGCCGCTATAACGCCGAAGGCGTGACCTGCAAGGTGCCGCCCGGTCACTACTTCATGATGGGCGACAACCGCGACAATTCCGAAGACTCCCGCTACTGGGGCTTCGTGCCCGATGAAAACATCGTCGGCAAGGCCTTCTTCGTGTGGATGAACTTCAGCAACCCCAAACGCATCGGTGCGTTCAACTGACGACGTGGCGATGTACAACGATTCGACGAGGAGCGTTTCGATGAGCCCAGCCGTGCTGCCGAACCACCCTTCCCGCCAACGGGGCGTGACGTTGATCGGCTTGCTTTTCTGGGCCGTGATCATTGCGTTCGTCGCCTTGCTCGTCATGCGTGTGGTACCCACGCTGAACGAGTACTTCACCATCCAGAAGGCGGTGAACAAGGTGGCCAAGGAAGGAGGCACCACGGTGCCTGAGATCCGCGCCGCCTTCGAGAAGACGAAGCAGATCGAGTATTCGATCGCGTCCATCTCCGGGTCTGATCTCGAGATCAGCAAGGAGAACGACAAGATCGTCGTGAAGTTCGCCTACGACAAGGAAATCGAGCTCTTCGAGCCGGTGTACCTGGTCATCAAGTACCGCGGGCGGTCCAAGTAGCCTTTCGCCCGGCTCGTCCGCCGGGCCCGTTCCCTTGAATGCCGACCTGAACGCCCTGCAAAAGCGACTGGGGCACAGCTTTGCGACCCCGGCGCTGCTGCGGCGCGCGCTCACGCACAAGAGCTTCGGCAGCGAGCACAACGAACGGCTCGAATTCCTGGGCGACGCGGTGCTCAACCTCACCATTTCCGAACTGCTATTCCAGCATTTCGGAGACTCCAGCGAGGGCGACCTCACGCGAGTGCGCGCCCACCTCGTGCGCGAAGACACGCTGCAGCGGCTCGCCCGCGAACTCGAGTTCGGCCCGGCGTTGCGCCTGAGTGAAGGCGAGTCACGCGGCGGCGGGGCGCAAAGGCCGTCCATACTGGCCGACGCCTTCGAGGCCGTGCTGGGCGCCGTGTACCTGGATGGCGGCTTCGAGGCCGCCCGGGCCCTGGTGCTGCGCCTGTTCAAGCCGCTGGTCGCGCAGACCGTGGCCGAGACCTGGACCAAGGACGCCAAGACCGAACTCCAGGAATGGCTGCAGGCCCGCCGCGAGGCGGTGCCTGTCTACCGCATCGACTCCACCCGCGGCCGCCAGCACGACCAGACCTTCGTGGTCATCTGCAGCGTGCCGGCGCATGGGCTCGAAGTGGCCGGGGAAGGGCGTTCGCGGCGCGCTGCCGAACAGGAAGCGGCACGTGCCGCCCTGGCTAAACTGAAATCAACACCATGATCGACCCGTCAACACCCTCCTCCGAGAGCGAACCTGCCGACGACGCCGGGCAACGACAGGCGCGCTGCGGCCTGGTGGCCATCGTCGGGCGGCCGAACGTGGGCAAGTCCACGCTGCTCAACGCACTGGTCGGCCAGAAGGTCAGCATCACCTCGCGCAAGGCGCAGACCACGCGCCACCGCATCACCGGCATCCGCACGGTGGACGACGCGCAGTTCGTGTTCGTCGACACCCCGGGCTTCCAGACCAAGCACGGCACGGCGCTCAACCGCACGCTCAACCGTACGGTGCAGGGTGTGCTGGCCGACGTGGACGTGATCCTGTTCATCGTCGAGGCAGGCCGGTTCGGGCTCGACGACGCCAAGGTGCTGGCCTTGATGCAGACCGAGGCGATGAAGCACAAGCCGGTGATCCTGGTGGCCAACAAGCTCGACCAGGTGCACCGGCGCGCCGAACTGGCGCCGTGGCTGCAAGGCATGCAGGAGCGCCACCCGTTTGCCGAGTTCGTGCCGCTGTCAGCCAAGAAGGACGACGACGTGAAGCGCCTGCTGGCGATCGTGCGGCCCTACCTGCCCGAGCAGCCGTGGTTCTACGACGAAGAGGCGCTGACCGATCGCAGCGAACGTTTCCTCGCCAGCGAGCTGATCCGGGAAAAGCTCTTCCGCCTCACCGGCGACGAACTGCCCTACACGTCCACCGTCGTGATCGACGAGTTCAAGGAAGAAGGCAACCTGCGCCGCATCGCAGCAACCATCATCGTCGAGCGGGACGCGCACAAGGGCATGGTGATCGGCGACAAGGGCGAGCGGCTCAAGCGCATCGGCACCGAGGCGCGCACCGAGCTCGAGAAGCTCATGGATGCCAAGGTCTTCCTGGAGCTGTGGGTCAAGGTGCGCTCGGGCTGGGCCGACGACGAAGAGCGCCTGCGCACCTACGGCTACGAGTAGCGCGGATGGCCCAGCGTGCGCCGACTGCTGCCTATGTGCTGCATCGCTACGACTGGAGCGAGACCAGCCTGATCCTCGACCTCTTCACGCGAGACCAGGGGCGCGTGGCCGTGGTGGCCAAGGGTGCCAAGCGGCCGTACTCGCAGCTGCGCGGCGTGCTGCTGCCGTTCCAGCGGCTGCTGGCCCACTATGGCCGGCGAGCCGCCGATGGCGACAGCCAGGCCGAGGTGCACACGCTCAAGTCGGCCGAATGGGCCGGCGGCGGGCCGATGCTCACCGGCGCCGCCTTGCTGAGCGGCTTCTATCTCAACGAGCTGCTCATGAAACTGCTGGCGCGCAGCGACGCCCACCCGGTGCTGTTCGACGCCTATGCACAGACGCTGCCCTTGCTGGCAGCCGGGCAGGACGACGTGGCCGAAGCCGGCCTTCGCGCCTTCGAGCTGGTGCTGCTGCGTGAGATCGGCCTGCTGCCTGAGCTGGCGCTGATCACGCTGACCCAGCAACCGCTGCGCGAAGGCGCTGCCCATGTGCTGCGTCCCGAGTCCGGCGTGGGCACGGCCGCTGCCGGCGAAGCGGGCATCGCTGCCGAGACCCTGCAAGCCCTGCAGGCCGCGCTCGACGCCCGCAGCCAGCCGGCACTCCAGCGGGCGGCGGCCCTGGCGTTGCCCGAACTCAAGCTGCAGCTGCGGGCGCTGCTTCACTATCATCTGGGCTCGTCGCCGCTGCACACGCGCAAGGTCGCGCTCGACGTGCAGAAGCTGCTCGAATGAACCCCAGACACAGGCGCATCCGATGAACCCGCTGGTCGCTCCAGAGCCCTTCGTCCATGGCGGCCGCACGGCGCTGTCGGTCAACCTCAACAAGGTCGCCTTGCTGCGCAACACGCGCCACCTCGGCATCCCGAGCGTGACCCGCGCGGCGACCTTCGTGCTGGAGGCAGGGGCGGCCGGCATCACGGTGCATCCGCGTCCGGACGAGCGGCACGTCCGCGCCGCAGACGTGCGGGAGCTGGCCCAACTGCTGAAGGCCTGGCCGCACGCCGAGTACAACATCGAAGGCAACCCCTTTCACAACCTGATGGACTTCGTGCGGGAGGTGAAGCCGCACCAGTGCACCTTCGTGCCCGACAGCGTGGGCCAGTTCACCTCCGACCATGGCTGGAACCTGCCTGCCGACGCCGAGCGCCTGCGCCCGGTGATCGCCGAGGCCAAGGCGCTGGGCGTGCGGGTGAGCCTGTTCATGGACCCGCAACCGGAGGCGATGCGCCATGCGGCAGCGCTGGGAGCCGACCGGGTGGAGCTCTACACCGAGAGTTACGCCAACGCCCATGGCAAGCCCGAAGGGGCCGAGGTGCTGCAGCGTTTCGTGCGGGCGGCCGAGGCCGCCATTGCCGCTGGGCTGGGCGTCAACGCCGGCCACGACCTCAGCCGCGACAACCTCACCGGCTTCCTGCGGGCCGTGCCGGGCGTGCTGGAGGTCTCGATCGGCCATGCGCTCATCGCCGATGCGCTGGAGCTCGGCTATGTCGAAACGGTGCGCGACTACCAGCGCTGCATCCAGCGCGCGTACGTCGTCCAAGGCGCCAGCGGCGGATCATGATCTACGGCATCGGCACCGACATCTGCGACATCCGCCGCATTGCCAGCACGCTGGAGCGGCGCGGTGAACGCTTTGCGCAAAAGGTGCTGGGCGAACGCGAACTCGAAGTCTGGCGTGCACGCAGCGCCCGCGCCGCATCGCGCGGCCTGGCCTACCTCGCCACGCGCTTCTCTGCCAAGGAGGCCTTCTCGAAGGCCATCGGCATGGGCATGCGCGTGCCCATGACCTGGCGCTCGTGCGAGATCCTCAACGTGCCCGGCGGCAAGCCCGTGATCCACCTGAACGGTGACCTCGCTGCATGGTTTGCCGAGCGGCGCCTGCGCGCCCACGTCAGCGTGACCGACGAAACCGACTACGCGACCGCCTTCGTGGTGGTCGAAACCGAATGACCGAAACCATTGCCCATGCCCCGGTGATCCTCGACATCGCCGGTACCGCCCTCAACGACGACGACCGCCGCCGCCTGCAGCACCCGCTCACCGGCGGGCTGATCTTCTTCACCCGCAACTGGGTCAGCCGCCAGCAGATCACCGAGGTCACGGCCGAGGCGAAATCCATCCGCCCGGACCTGCTCATCACCATCGACCATGAAGGCGGGCGGGTGCAGCGCTTCCGCACCGACGGCTTCACCCACCTGCCGGCCGCGCGCCGCTTCGGCGAGCTGTGGATGCAGGACGCGATGCGGGCCACCGACGCCGCCAGCGCCGCCGGCTACGTGCTCGGCAGTGAGCTGCGCGCCTGCGGCGTGGACCTGAGCTGGGCGCCGGTGGTGGACCTCGACCACGGCCGCAGCGAAGTGGTGGGGGACCGCGCCTACCATCGCGACCCGCGAGTCGCGACGCTGCTGGCCAAGAGCGTGATGCACGGCCTGCTGCTGGCCGGCATGCACAACTGCGGCAAGCACTTTCCGGCCCACGGCTACGCCATTGCCGACTCGCACGTCGCCCGCGCGGTCGACGACCGCACGCTCGACGAGATCCTGGCCGAAGACGCCATGCCCTACGACTGGCTCTCGAGCACGCTCACCTGCGTGATGCCCGCCCACGTGACCTTCCCCAAGGTCGATGCCATGCCCGCGGGCTTTTCGGCCCGCTGGCTGAAGGACATCCTGCGCGGTCAGTTCGGCTACACCGGCGCCATCTGCTGCGACGACCTCAGCATGGAAGGCGCGCGGGTGGCCGGCAGCGCGGTCGAAGGCGGCATCGCGGCGCTCAATGCCGGCTGCGACATGGTGCTGCTGTGCAACCAGTCCAAGGTCGACGGCGGCAAGCCGGTCGACGTGCTGCTCGACGGCCTGCAGGACGCGCTCGACCGCGGGCTCTGGCACGCCGATGCCGGCAGCGAGGCGCGCCGGCTCGCGCTGCTGCCGCAGACCGAGCCGCTGGCCTGGGACGAGCTGATGCACCAGCCGCAATACCAGCGGGCGCTCGAACTGCTGCCCTGACCTCACTGGGCGCAGAAAAAGCGGAATGGCTGAGGTTCAGCCGCTGAGGTCGACACAATGAAAAACGCCGCCTGGCTTGCGCCGGCGGCGTTTGTCTTTCTGCGGCGCTCGCCGCAGCGTCACTGCGGTGCTTGCTGAGCCTGACCCTGAGGCGTGTCGAACGGCAGCTTGAACTGCGACAGGTCCTTGCGGGTCTCGACCAGCACCAGCGGGCCTTCATCGATCGCGACGACCGGCTTGGGCTCGCGCGGCACGCGGATCGGCCGCGGCTCGTTGGCAATGGCTTCCTGGGCGGTGCGGACCTTCTCCGGGTCCGAGTTCACCCACTGCAGGCCGACCGAGTCGGCCACCGCGGCCAGCTCGGCCAGCGGCAGCACGAAGGGCTCGGCCCTGGCCAGCACCACCGGCTGCGGCGCGGCTTCAGCGACGATGGACTCGGGCGCTGCAGCGGTCACGGGCACGGCGGCAGGGGCCGCTGCGGTGATGCCGGCTTCGGCCACCGCGACTTCCGCGGCGGCCTCGGGCGTGGTGCCGGCTTCGGCCTCGGTGCCGTCGCGCTCGCGGCGTTCGCGGCGGAAGCGGTCACGGCCGCGGCCACGGCGGCGGCTGCCTTCGCGCTCGCCGTCCTCGCCCTCAGGGCCAGCGGCCGGTTCGGCGCCTTCAGCGGCTTCGCCCGCTTCACCTGCTGCCACGGCCGTTGTGGCCGGGGACTGGCTGCCGTCTTCCCACCAGGCGCCGCCCGCCGAGGGGGCGGCAGCCGTGGTGCCGGCCGCGGGCCGGGCATCGTCAGCCTCGGCCTCGGCGCCTTGCGTTTCGGCGGATGCGGCGGCGCCTTCTGCGCGCTCACCACGGTCGCGGCCGCCGCGACGGCGGCGGCGGCGGCCGCCCTGGCGTTCTGCGCCTTCACCTTCTGCGGCGGCGTCGGCACCAGGTACGGTGTCGACGAATCCCTGTGCGGTGGTTTCCGTCAGCTCATCGGGCACGGCCACGGGTGCGGCTTCGCGCGGCGGACGTTCCCCGCGCTGCTGGCCGCGCCGGCCTTCGCCGCGCTCTCCACGCTCGGTGCGATCTCCACGGTCGGCGCGCTCACCGCGTTCGCCACGCTCGGCGCGGTCGCCACCGCGATCGGCCCGATCGCCGCGCGGTGCGCGTTCCTCGCGTGCTCCGGCTTCCTTGCCCGCGGCCTCAGCCGACTCGGCGCGTTCACCGCGGCGGCCGCGGCCATCGCCACGCTGCTCGCTGCGACGGCCATCGCCGCCGCGCTCTCCGCGCTCACCACGCTGGCCGTCACGGCCACCGCGGCGGCCGCGACCGTCACGCTCCTTCTCCGCCTTGCCTGCGGCGGCACCAGCGGCAGGTGTGGCGACCGGAGCCGGTGCGGGCGCCGGCTCGGCGGCGCCACCGCCGCCCAGCAGCTTCTTGATCCAGCCGAAGAAGCCGCCACCGGCCGGCACCGGGGCCGCCACCACCGGCGGCGTGGCCACCGGGGCAGGGGCCGGGGCGGGCGCCGGCTTGGGCGGGGCGATCGGCGCCGGCTCGTCGGGCAGCACGCCCTTGATCACAGGCTCCTGCTTGGGCTTGAGCTTCTCGCGGCGGGTGATGCCGACCTCTTCGTCCGGCTCCTCGATCATCGAGTAGCTGGCCTGCAGGTTCTCGAGGCGCGGGTCGTCGTGGCGCAGGCGCTCGAGCTTGTAGTTCGGCGTTTCGAGGTGCTTGTTGGGCACCAGCAGCACGGTCACGCGCTGCTTGAGTTCGATCTTGGTGATCTCGGTGCGCTTCTCGTTGAGCAGGAAGGAGGTCACTTCCACCGGCACCTGCACGTGCACGGCGGCGGTGTTCTCCTTCATCGACTCTTCCTGGATGATGCGCAGGATCTGCAGTGCCGACGACTCGGTGTCGCGGATGTGGCCGGTGCCGTTGCAGCGCGGGCAGGTGATGTGCGAGC
>CAMLNA010000097.1 GCA_946481025.1 uncultured Rivibacter sp.
GACGCAAAGACATGAGCTGGATGAGTGGATGGATGAGCGTTTTGGATGGCGGTCCCTACAACCCCGCCCGCGCCTGCCCCAGCAGCCAGTCGCGAAACGACCGCAGCGCCGCGCTGTAGCGCACCTCCGGCTTGTGCACGAGGTAGTAGCCGCCCGGCAGCCGCACGCGCCGCTCGATCACCGTGGCCAGCGTGCCGCGCTCCAGGGCCCGCGCCGCCACGAACCGCGGCACCGCGGCCACGCCCAGGCCGCGCTCGGCGGCTTCGAGCACCTGCGAATACAGGTTGAACGACAGCGCATGTTCCGCGCCGCTGAAGACGATCTGCGCCTCGGCGGCCACCTGCTGCCAGGCCTCGGGCACTTCCACGTGGTCGAGCAGCTGGGACCGGTCGACCTTGCCGCGGGCGAATGCCTTGATGGCCGGGTGCCTCGGTGCCGCCACCACCACCAGCTCGTTGCCGCCCAGCAGCACGCTCTCGGCGTTGGGCCAGCGGCCGTCGCCCCACAGGACGGCGGCGTCCACCTCGTTGATGATCTCTTCGTATTCGAGGAAGTGGCGGGCGAAGGTGAAGGCGATGCCTGCATGCCGCGCCTGCCAGGCGGGCAGGCGGTCGATCAGGAAGTAGGACGCGAAAGACGGGATCACCAGCAGCTTCAGCTCCGCCTCGGTGGCCGAACGCCTGGCCAGCGCGGCCAGGCCGTCGATGTCGGCCAGCGCCGACTGCACGCGCGGCAGCAGGGTTTCGCCGGTGGGCGTGAGTTTGCAGGCCCGCGACGTTCGCAAGAAGAGCCTGGCCGCCAGCGCCTTCTCGAGCTGGCCGATGGCATGGCTCAGCGCGCTCTGCGAGACGCCCAGCGACCGCGCCGCCGCCGAGAAGCTGCCGTGGCGCGCGGCCGCCGCAAAGGCGCGCAGCTGCGGCAGCGAAGGCGACGGGGCGCTCATGTCTGCCCCTCGTCCGGCGGGTACGCCGGACGATCCCCCGGGGGGATGCGGGCCGGCTTGGGAGCGGCCCGGCGCTCGGCCCGTGATATCCAGGTTGACACAGGGCGCTCATCCCTTGCGGCGGTTGTGTCGCCCGTCGGCGTAGTAGGCCTTCTTCGACACGTACATCTGCTGGTCGGCGCGGTTCACCGTCGCTTCCAGCCGGTCGCCCGACTGGCAGGTGGCCGCGCCCAGCGCGAACGAGAGCTCCGGCCCGCCGTAGAACTGGTTGTTGAGTTCAAGCAGCTCGCCGATGCGCTCGATCACCTGCTCGCCGCCGCGTTCATCGGTGGCCGGCAGCAGCAGCGCGAATTCGTCGCCGCCGATGCGCGCCGCGCAGGCCGGCTTGTCCACCGCCTTGCCCAGCACTTCGCCGGCGCGGCGCAGCAGCGCGTCGCCGGCCGCATGGCCCAGATCGTCGTTGGCGAACTTGAGGCCGTTGAGGTCGGCCACGATCACCGTCACCGGGAACGGGCCCTTGCGCTCGAGCCGGTTGAGCTCATCGACGAAGAAGGAGCGGTTGCGCAGCTTGGTCAGCACGTCGTGCTTGCCGAGGAATTCGAGATATGCCTCGGCCTGCTTGCGAGCGGTGATGTCGGTGAGCGACACCAGCACCAGGTCCCAGTGCTGCTCGTGGCCGGGGAACACCGAGAACTGCAGCAGCACGTGCAGCTTGTCGCCCGACAGCGCGTAGTTCACCACCTCGCGCTGCTGGAACAGCTTGCCCTGCCACAGCTCGACCAGCTGCTCGGTGAAGCTCGCCCGCATGTCGTCGCGAAACACCAGGTTCAGCGACTTGAGCAGCTCGGCGCGGTCGCGCGCGGCGAACATCCTGAGCGTCTGCTGGTTCACGTCGACCACGCGGATCTCGGCCATGCAGCGTTCCACGAACTCGGGGTGCACGTCGGTGAAGGTGCGGAAGTCGCTGATGCCCTGCTCGCGCGCTTCGTCGAGCAGGCGCTTCACCGATGAAAAGTCTTCGACCCACAGCGATACCGGCGAGTGCTCGAACAGCCCGCGCGCGTACAGCTCGCTCATCGACAGGCGCTGCTGGGCCTGCACGCGCTCGGTCACGTCCTCGATGGCCAGCAGCACGCGGCTCCAGTCGCTCTCGTGCCCGGGCAGCACGTGGGCATTGAGCAGGATGTCGAGCCGCTTGCCGGCCAGGCTGTAGTTGACCGTCTGGCTCGAGAAGCGGGTGCGGCCGTCCCACAGCTGGGCGAGTTCCTCGACGTGCTGGTCGAGCATGTCGTCGCGGAACACGCTGTGCAGCCCGTCGACGAGCGCCTCCATGCTGGCCGCGGCATACAGCTCCAGCGTGCGGCGGTTCACCCGCAGCACGCGGATGCAGCGCGAGCATTCGGCCACCCGCTGCCGGTCTGCGCGCAGGTGGCGGCGCAGGTCGTTCACCCCTTCGGCGCGCCAGCGCTCGAACAGCGCCTTCAGGGCGCTGTAGTCCTCGAGCCAGAGCGACACCGGCGCCAGCTCGAACATGTCGGCGAACTCGTGGTCGGTCATCAAGCCCCTCGCATCAGGGCTTCGATCTCGTCGGCGCGCACCGGCACGCCGCGCGACATCAGTTCGCAGCCTTCGGCCGTGACCACGGCGTCGTCTTCGATGCGGATGCCGATGTGCCACCAGCGTTCGGGCACGTCCGGCGCCGGCCGCACGTACAGGCCCGGCTCGATGGTGAGCACCATGCCGGGCAGCAGCAGGCGCGACGGCTTGGAGGTGCGGCGCCCGCCCGTGCCGTCGGGCTGCTCGACCGGCGCCTCGGCCTGCGACAGGTAGTCTCCCGCGTCGTGCACGTCCAGGCCCAGCCAGTGGCCGGTGCCGTGCATGTAGTAGCGGCGGTAGGCCGCGTGCTCGATCACGTCGTCGAGGCTGCCGTGCGCGTCGCGCGACAACAGGCCCACGTCGAGCAGGCCCTGGCTCAGCACGCGCACCGCGGCCCAGTGGCCGTCCTGCTTGCGCGCGCCGGGCCGGGTGGCGGCCACCGCGGCTTCCTGCGCGGCCACCACCAGGTCGTACAACTCGCGCTGCGGGCCGCTGAAGCGCCCGTTCACCGGGAAGGTGCGGGTGATGTCGCTCGCGTAGCTGCCGTATTCGCAGCCGGCGTCGATGAGGCACAGCTCGCCGTCGCGCAGCTGCGCATGGCCGGCCTCGTAGTGCAGCACGCACGCATTGCGGCCGGCCGCGACGATGCTGCCGTAGGCCGGCCCGCTGGCGCCCTGGCGGCGGAACTCGTGCAGCAGCTCGGCCTCGACCTCGTATTCGCGGCAGCCCGGCCGCGCGAAGCGCATGGCGCGCGCGTGCGCCTCGGCACTGATCTGCGCGGCACGGCGCATGAGCCCGATCTCGTGCTCGTCCTTGAAGAGGCGCATCTCGTCGACCAGGCTGTTCAGGTCGCGCTGCTGCGTCGGCATGATCCAGCCCATGCGCTCGTGCGAGCGCACGGTGTCGAGCCACTGCGTCACGCGCCGGGGCACGTCGTGCGTGCCGCCGAACGGAAACCACACGCCGGCCTGGCCGTTGAGCAGCGGCGGCACTTCGTCGTCGAGCCGGCCGATCGGGTGGGCTTCGTCCACGCCCAGCTCGGCCGGGGCGGCCTCCGGGCCCAGGCGGTAGCCGTCCCACAGCTCGCGCTCGGCGTCGCGCGGGCGGCAGAAGAGCAGCGAGCGGCCGGTGCTGGTGAGCACGAGCCAGGACTCCGGCTCGGCAAAACCGGTGAGGTAGTAGAAGCTGCTGTCGTGCCGGAAGGGGTGGTGGTTGTCGGCATTGCGCTGGCGCTCGGGCGCGGTGGCCAGCACGGCGACGCCGCCGCCTGCGGCTCGCAGCGCTTCGATCACGCGCGCGCGGCGGGCGGCGTACATGGAGTGGTCCATGGGGTTAAACGCTTCTCGTTAGGCTTCGGGCCTTTGCAGTCTATCGCCGGCCCCTGCCGGCGCGGATCAACATTTCTTCTGCTGGAGACAACAAATGCAATACCGCCGTCTGGGCCGATCGGGCCTGCAGGTGAGCGAGCTGTCGCTGGGCTCGTGGGTGACGTACGGCAACCAGGTCGACACGGGCGCTGCCCGCGAGATGCTGGCTGCCGCCATGGACGCCGGGGTCAACTTCTTCGACAACGCCGAGGCCTATGCCGGCGGGCAGAGCGAGGTGGTGATGGGCGAAGCGCTCCGGCAGCTGGGCCGCCCGCGGCTGAACTACGTGGTGTCGACCAAGTTCTTCTGGGGCCTCGACCGCGCCAAGGCCGGCCAGCCGCGCCTGCCCAACCGCCAGGACACGCTCAACCGCAAGTACCTGATGCAGGCCATCGACGGCTCGCTGAAGCGCCTGCAGCTCGACTTCGTGGACCTGGTGTTCTGCCACCGGCCCGACCCGTTCACGCCGATCGAGGAAACGGTGTGGGCCATGAGCGACATGATCCGCCAGGGCAAGGCCTTGTACTGGGGCACGAGCGAATGGTCGGCCGACGAGATCCGCGCCGCCCATGAGGTGGCCGAGCGCCACCACCTGCACAAGCCGGTGATGGAGCAGCCGCAGTACCACCTGTTCCACCGCAAGCGCGTGGAGCAGGAATATGCGCGGCTCTACGACGACATCGGGCTGGGTCTCACCACGTGGAGCCCGCTGGCCAGCGGACTGCTCACCGGCAAGTACCGCGGCGGGCTGCCCGAAGGCAGCCGCGGCGCGATGGAAAACATGGCCTTCCTTCGCGACAACCTGCTGAGCCCGGAGAAGAACGCGGCGGTCGAGAAGCTCGAGGCGGTCGCCCGGGACCTGGGCGGCACCGTTGCACAGCTGGCCATCGCCTGGGTGAACAGCAACCCGCGGGTGAGCACGGTGATCCTGGGGGCCAGCAAGCTCGATCAGCTGCAGAGCAACCTGGGCGCGCTGGAACTGGCGCCCAAGCTTTCGCAGGAGGTGCTGGCGAAGATCGACGAGATCACCAAGCCGCTGGCGGCCTGAGGCGCGGCGCCGCTACTTCTGCGGCAGCCTCGGGACCGGCTTTCGCAGGGGCGGCGTGATGGTGAGCAGCGGCGGGATCAGCGCACCCGTGGTGGCTTCGGCGCCGAGCATGGCTTCTTCCTCGTCGGCCTGCTCGCGCGGCGGCGTGCCGCCGTAGAACCACAAGCGGACTTCGCTCACCCACGTATCCCTGTGGTCCATGGCCGTCTCCTTGCGCTGCTGTTTGCCGTGTCCAGGTGCTGGCGAGCATCTTCACGCAAGCCCCGGCGGACGGCTGTCGGTGCGGCTGGGCCGCGCTTGTCAGCCTGGACCGACAAGCCGTTTCAAGGCGTTCATGGCACGAGGAAGATGTACAGGGCCACCATCGCGAGCAGGCTCGCGGCGGTGAGCTTGAGGCTCGGCCCGAGGCGGAACCTCATGCTGAAGAAGAGCACGTAGCCCAGCAGCGACAGCGCCAGGATCAGCACCGCGCTCACGTCGATGAGCCACTGCCAGGCGGTGCCGCTGTTCTTGCCGCGGTGCAGGTTGCCGATCAGCGAAACGAGCGTGGCCCGGTGCACCGAGATCTCGGTGCTGCCGTCCTGGAGGTTCACGATCACGTCCGAACGGCCGCTCACGCCTTCGAGGCGGATGTGGGCTTCGTCGTCGAGCAGCTCGGCGCTCTTGTAGCCGCCGCGCAGGGCGATGCGCTCGCCCACGCCGGCGGCCAGCGCGCGCCCGGGCTCCGGCTGGGCGAGGGCCGCCTTCAGCTCGGCAGGCGAAAGCACGATGCGGCTTTCGAGCGGCTTGGCCTTGGCGCCTTCGAACCACTCCGGGTGGTTGAGCAGCAGGCCGGTCACCGAAAAGAACATCAGCGTCAGGAAGGCAAAGGCCGACAGGTACGCATGCAGCATGCGGCTCTGGCGGTACAGCCAGCTGCGATGGCCCCAGGTGTCGGCCCAGCGCCGTTGCGGCGCCGCACGGGGTGCGTCTTCGGCAGTCGTGCCGGGCTGAAGCGTCGGGGCGGCGCGATCCATCGGTGCCTCAGCTGCCGCGGCCGTAGACCAGGCGCACGCCGCCCATCTCTTCCTTGGCCGGCAGGCTCTTCTCGGCAGGCTTGGCGCCCAGCTCGATGTCGAAGGACTGGTAGGTGTGGGTGCCGTGCTCGCGCGAGGCCTCCACGTGCACGATGTACCTGCCCTGGCCGACCCGCTGGCCGGCGTCGTCGAGCCCGTCCCACACGAGGCTGTAGCGGCCGGGCTGGCGGGTGGGCTTGGCGATGGTGTCGAGCGCCTGCATCTTGCGGCCGTAGCGGCGCCACCAGATGTAGTTGGAGTCGATCCACTTCGGGTCGGCGCCCAGCACGAGCAGGGTGCGCACGAGCTGCTTGTTCTCGTCGGTGATCCAGAGGGTGACGTAGGGCGCGCGGTAGGACTCGCTGGCGATGCGCGGCACCTCGTAGGCGATCGAGGCCGAGAAGCCGGCAGGCCACGGTGCTTCGGTCGCGTCGTTGGCCGCCGCGCGCACGAAGCGCGGCGCGTCGTCGGCCACTGCATGGCGGGCCCAGCGCTGCGAGGCCCATTGGCGGCCGTCGGCTGCCTGCAGCAGCACCGCCACGCCTTCGAGCCGGTCGGCCAGCGCCAGCGCCTGGTCGACGGGCATCACGCTGAAGGCGGTGGCCAGCGCGTCGGCATCGGCCGCGTTGGCGGCAATGACCGTCGCGCTGTGCACTTCGGTGTCGACCGGCTGGCCCGATTGCGGCGAAAGCGTGTGCGAGAGCGGGCGCCCCGCCACGGTCAGGTCGCGCGCGCCGCGGCCGCTGGTGGCAATGGCCTCGCCGCCGCGCAGCCGCACGGTGGCTGCCGCCGGCGCGTTGTCGGCCGGCTCGCCGGCCGGGGCCACGCCGATGCGCCAGCCCTCGGCCCGCGGTGCGCAGCCGTAGCAGCGCACGTCGCCTCCGATGTCGATCAGGAGCCCGGCCAGCCCGGGCTCGGCGGCCTGGGCGGCACGCACCGCGGCATCGACGATGTAGCCCTTGGCCACCGCATCGAGCGCGAACACCACGCCTTCGGGCCGGGTCACGCTGAGCTGCGCGGCATCCAGCACCAGCCCGGCCGCCTGCGCCTGCGCGGCCAGCCGCTGCAGGAGGCCGGCGTCGGGCAGTTCGCCGCTCGAGCCGGCGCGCCGCCATTGTTCGATCACGGCGCCCAGCCGGCCGCTGAACGCGCCGCCGGTGGTGGTGCGCCAGTCCTCGGCGGTGCTGATCACCTGCCACAGCTCGGGCGACACCTTGGTGGGCGCATGCAGCCGGTTGAGTCGGCTGAGCTCGCTGTCGGCACGCCAGCCGCTGAGCAACGCGTCGAGCCGGGCGATCTCGGCGCGCACGGCCAGCAGCGCGCGGCGGGCCTGGGCCGCATCGGGCGTCACGGCCACCACGTCGAGCGAGGTGCCCAGCACGTGGTCTTCGTGGAAGCGATGGCTGGCGCGTTCCGCTGGGGCGGCGTGGGCCGTGTCGGCGGAGGTGGCTTCGGCCGGCGCAGCATGGGCCGGCCCCGGTACGAGCGCCCAGGCCGCGGCCATGGCGCCGGCCAGCGCGGTGAGTCGGAACAGCGGGCGGGTCGGGTGGGACGTCATGTTCTTGTCGACGGCAGCAAGGAAGGCGCATTTTGTTGCAAACAAGAATGATTATCAATAAGATTCATTCAGCTTTACAGGAACAGCCTCCATCCCGCTTCCATGAAAACCTCCAACCACACGCTCTCGTTGTGGGCCGGCGCCGGCCTGCTGGCGGCGTCGCAACTCGCGGCCGCCCACACGCCCTACCTGTTGCCCCTCACGTTTTCGGTGAGCCGCCCGCACGTGTCGCTGCAGGCCGGCATCAGTGACGAGCTGTTCTTCGTGCCGGAAGGCCCGGTGCGCACCGACTACTACGTGGTCGGCCCGGCCGGGGGGCGCAGCAAGCTCGACCGCCTGACGCACCTGAAGGACTACACCGGCATCGAGGCCGACACGCCCGAGGCCGGCACCTACCGCTTCGTCACCGGCGACGAAGGTGGCCGCGTCACCAGGTTCGCGAAGGTGGACGGCGTGTGGCGGGTGGTGCGCCCGTCGCGCAACAACACACCGCCGCCGCAACCGGGCGGCGAAATGCCGATGCGACCGGCGGCCGCGGCCAGCGCGCCCGCGCGCGCTGCCGCGCCGCGGTTCATCGACGAGTCGGCACTGCCGGCCGGCGCCGAGGTGGCCGAGGTGCTCAACGTGCGCCGGCTCGAGACCTACGTGACCAAGGGCGCGCCCAGCCGCAACGCGCTGGCCGTGAGCGGCCAGGGCCTCGAGGTGCGGCCGGTGACGCATCCGAACGAGATCTTCATCGACCAGGGCTTCACCTTCGACGTGTTGGTCGATGGCACGCCGGTGCCCGGGCAGGAGTTCACCGTCTACCGGGCCGGCAACGCCTACGAGGACAAGAAGGTGTTCGCCGAAGTGAAGTCCGACGCGCGCGGGCGCGTCGCGCTCAAGTTCGACAAGGCCGGCCTCTACCTGATGACCACCCGCTACCCGGCCGGCGGCGGCGCCCCGCCCGCCACACGGCCTGCACCGCGCAGCTACGGCTACACGCTCACCTTCGAGGTGTTCCAGTAGGCCTGCCGTCCGCAGCAGCTCCCTCGGGCCGGCGTCTTGCCGGCCCTTTGTTTTGTGGGCGGCTGCGGCGATGCCGATTACCTTTCTTTACCCGCGCTTGAAAGCGCCGGTGACGTGCGCACACCAGACTCGGCCACAAGCACAAGAGATCCGCTCGCCTAGCCTTCATGAACCAGACCCACGCAGACCCCTCGTCCTCCGGCAGTGCCGGCCGCCGCTGGCATTCACGCCCCTCGTTCCGCCATGCGGCAGGACTCCTGGTGCTTGCGGCGCTGGCCGGCGCGGGCTGGTTCGGCTGGCACAAGCTCCAGGCCGGCAAGAACGTGCGCGAGCAGTACGTGCTCGCGACCGTCCAGCGCGGCGACATCGAGGACCTCGTCAGCGCCACCGGCACGGTGCAGCCGCGTGACTACGTGGACGTGGGCGCGCAGGTGTCGGGCCAGCTGAAGAAGATCCATGTCGAGGTCGGCAGCGTGGTCAGCACCGGCGACCTGCTGGCCGAGATCGACGCCACCGTGCTGTCGGCCAACGTCGACGCCCGTCGCGCGTCGCTGCGCAACCTGCAGGCCACCATGAAGGACCGCGAAGCGCAGCTCGCGCTCGCGCAACTGCAGTTCCAGCGCCAGAAGAACCTGATGGCCGAGGACGCCACCACCGCCGAGGCGCTGCAGCAGGCCGAGGCCGCGCTGCGCTCTGCGCGTGCGCAACTCGAGGCGTTGAAGGCGCAGATCGACCAGACCGACTCGTCGCTGCGGGCCGACGAGGCCAACCTCGACTACACCAGGATCTATGCGCCGATGTCCGGCACGGTGGTGTCGATCACCGCGCGCCAGGGCCAGACCATCAATGCCAACCAGTCGGCGCCGATCATCATGCGCATCGCCGACCTGTCGACGATGACGGTGCAGACGCAGGTGTCCGAGGCGGACGTCGGCAAGCTGCGCCAGGGCATGGACGTGTACTTCACCACGCTGGGCAGCCAGGGCCGGCGCTGGAGCGGCCAGTTGCGCAAGGTGGAACCCACGCCCACGGTGACCAACAACGTGGTGCTCTACAACGCGCTGTTCGACGTGCCCAACGTGAACCGCAGCCTGATGACGCAGATGACCGCGCAGGTGTTCTTCATCGCGGCCCGGGCCCAGGACACGCTGCTGATTCCCGCCTCGGCGCTGCAGGGCGGCGGCGGGCGCGGCGACCGCCCGCGCCGCGAACGCAGCGCCGAAGCCGCGCCTGCCGCGGCGACGGCGGCTGCCTCTGCGGCCGTGCCGGTGGCGGCGGCGCAACGGAATGCTTCCGGGCCGCGGGGTGCCATGCGCGAGCGACGCGAGGCGCGCGGTGAAGGGCCGGGGCGCCGGGAGGCGCCGCAGCAGCGGGAGGCCGCCGCCCCCACGCCGGGCGCGGCGGCATCGGACGCCACCGCGAGCGGCCTGCCGCCCGCCGGCCAGCCGATCCACCGGCCGCGCCGCGCGACGGTCAAGGTGATCGACGCCGACGGCAACATCGAGGAGCGCCAGATCGAGACCGGCGTCACCAACAGGGTGCAGGTGCAGGTGCTGTCCGGCCTGGCCGAAGGTGACCAGGTGATCGCGGGCCTGCGCCCGCCGCCGTCGCAGGGCAGCTCACAGCGCCAGTCCCAGCAGGGCGGCCTGCAGCAGGGGCCGATGGGCATGCCGCCCGGCGGTGCCGGCGGCGGCAGGGGACGCTGATGCAGCGCGATCCGACGCCGGCACTCGCGGGCAACGCGCAGCCCGCGGCACAGGTGCCGCTGATCGAGTTGCGCGGCATCACCAAGACCTACCGCAACGGCGAACTGGCGGTCGAGGTGCTGCACGGCATCGACCTCTCGATCCACCCCGGCGAGTTCGTCGCGATCATGGGTGCGTCGGGGTCGGGAAAGTCCACGCTGATGAACATCCTCGGCTGCCTGGACCGCCCCACCACCGGCAGCTACCGGTTCATGGGCCGCGACGTCTCGAACTTCTCGCGCGACGAACTCGCGCAACTGCGGCGCGAGGACTTCGGCTTCATCTTCCAGAGCTACCACCTCATCCCGGCCGCCAACGCGACCGAAAACGTCGAGGTGCCGGCCATGTATTCGGGGCTGCCCACAGAGCAGCGGCGGGCGCGTGCGCAGGCGCTGCTCGCCGAGCTGGGGCTGGGCGAGCGGCTGGAGCACCGGCCCAACCAGCTCTCGGGCGGGCAGCAGCAGCGCGTGTCCATCGCGCGTGCGCTGATGAACGGCGGCCGCATCATCCTGGCCGACGAGCCCACCGGCGCGCTCGACAGCAAGAGCGGCGCCGACGTGATGCGCATGCTCTCGGAGCTGTCGGCCCGCGGGCACACGGTGATCCTCATCACCCATGCGCGCGAGGTGGCCGAACACGCGCACCGCCAGATCGAGATCAAGGACGGCAACATCGTCTCCGACAGCGGGCGGGAGACGGTGGTCGAGGCGCCGCTGCCGAAGGCGGACTTCCAGCCGGCATTCGCCAGCGACGGCGGCTCGCACCTGGCCGACGTGCTGGAAGCCGCGCGCACCGCGCTGCGGGCGCTGCGCGCCAACATCTTCCGCTCGGTGCTCACGCTGCTGGGCATCGTGATCGGCGTGGGCTCGGTGATCGCGATGCTGGCCATCGGCGACGGCGCCAAGCAGGCCGTGGTGGACCGCATCAGCGCGATGGGCACCAACCTCATGCTGGTGCGCCCGGGCGCGCCCAACCAGCGAGGCTTCAACAGCACGGCCACGCTGGTGGTGGCCGACGTCGACGCGATCGACACGCTGCCCAACGTGCTGGGCGCCATTCCGGAGCAGAACAGCAGCGTCACGCTGCGCTACGGCGGGTCCGACTACAGCAGCAGCATCAACGGCACCTCGGCCAAGTTCCCGCAGGTGCGGCAGTGGCCGGTGGCCCAGGGCACCTTCTTCACCGAGGAAGACTCGGCCACCTACGCCACCGTGGCCGTGCTCGGGCAGACGGTGGCCGGGGCGCTGTTCCCCGGCGGAGAAAACCCGCTGGGCAAGCACGTGCTGGTCAACAACATCATCTTCCAGGTGATCGGCGTGATGAGCGAACGCGGCGCCTCGCCGATGGGCAGCGACCAGGACGACGTGGTGTTCGTGCCCTATGCGACCAGCAGCCTGCGCCTTTCGGGCCAGCGCTTCCTGCGCAACGTGACGGTGGCGGTCCAGGACGTCTCGCGCATCGACGACACGCAGGCCGCGGTGGAGTCGCTGCTGCTCGAACGCCATGGCGTGGTGGACTTCCAGATCCGCAACATGGCCTCGCTGATCGAAAGCACCGAGGAGACGCAGAACACGATGACCATCCTGCTGGGCTCCATCGCGGCGATCTCGCTGCTGGTGGGCGGCATCGGCGTGATGAACATCATGCTGGTCTCGGTGACCGAGCGCACCCGCGAGATCGGCATCCGCATGGCCACCGGCGCGCGCGAGCGCAACATCATGCAGCAGTTCCTCATCGAGGCGGTGGTGGTGTCGGCGCTCGGCGGTGCCATCGGGGTGGTGGGCGGGCTCGCCACTGCCGCCGTGATCGGCGCCTTCGGCACGCCGGTGCAGTACTCGCCCTCACCGGTGCTGCTGGCCTTCGGCTGCGCATTCGCCACCGGCCTGGTGTTCGGCTTCCTCCCCGCGCGCAAGGCCGCGCAGCTCGATCCGGTGGTGGCCCTGAGTTCCGAATGAAGATGAACCGACTCCCCTTCTGCAGAGCCGCGCTGGCGCTTTCGGCGCTGCTGGCCCTGGGCGCCTGCGCCCACCGCGTCGAAACCGGCCCGCGGCCCGAACTGGAGATGCCGCAGGCATGGGGCGAAAGCAGTGCCGCCACCGACGCGCTGCAGGCGCAGTGGTGGCAGGGTTTCGGCTCGACCGAGCTCGCCCGGCTGATCGACGAAGCCCAGGCCGCAAGCCCCGACCTGCGCACCGCGGCCGAACGGGTGCGGCAGGCCGAGATCGCGGTGAACGCGGCGGGCGCCTCGCTGTTCCCTTCGGTGAGCGTCTCGGGCAGCACCGGCTCGCGGCGCAGCGATGCGAGCGGCGCGCAGGCGTCCACCAGCGAGTCGTCGAGCCTGTCGCTGGGCGTGAGCTACGAGATCGACCTGTGGGGCCGGCTGGCCGCCGGCCGGCAGGGTGCCGAAGCCTCCCTGCGGGCGAGCCGGTACGACCTCGAGACCGCCCGCCTGTCGCTGACCACCGGCGTGGCCAACGCCTACTTCCAGGTGCTCGCCACGCGGGTGCGGCTCGCGGTGGCGCGCGAGAACCTCGCGATCGCCGAGCGGGTGTTGCGCGTGGTCGAGGCGCGCCGCCGCAACGGCGTGGCCACCGAACTCGACCTGAGCCGCCAGCGCTCGACCGTGCTCTTGGCGCAGGCCGCGCTGCTGCCGCTCGAAACGCAGGAGCGCCAGACCCTCTCGGCCCTGGCCCTGCTGCTCGGCCGTGCGCCGACCGGCCCCAACGGCGAAAGCCTGGGCGTGGCGGCCACCGCGCTCGACACGCTGACGGTGCCGCAGGTGTCTCCAGGCCTGCCGGCCCAGCTGCTGGCCCGCCGTCCCGACCTGGCCAGCGCCGAGGCGCAGCTTGCCGCCGCCGATGCCGACGTGGCCGCGGCCCGCGCGGCGCTGCTGCCGGGCATCACCCTGTCGGGCGCGGGCGGGCTGGCGACCACGGCGCTGCTGTCGCTGGCCAACCCGACGGCCAGCGTGGGCCTCACTGCGTCGGTGGTCCAGACGCTGTTCGACGGCGGCCGGCTGCGCGGCCAGGTGCGCTTGAGCGAGTCGCAGCGCCGGGTGCTGATCGAGACCTACCGGCAGGCGGTCTACACCGCCCTCAAGGAGGTGAACGATGCGCTCGGCAACGCCGAACGCAACCGCAAGCAGGAAGAGGTGCAGCAGGCGGTGCGCGACGAAAACCAGCGCTCGCTGAGGCTGGCCGAAACCCGCTACCGCGAAGGCGCCGACGACCTGCTCACCGTGCTCGATGCGCAGCGCAGCCTGTTTGCGGCACAGGACTCGCTGGCGCAACTGCGGCTGGCCCGCCTCACGTCGGCGCTCGACCTGTTCAAGGCGCTGGGCGGGGGCTGGCAGCTGCCGGCGTAGCGCCGCCGCAACTTTTCTTGACAAAAATTAATGCGAATTATTATCATTTGCGGCTGTACCTTGCAGTCCAGGGCTGCATAGACATGCCAGCCATCTGCCTTCGGTGCGTGATTTCGTCGACCGGCGCCGCAGAACGCCAGCCGTCGAACAACAAATCGCACAACCGGAGAGAGAGATGGCCTACATCAAGAGCCGCAAGCACCCTGCGGCGCAGTTGCCGCGCGTGGCGGGTTGCACCGCCGCACTGACCGCCGTGGCGCTGGCGCTGCCCGCCGCAGCGCAGACCCCGCCCCAAGCCGACGCCAAGCCGGCCGCCGAACAGGCGCTGCCCGAGGTCAAGGCCAAGGGCAAGGCCACCAGCCAAGGCACCTACAAGGCCGACACCGTGTCGTCGCCCAAGGTCATGACGCCGCTGGTCAACACGCCTCAGACCATCACGGTCATCAAGAAGGAACTGCTGCTGGAGCAGGGCGCCACCACCCTGGCCGAGGCGCTGGGCAACACGCCCGGCATCACCTTCCAGATGGGCGAGAACGGCAACACGCAGACCGGCGACTCGATCTTCATGCGCGGCTTCGACACCCAGCAGAGCATCTTCGTCGACGGCATCCGCGACATCGGCACCTTCAGCCGCGACACCTTCAACATCGAGCAGGTCGAAGTGGTCAAGGGCCCGGCCGGCGCCGACATCGGGCGCGGCTCTCCCACGGGCTACGTGAACCTCGCCACCAAGCTGCCGACGCTGGACGACCTGGCCAGCGGCAGCATCACCATCGCCAGCGGCAGCCGCAAGCGGGTGACCGCCGACGTGAACCGCGCCATCCCGCTGCTGGGCGACGGCACGGCCGTGCGCATCAACTTCCAGAAGACCGACAGCGGCGCGGTCGAGCGCGACCACGTCAAGAAGGACAGCTGGGCCTTCGCCCCGTCGCTTGCACTGGGCCTGGGCACACCGACACGCACCTACCTGTACTACCTGCACGTCGAGCAGGACAACCGGCCCGACGGCGGCATTCCTGCGATCGGCCTGCCGAATTTCTACAACCCGGCCTTCGACTCCAACCCAAGCAGCACCTACCCCGCGGGCGGGCCCAACGCGCTGGCGGGCGTGACGTCCCCCCGGCGCGTCGACCGCAACAACTTCTACGGTTCGCTGAGCGACTTCGACCGGGTGAAGGTCGACATGTTCACCGCACGCATCGAGCATGAGCTCAAGCCCGGCTTCACGCTGCGCAACATCTCGCGCTTTGGCCGCAGCGAGCAGCGGTACGTGCTGACGGGCGTCAATGCGCTCACCACTGCCGACCAGGTCAATGGCGTGTGGGTCGCGCGACCCGAGTCGCAATGGACGGTGGCCCGTTCGCGCCAGGGCAAGGACCAGGAGAACCAGGTCCTGACCAACCAGACCAACCTCAATGCGGAATTCGAAACCGGTACGCTGAAGCACCTGCTGAGCACGGGCATCGAGTTCATCTACGAGAAGCAGGCCAACAACACGATGGCGGCGGTGGGCACGCAGGGGGCTGCCAACCTGTACAACCCCAGCGTCGACGACGTGTTCGTGCCGGTGGCTGCCACCGGCGCCAAGACCAGCGGCAACACGGTCACCGCCGCGATCTACGCCTTCGATACGTTGAAGATCAACGAGCAGTTCCAGATCAACGGCGGCATTCGCTTCGAGAAGTACAAGACCGAAACGCTGGGCATCCCGGCCAGCAATGCGGCCGTGCAGACGGCTACCTTGGCTTCCAAGGCCGACGACCTGCTGACCTGGAAGGTCGGTGCGCTGTACAAGCCTGCGCCCAACGGCAGCGTGTACGTGGCCTACGCCACCTCACAGAAGCCGCCCGGCAGCGACAGCTTCGCGCTCAACACGGGCTCTACGCTCAACATCAACAGTGCCACGCTCGAGCCCTCCGAAGCCGACAGCATCGAACTGGGGACCAAGTGGGAGCTGTTCGACAACCGCATGGCGTTGACCGCCGCGCTGTTCAGCACCGAGACGCGCAACGACTCGATCGAGAACGGCACTGCAGCCCTCGGCGACGAAACGCAGATGGGCAAGAAAAAGGTCAAGGGCGTGGAGCTGGGGGCGGCCGGCATGATCACCAGCGCCTGGCAGGTCAACGCCGGCCTCGCGCTGATGGATACCGAAGTGGTGCAGGCGCCGTCGCAGTCGGCCGCACAGGCTGGCAACACGCTGGCTTGGTCGCCGAAGCTCAGCTTCACGTCGTGGACGACCTACAAGCTGCCGTTCGGCCTCACGGTCGGCGGCGGCGCCCGCCACGTGAAGTCGGTGGTGCGCAACAGCAACCCGGTCACTGCAACCACGACCGGCTTGCCGCGAGTACCCAGCTACTGGGTGTTCGACGCGATGGCCGGCTACGAGGTGAACAAGAACCTGTCCGTGCAGTTCAACGTCAAGAACCTCACTGACAAGTTCTACATCGCGTCGCTCAACAACGGGGGATCGCGCTACACGCTCGGCGCGCCGCGCACCTTGCAACTCACGGCCAACCTCCAGTACTGACGCCACGACCGCAGTGCCTGCGGGCCTCCCGGTGCGGGAGGCCCTTTTGCCTTCAGGAGTCCGACAGATCATGATGCTGCACGTCCCCCAGGTGCTGACACGCGAGCAGGTCGATGCGATCCGCGCGCGGCTCGACGCGATCGACTGGGTCGATGGCCGCGCCACCGTGGGAGCCCAGGGCGCCCAGGTCAAGCGAAACCGGCAGCTGCCCGAGCTTTCACCGGTCGGGCTGGAGCTGGGCCGGATGATCCTCGAGGCGCTCGACAGGCACCCGCTGTACTTCTCGGCCGCGCTGCCGCTACGCACGGTGCCGCCGCTGTTCAACCGCTACGAAGGCGGCGAGCACTACGGCATGCACATCGACGGCGCGATCCGTTCGGTGCCCGGCACCACGCTGCGCCTGCGCACCGACCTGTCGTGCACCCTCTTCCTCACCGATCCCGACGACTACGACGGCGGCGAACTGGTGGTGGCCGACACCTACGGCACCCATG
>CAMLNA010000098.1 GCA_946481025.1 uncultured Rivibacter sp.
TTCACTTCAGCCTCCATGTCGTCAATCCTCGTAACCAAGCGCCCCGACCGGTCGCGGGCTCTCGACGGGATGCCGTTCATTCGTCGTGACGATCGCGGCCTTGCCGAAGGCGGCGCGCACGAACGCACATTGGCCCTTCACGGGCAGCGAGCGATTTGCGATGTGGCCTTGGCGTAGCACGATGAACTCTTCGGTATCGGGTTTCGGTGCGGCTCCATAGAATCGCCCGCATCCTCTTCCTTCGCGAGCAGACCGCACATGCCTCACTCGGTCGCCAGGGTCTCGAAGCGGGCATCTGCCGCCCGCTCCTTTGCGTTGATCGCGCTGGCCATGGCAGGGGTCTATACGGCGATCCTCGTCGCGTGGCTGCCGTCGCCGCTTGGATTCGGGGTGGTGCTCCTGCCGTTTCTCGCAGCCGCCTGCGGATTTGGCTGGGCCTGGCTGCTCTATCCGCGCAACGACGCCGAGGTGTTCGGCGCTGCGCGCGGTGCCGCCGTCGCGTTGCTCTCGTACCTTTCGGTGGCGGCGCTCCTGGCGGCCTCGGACGTTCGCAACGCAGGGATCCTGATCGCGGGTTTCGTGTGGACGCCCTTTCCGTGGCTCGCAATAGCGGCCGGTGCGCTGGCGGGTGAAGCGGACCTGAACCGCCAACAGGCGCCGGCACGCCTGATGGTGCTGCTCACCTCGGTGCTGCGCGTGTTGCTGGGCTGCACGGCCCTTCTCTGGGGCACGTACAGATGGCTGGACGAACGGGCCTCGTCTCCACGTGCGCATGGCGTGGTGAAGGCCTTCGTCAGCGGATGCCAATTCTTTGCCGGAGCCGCGCTGGGCCTGGTGTGGTTTCCTCCCGAGCCGGCCTCTTCGGAGATGGATCTCGATGTCGGGCTGCGGCTGCTGCCTGCTGTCGTGGCGCTGATGCTGGCCGTGGTCGGCTGGGTGTGCGCGCGGGCGCTGTTGGCCACCCTGCCGGCGAAGTACCGCCTGGGCATCGCGTTGATGTCGGCCCTCCTCGCGGGCGCCGCCGCCATCAGGTTGGCCAGCGACGTCTTGTGAAAGGCAAACCCGGGCCTGCTGCATCGAACATGGCGCCGACCTGAGTTGCGAAACCGTCCCTTCGCTGATTGGTGAACCGCTTCGCCGGCCGACTTCTCCATGGAGGCCTCGCCCACGACATTCCCGGTTCATTGGGGCGCTTCATTGCGCTCGCCGGCGGTAGGGAGAGCACACGGGATGGCGTTGTATTGGCAGGGCGCGGACCGACCTCGCATCGGCGGCCCGTTGCCGTGCGCATTTTCCCGAACACCAAGAACCACCAAACAGGGAAGTCATGCACGTCAACCGCACAGCGCCGACCGCTACGCCGGTCGCTTCCTCCAACCTCCTGAACGTCACCGGCCCCACGAACACCGCCGGCGGATCCTCGTCGCTCCCCGCGAGTGACCTGCAGGCGCGTGGGACTTCTCCAGGTGCGTCAACACTGCGCACACCCCTGCCGTTGCCCGCCAGTTCGTCCGCCGCCATCAGTGCTCACATGGACGAAGTGACCAGCCTGCTCAACGCCGGCGGTACGGCCGTGCTGCAGCAAGGAGCCAGGAACGGCTTCGAGTCGCTGCCTCAGGAGTACCGCGGCCTCGCCATGCAGACGGCGGGCCTCGTCGGCATCGCGAGCCAGCCGACACCGGCGGGAGCTGCCATGCCCTTTCCGGCGCTTGCGAGCCGGCTCGAGGCCGTGACGTCGGCTTCTTCACAGCTGGCCGCTTTGACCCAGCTCGATATGGCAACGGCTCTGCACCAGGAGCCGGCGCAACGTGCGGCGACGCTGGAGCCGCAGGTGGCCCAGCTGAAGGAGGCCACCGGGGCTGTGGCTGCTGCCATCCAGCGAATGCCGGTGGCCGAGCTCCGTGCGAACAGGGAGCTCGTCAAGGAGAAGCTTTCCCAGTGGACCGCGGCGACCGAGGCCATCCATACCGACCTCAAGGCCCAGTTTGGTGACGTGCATCCGCTGACGGTTGCCGCGCTCGAGGCGCGTACCGCGGCCGCCGCCGCCTCGACCAGGACCTTGGTGCGCATGGCCGTGGCCAACCTCGGAGAGAAGGCCTACAACATGACGGTAGGCGCCGTGGTTTCCGCGGCGGCGCGATTCTTCGGTTCAGGGAACTGAGGCGGTCGGGCTGGCGGGTCAGCGCAGCTTCACGCCACCGCTCCTGTAGTAGTCCTGCGTCCGGCTGAACAGATAGCCACCGTCGGTTTCCGGCGTCGTCTGGGGCGTGTCGCCGGAACCGAAGAACAAGCCGACCACGTGTGCATCAGCCACCTTGTCCAGGTTGCCGAAGAGGTAGTCCACCTTGTTGTCCTGCCAGTGCTGGTAGGTGTTGTTCTGCTGCCAGTTGCCAAGCGGAATCTGCCACATGACGGTAGGCCGGCCGACGGTTTCAGCCAGCTTCTTGCTCCATGCCAGGTAGGTGGCAAAGCGCTGGTCGTTCCAGAAGGTGTCCATGCCCTTGTCGGCCCTGTACCAGCCTGCATCGCGGTCCGACGGATCCGTGCTCACGAAGTCGCCGGTGCCTGCGCCGAGTTCCAGCATGTAGTTGCCGATCTCCTCGGCGTTGCCGCTCTCGGTGTGGTTCCACGACGAAGCATGCAGGCCTACGGCCGCGTTCGGCGCGTACTTGCGTGCCATCGCGATCATGCAGCGGCCCAGGCCGGCGGCGCTGTTCTCGTAGTAGGGGCAGTCGGTGGGATTGGCGGCGGTCACCTGAGCCGGCACGGCGTGCGGGTCCTTGTTCTTGCCACGTACGAAGCCCCACAAGTCGGGCTCGATCTGCAGGATCACGCGCTCCTGGCCGATCGTCTGCAGCAGGAAGCGCCAATCCGTGAGATAGCGCTTGAGCCTTGCGGGATCGGTCATCGGCGTCAAGTCGTTTTCACCGCCCGCGGCCGACTTCATCATGTAGTAGGTGAACATCGACAGGCGGGGATAGGACGCGCCCTGCCAGGTCGCGGATTTGCCCTCGGTGGTCCACTCCTTCAGTTGCGTGCCGGGCGCCCGGGTGTTGTCCCAGCATGCCCACCAATGGACGCCGGTGCTCGGGCACTTCGTCATGTACGAGTCGTCCGGCACCGGCAGGCTGGCCAGATAGCGATAGCGCACGTCCCAGGGCGCCTTCGTGGTGCTCGCATCGGACATCTGTGCGCCGATCAGCATCTTGGTGAAGCCCATGAAGCTGCCGAAGTTGCCGGTCGCCGCCGTCCTGCACGCGCCATCCACCGGATTGAAGTACCACTTCTGCTGCGCGGACCATTGGTCGGCGCTTTGCTGCAACGAGGTACCCGCCTTCTTGTCGGCAACGGTGAGAACCTTCTTCGAGAAGTTCGACGCGATCTTGTACGTTCCACCCCCGGCCGGGGAGATCACCCATTGCTGGTTCGAATTCCCGGTGTAGCTCCATTGCACGACGGTGCCGCCGTCAGAGGAGGACCAGCCATAGACATCGAGCGACTTGCTGCTGTGCGCCGGACGGATCGACCAGATCCCCTCGCCCATGCTGGTCACGGTCCATTGCTGGTTGAAGTTGTAGGGGCCACTGGCGGCACTCCACTGGGCGACGCCGGCGCCGTCCTTGTCGGACCAGGCAGACACTTCGAGCGGCAGTCCGCTGCCTTCGTTGACGAGGTAGTACTTCTTGCCGCTGACCGGCGCGTCGGCACAGTTGGCGGCACTCGCCACGCCTGCAACGCCGACGCTGGCAGCGAACACGGCAAGGTGCCGCACCACGGCGCTACTGGAACGGCGCCGGAATTGATTCGTTGGGAACATGGACTCCTCGTTCTCGGGATCGGGGCGGTTGAGCGAACTGAGACGCGGCTTTGCGAACCTCGCGGTCGGCACGGCACATCGCGAGGTGCGAGGCTACTGAGGGTGGGCCGTCGAAGCATGAACAAGTCATGACCAAAAGCCTGCTGTAACCCGGTAGTTGCAACGAGTTGCGACGCACGCCGCGTCAATGACCGTTTCCCGCTGAAGCGTCCATCGGCTGATGGCGGAGGTCCCTCGAACGTCGCCAGTTTTGTGGATGTCCGGGCCGCCGAGGTGCCACTACATTGGCCGTGAAGGAGGGCTTCGCCATGTTGCGCGCGACCGGACCGATGTCCTGCATGCTTTGCCTCGCGCTCACGGCGACAGGCTGCGCGCAACTCACCACGTACAACAGCCCGATCAACTCAAGGCCTCGCTGGAACCGCCCGTCCAGACCGGCAAGGCCAAGGCGAAGCTCTGAGCGGAAGAGGACGGATCGGCGGGGGCGAGAGAGACACGGGCGTGGTGATGTCGATCCTCAAGGACCCGTCCTGCCATTCGCAGCGGACGGCGCTGGCGCCTGCTTCGCAACCTGCGCCTTCACTTCCCGCATCGCCTGCGCCAACCCCGCCTCCCCTCGCGCCTCCAGCCCGCGCATCACGCCCTCCCGATCGGCCTGCGAGTACTGCTGGCTCAGCTTGCGCTTGCCTTCGAGCCGGGTCAGGCGGACCTCGATGCCCACGATGTGCGCCAGCAGCTCGGCGAGGTAGTCCGCCGGGGCGTCGCTCATCTTCCAGGGCCGTGGTTCATTCGCCTCGTGCTGGCGGGTGAGCCGCGCCAGCACGCCGCGCACGAACTTCTCGTCGTCGCGGATGTGCAGCGTGCCGTGGGCGTGCACCACCTCGTAGTTCCAGGTGGGAACGCGCCGGTGCGTCTCCTGCTTGCCCGGGTACCAGTTGGGTGTGATGTAGCCCTGCACGCCCCTGAACACCACCAGCACCCGGCTGCCCTCGGCCGCTTCGCGCCAGAGCGGGTTGGCCCGGGCCACATGGGCCTGCAGCACACCGCACTCGCCTTGTGCAGGGTCGAACAGGAAGGGCAGGTGGTGCGCGTCGAGGCCAGATGCCGCCTGCGTGACCAGCATGCCCAGGGCGTGCTCGCGCATGAGGCGGTGCAGCTCCTGCACGCGGGGTTCGGAAAATTGCGGGGGGATGTACATGACGCCACTGTGCCGCCGATCCGGCCGGATGAAAATAGCCAGTTCCCGACCATTCCACCAGACCAGTTCAACCGGCCACCATGCCCAGCAACGAACCCGTGCGCGGCCACCTCGGCCGCGCCTTGTACGACGAGATCCGTGCGCGCATCGCCGACGGCACCTACGCCGCCGGAGTGCCGCTGCCGTCCACCCGCTCGCTGGCATTGGAGCGAGGGCTGTCGCGGGCCACGGTGTCGCTGGTGTATGAGCAGCTGGCAGCCGACGGCTTCATCGAATCGCGTGCCGGCGCGGTGAGCCGCGTGGCCGCGGGCGCGGCACCGCCCGAAGACACGACGCGCCGCGGCCGGCGGCGCGGCAGCCCGGCGCCCGCGCGCGGTGGCCGGTTCGCCGGTCGCGTTTCCGACTTCGCGGCCCGCATCGACGGCCTGGCCCTTCAGGATGCACGGCCCTCCACCGGCGACGAGATCGACTTCGTCTACGGCCCGCTGGCCGGTCGCGACTTTCCGACCCGGGCCTGGCTCAAGGCGCTTCGCGCCGTCGAGCGGCAGCGCGCGCCCCGGCTGGCCTATGAAGACCCGCGCGGCAATATCGAGCTCCGCCGGGCGCTGCAGCGGCACTTGAGCCAGACGCGTGGGCTGTCGTGCGCGGTCGAGCAACTGATGATCGTGAGCGGCTCGCAGCAGGCGCTCGACCTGAGCGCCCGGCTCCTGCTCGACCCCGGCGACCCGGTGGTGGTCGAGAACCCCGGCTACCGGATGGCACACCATGTCTTCGAGGCCCATGGCGCCGAACTGCAGTGCGTCGGTGTCGACGACCACGGGCTGCAGACCGAGCGGCTGGCCGAAGTGGACCGGGCGCAGATGGCCTACGTGACGCCGACCCACCAGTTTCCGCTGGGCGCCTTTCTCCCGATCGCGCGGCGGCGCGCGTTGCTCGCCTGGGCAGCCGAACGGCGGGCCTGGGTCATCGAGGACGACTACGACGGCGAGTACCGCTACGCGGTTCGCCCCGAGCCCACGCTGCTCTCGCTCGACACCCACGGCTGCGTCATCCACGTGGGCACCTTCTCCAAGACGCTGTCGCCCCAGCTGCGCCTGGGCTACATGGTGGTGCCTGAGCGCCTGGTCGGCACCTTCGCCGCGGCCAAGCGGCTGGCCGACCGGCATGCCGCGACGGGCGTGCAGCGTGCGCTGGCCCTGCTGCTCGAAGACGGCAGCTACGACCGCCACGTGCGCCGCATCCGCCGCCTGCAGCAGGCCCGACAGAGCGCCCTGGTCGGTGCGCTCGAGGCGCAGCTCGGCAGGCTGGTGGAGGTGCAGGGCGCGGCCAGCGGGCTGCACCTCGTCGCGCGATTCCCAGGGGTTCCGTTCACGGCGGAGGCCTCGCTTGTCGAAGCAGCACGAAGGCATGGCGTGCGGGTGCACCCCCTGGGCCCGCTGTTCCACCCCCGCGCGCGAGCAAGGCCTTCGGCCCGGCCGGCCGCGCTGGTCATGGGCTATGCGCTGCTGGAGCCCGAGGCCATCGTCGAGGGCGTGCGGCGCCTGGCGCAGGCCTTGGTCCACTGAGTCCAGGCCATGGACCCGATCAAGCTTCGAGTAGGGCGGCCGATCACGCCGGAGCAGTTCGAGGAACTCTCGGACGAACAGCTCGCCAGGCTCGTGCCCAAGGCCTACCGGGAGTTCTTTCCCGGCAAGGACTTCTGCGCGGACGGCCATTTCTATCTCCACGACGGTACGGCCTGGTGCTTCTTCCGGGGCGGCTTCCTCGACGAGTAGCGGGCCGGCTCAGCCCAGGCCCAGCGCGCCGGCCAGCACCGTCAGCGGCAGGTTGCCGGCGCGCAGCACCGCATCGTTGAAGGCTGCATCGCCACCGGCGGCGCCTCGCTCCTGGCGCCACTGCCGCCGCAGGCGCAGCAGCTCGGTCTGCCCGACCTTGTAGCCGCAGGCCTGGCCAGGCTTCACGCAGTAGCGGTCGATCTCGCCTTCCACCGCGCCTTGAGGCCGCCCCGTGGCATCGGCCAGCACGCCGATGGCGCGTTCGCGGCTCCAGCCCAGGGCATGCAGGCCGGTGTCGACCACCAGCCGCGTGGCGCGCAGCTGCTGCGCCTGCAGGTAGCCCAGGCGCGCCAGCGGGTCGGCGTCGTAGAGGCCGGCCTCGTCGACCAGCTGCTCGGCATACAGCCCCCAGCCTTCGGAGTAGCCGTTGAACTTGAGCAGCGCGCGGATGGGGTGGCGCCGCGCATGTTCGGCCTCGCGCGCTTCCTGCCACACGTGGCCGGGCAGCGTCTCGTGGGCCACCAGCGTGGGCAGTGCCCAGCGCGGCCATTGCGCGGTGTCGCGCAGGTTGAGGTAGAAGGCCGCCGCCCGCGAGCCGTCGAGCGACCCGGGGGCGACGTAGGCCCCGGCCGCGCCGGCCTCCACCTCCGCCGGCACCCGCTTCACCGCCAGCGGCGCCCGCAGGCGCAGCGCCGACCAGCGGGGCATGGTGTCGCGCAGGCGCGCCACCCACTGCCGGCACAGGCCCAGGGCCGCCTCACGGCCGGCCTCGGTGTTGTCGAAGCGCTGCGCAGCGGCATGCCCCAGCGCGCGCATGCGTTCGCCCACCGTGCCGTCGCGCAGGCCCTGGGCGCGCAGCAGCCGGTCCATCCGCGAGGCGATCTCGGCCGACTGCTCCTGCCCCATGCGATGGATCTCGTCGGCCGGCAGCGCCGTCGTGGTGCCCACACGCAGCGCCCAGGCGTAGTAGCGCTCGCCGTCCGGCAGGCGGTGAACGCCCGCGCCGTCGCGCGCGCCGGCCAGTGCGCCTTGCACGGCCTCGCGCTGGCGCTGCACCGCGGGGTGGACGCCCTTCTCCAGGTGCGCGAGCGCCTGCGCCAGCACCTGTGGTGTGGCGAGCGGACTCGCGCGCAGGGCCTCGAGCGCGCGGGAGGCCGCGGGTGGCGCGGCGAGCAACCCGTCGAGCTGCAGGCGCAAGGTCGCGAGCACGAAACGCGGCGCCGTGACGCCGGCCGCGGCATCGTGGTGGAACCGTTCGGTTTCGTGGTCGATCTGGGCGGGCAGGCCTGCCAGCCGCGCCATCCAGGCTTCCAGGTCCAGCGGTGTGTGCAGGGGCTGGTGGCTCACCAGGAAAGGCAGCCCGTTCAGCGCCAGGCCGAGCATCTGGTTGATGACGTAGGGCGTGTTCTCCTGGCCCAGCATCGCCACCAGCCCCTGGTCGCCGAAGGGAAAGCCCGCGCCTTCCACCGCGAGCCGCAACGCGAAGCGGGCGGCCTCGAGCGTGACGGCGGCGTCGGCATCCAGGCCGGCACGCGGCAGCTGGTCGAGCTGCGCCAATGACAGGGCATGGCGCTGCGCGCGTGCGCGGGCCTCGGCCAGCGAACGGTCGCCCCAGCGGCCGCGCAGCGCCTGGTGTTCGCCGACGTCGAGCCCCAGCGCCGTGGCCTCGTGCGGCGCTTCGGCCAGCCACTGGGCGAGCAACAGGTCGAGCTGCGGCTGCAGGGCCGTCGAAGGCGCTGCAGCCCGGGGCGGGCTGCAGGCCGCGAGCGCGGCGGCCGCGCCCGCGGCTGCACCGCTGCGCAGCCACAGCCGCCGTGAAGGGTTCGAAGGGAGGAGGTGGTGATGGTCGTGCATGCACCATCGTGTCTTCATGCCGCTCGATGACAAAATGAACGGGTATTCATGGGAGCATCCGAATGCCGCGCCACCCGCAGATGACCCTCGGCCAGCTGGAGCTTTTCGTCGCGCTGGTCGAGGCGGGCGGCTTTTCGGCGGCGGGCGCCCGGTTGGGCGTGGGCCAGTCGTCGGTCAGCCACACGGTCAAGGCGCTGGAGCAGGCGCTCGGCACGTCGTTGTTCGACCGCCGCCAGTCGCCCCCCGTGCTCACCGCCGGCGCGCGCCGCCTGCTGCCTCATGCGCGCGCGATGCTGTCTGCCGCCGAAGCCATCCGCCAGGAAGTGCAGGCCGAAAAAGGCCTCAAGGCCGGCCTGCTGCGCATCGGCTCCTTCGGCCCGAGCTCGTCGCTGCGGCTGCTGCCGCAGCTGCTGCGCGCCTTCGCCCTGCGATACCCCGGGGTGGAGGTGCGGGTGGAGGAAGAGGCCGACGGCGTCATCGCACAGTGGCTGGTGGACCGCCGCGTGGAGCTGGGCTTCGTGACGCTGCCCGAGGAGCGCTTCGACACCGTGCACCTGGCGAGCGACGAATACGTGGTCGTGCTGCCCGAGCGACACCCGCTGGCCGCCCAGGAGGCGGTGCGGCCGCGGCAGCTGCATCGCCAGCCCTTCATCGCCAGTTCGGCCGGCTGCGGCGACGACATCGCCGGCCTGCTCGCCCGGGCCGGCGCCGAGCCGCTGGAGCTCTTCAGGCTGCCGCAGGTGCTGTCGGTGCTGGGGCTGGTGCAGCAGGGCCTCGGCGTCTCGGTGTCGGTGCGGCTCGCGCTGCCCGATGCGTGGCCCGGCGTGGTGTATCGGCCGTTCCAGCCGGCCGCGCCGCGGCATGTCGCGCTGGCCATGCTGGATGAGGCCGCTTTGTCGCCGGGCGCGCGGGCGTTCGTGGAGATGGCGCAGTCGGTGGCCGCGCAGGCGAGCGCCTGACGAGCCCCGCTCAACCCAGCCGGGAGCCCTTCGGCAGCCGCGCGGCCAGCCACTCGGGCACGATGTGTTCGCGTTGCAGGTCTCGTTCGTGGAACTGCAGGCCGCAGTACGCGCAGGTGAAGCGGTCGCGGCGAAACAGCTTGTGTTTCGCGAACGACGGCGTCACGTCGAACAGGTTGATGCGCGACGCGCCTCGCAGGGCGCTGATCGGGTGGACTTCGATGCGCGACTGGCGGCCCGTGACCGTGTTGATGCCGCCGCGCAGCGTCGATGACTGGCGCCTCCCGCACGACTCGAACGTGCGACCTCCGGCTTCGTAGACCGGTGCTCCGAGATCCTGCTGAGCCAGGGAGGCTGATGGTTTCCGGTGACGGGTTCCGGAGCCGCCCATTCGTTGCGGCCGGTTTCCGCCCTCGAAGCGTGAGCTCGACGAGGGCTTCGTTCATTCCTGGGGGTCTGGGTCTCTGAACTTCTGAATCCCGGTCCCATTGCGGTTGTGCTCCGGCGCGAGCGCGAAGGCGGTCCTTCGCTCAGCGCTGTCTCGCTGCACGATGCGGGCGTTCCCCGCAGCGCACATACCGGCCGCTCCTGCGCTTGCGGAGCATGTATCCGTCCGTTGTGCCAAGCACACCCGCAATGGGACGTGGAGCACGCCTTGCACCCAGTCGTGCAGGCAGCTCGCGTCATCTTCCAAAGAGCGTTCCGGAGCGCAGCGCGTGCTGCGTGCGAGCCGGTGTGTTCCTGGGGAACACGCAAAACAAAAAGGCCCGGGTCCTTTCGGAACCGGGCCTCGACATGTGTGATCGAGTGGAGGTGCGCTGCCTACGCGCCTCCCTTGCCCGGATGCATTCCATCCTCGTAACCCAGCGACGCGACCGGTCGCCGGCTCTTGCCGAAATGCAGTGCGTTCGACCCGCAAAGGCCCGCACGCACGAACGCACACCGACCCTGCAGGGACAGCGAGCGGTGGGTGATGTGGCCTTGGGTCTTCACGATGAACTCTTCGGTCGGGTGTTGGTGGCTTCGATTCGGATTCGTTGCGCTGCGGCCACGCGCCTCAGCGAGGAGGCGCACTGTAAAGAATCTTCACTTCGTCGTCAAGCGGGTGCGACAATATTTTCCTCAACCCGTTTTCTCGACCCCCCATCCGTGCCCGACAACATCACCGTCAATCGACGACAGAACGTCCTGAGCCTCTTCCAGCGGTATGCCGAAGAGCAGATGCGCGCCGGTGTGCCGCCCAAGGGCATGGAGCAGTCGTTCGCACAGAAGCTGCAGATGAGCCCCAGCATGTGGAGCCAGATCAAGAGCAGCCGCCCCATCGGCGACAAGCTGGCGCGACAGGTCGAGTCGGCCTGCGGCAAGCCGGCCGGCTGGCTCGACGCAGCCCGCGAACAGCAAGGCATGAGCGCTGCCGAACAGCAGTTCCTGGCCCTCGCGCTCAAGGCCTGGCGCGCCACCAACGCCGAAGGGCGCAAGCGGCTGAAGCTTGCGATGAAGGAAGTGATCGAAGGCGCGTGAGACGCGCCTTCAGCGCTGTACGCCCCAGCGCCGCACGGTGAGCCGCTCGACGTTGTCGAACACGAGGTGCTCGACCAGCAGCCCGATCAGGATCACCGCCGCCAGGCCGGCGAATACCCGGTCGGTGTAGAGCTCGTTGCGGTTCTGGAAGATGTACCAGCCCAGGCCGCCCCGGCCCGACGACGCGCCGAAGAACAGCTCGGCGGCGATCAGCGTGCGCCAGGCGAATGCCCAGCCGATGCGCAGCCCGGCCAGGATGGCCGGCAGTGCAGAAGGCACCAGGATGGCCAGCACGTAGCGCAGGCCGCGCAGGCCGTAGTTGCGCCCGGCCATGCGCAGCGTCTGCGGCACCGCCTGGAAGCCGGCGTAGGTGTTGAGCGCCAGCGGCCACAGCACCGAATGCACCAGCACGAAGACGAGGCTGGCCTTGCCCAGGCCGAACCACAGCAGCGCCAGCGGCAGCAGTGCGATGGCCGGCAGGGGGTTGAACATCGAGGTCAGCGTGCCCAGCAGGTCACGGCCCGGCTGTGTCGAAACCGCCAGCGTGGTGAGCGCGAACGCCGCCGCGATGCCCAGGCCATAGCCCTGCAAGAGCAGGCCCAGCGAGATGCCCGCCTTCGCCGGCAGTTCACCGCTGCCGATGCCTTCTGCGAAGGCGCGTGCGGTCTGGGTGAAGGTGGGCAGCAGCAGGTCGTTGGCGGCCCAGCGCGCCACCGCTTCCCACAGCAGAGCGAGCAGCGCGACGATGAGCACCTTGCGCAGCCAGGCGTGTTGCCACCAGCGTTGCCATCGCGAGCGGGGCCGCTCGGCACCGGGCCCGTCGTCCAGCGGCTGCAGCGTGCGCTCGAACTCGGCGCGGATCGGCGGCAGCACGGCACTCATGCCGCACCTCCTTCTTCGAACAGCAGCGAATGGATGCGTTGCGCCTGCGCCTGGAAGGCAGGGCTGCCGAGGCTGCCCGCGTCGAACTGGTGGCTGTTCAGCTCGGCCCGCACGCGGCCCGGGTGCGGCGACAGCAGCAGGATGCGGTTGCCCACCAGCAGCGCTTCCTCGATCGAGTGGGTGACGAACAGCAGCGTGAATCGCACGTCGTCCCACAGCGCGAGCAGCTCTTCCTGCATGCGCCGGCGCGTCAGTGCATCGAGGGCGGCGAAGGGCTCGTCCATCAGCAGCACCTTGGGCTGCATGGCCAGCGCGCGGGCAATGGCCACCCGCTGCTTCATCCCCCCGGAGAGCTGGTGCGGGTAGGCCCCGGCAAAACTCGCCAGCCCGACGCGGGCCAGCGTGTCGAGCGCGCGCTCGCGGGCCTCGGCGCGCGGCAGGCGGCGGCTGGCCAGCAACGGGAACATCACGTTGGCGAGCACCGTCTTCCAAGGCGGCAGCTGGTCGAACTCCTGGAACACCACGATGCGGTCGGGTCCCGGCTCGCGCACCCCCCGGCCCTCCAGGCGGATCTCGCCTTCGCGCGGCTCGATGAAGCCGGCCACCGCCTTGAGCAGCGAAGACTTGCCGCAACCCGATGCACCCAGCAGCACGAAGCGATCGGCGCGGTGCACCTCGAAGCTCACCCTGTGGGTGGCTCGCACAAGCCGCTCGGGCGTGGCGTATTCGAGCGTGAGGCGATCGACTTCCAGCAGCGGCGCATCGGCCGCTTGCGCGGCCGGCCTGGCGGCGGCCACGGGCGCCTGCCGCACCGGCGGCGGCAGTTCGCCGTGATGACCGCCGCGGAACACGGCGCCCGGTACGGCGGCCATCGTCAGCTCCCCTGCGCGTTGTGTGCGTCGTCGAAGAAGTAGTCCTTCACCGAGGCGGGCTTGTTCCTGATGGCGCCCACGCGAAACATGAAGGCGGCGAGCGTCTGCGTGTTCTGCGGAGTCAGCTTGAACTCCACCTCGGGGTTGCGAATGATGGACAGCAGCAGCTTGCGATCGACGCTGGAGTTGTTGGTGCGGATGAAGATGTCGGCGGCAGCCTCCGGGTCGGCGCGCACGAACTGCGCCGCTTCGGCCAGCGCGTTCACGAAGGCCTTGTAGGTCTTCGGGCTCTCCTTGCGGAACTTCTCGGTGGCATAGAGCACCGTGGCCGACGACGGACCGCCCAGCACGTCGTAGCTCTTCAGCACGATGCGCGCATTGGGGTTGCCGGCCAGGCCCTGCTCCTGGAACGGCGGGTTGCCGAAGTGGCCGGTGATCTCGGTGCCGCCCTTGATGATGGCCGCGGTGGCCTCGGGGTGCGGCAGCGCGACGGTGATCCTGTCGAGCCGGTTGTACTGGGCATCGCCCCACAGCCGGGCCGAGGCGAGCTGCAGGATGCGCGACTGCACCGAGACGCCCACCGCCGGCAGGGCGATGCGGTCCTTGTCGGTGAAGTCGGCGATCGTCTTCACCGCCGGGTTGTTGCTCGTGAGGTAGTACGGAAAGTTGCCGAGCGAGGCGACGCCCTTCACGTTCTGCCGGCCGAGCGTGCGGTCCCACAGGGTGAGCAGCGGGCCCACGCCGGCGCCGGCGATGTCGATCGAGCCGGCCAGGAGCGCCTCGTTGACGGCAGCGCCGCCGGAGAGCTTGACGAACTCCACCTCCACCGGCTGGCCGAGCGCCTTGCCGTGCTTTTCGATGAGCTTGCGCTCCTGCGCCACGTTGAGCAGCAGGTACACGATGCCGAACTGTTCGGCGATGCGCAGCCTGCCTTCTTCGGCCCGGGCAGGCAGCGAGGTGCCGAGCAGGCCCGCGGCCAGCAGGCTGAAGGAGACGATGACGGCTGTGATGCGGCGCGATGCGCGTGATGCGGGCTTGTTCATGAGGAGGGCCATGTCAGAAGGGGACGTCGCCTTCGATGGTGGTGCGGTGGAGTCGGCGTCGCTGGTATTCGGGGCAGCCGGTGGCCAGGTGGGTAACCGAGCGGTTGTCCCAGAACACCATGTCGTGCGCCTGCCAGCGGTGGCGATACACGAGCTCCGGCCGGGTGGTGTGCTCGAAGAGCCGCGCGAGCAGGTCTGCACTTTCCTCTTCGGGCAGGCCGACGATGCGGGTGGTGAAGTGCTCGCTGACGAACAGCGCCTTGCGGCCGGTCTCCGGGTGGGTGCGCACCACCGGGTGCACGACCGGCTTCACTTCGTCGATCTGCTGCTGGCTCAGCTTCGGCCGCCAGGGGCTGCGCCGGCGCAGCTCTTCGTATTTTGCGAGGTAGGAGTGTTCTGCGCGCCGGCCTTCGACCGCTCGCTTCAGGTAGGCGGGCAGCTTCTCCCAGGCAAGGTGCTGGTTCGCGAACAGGGTGTCGCCACCTTCGGCCGGCAGTTCCTGGGCATGCAGCATGGAACCGAGGCTGGGCTTTTCCTTGTACGACAGGTCCGAATGCCAGTAGTGGCCGGCATCACCCAGGCCGAGCGGCTTGCCGTCTTCCACCACGTTGGACACGACCAGGACCTCCGGGTGGCCCGGCAGCTGGAACTGGTGCAGCACGTGGATCTGCAGCGGTCCGAAGCGACGGCTTAAGCCGATCTGCTGCTGCGGCGTGGCGCGCAGGTCGCGGAACACCAGCACATGGTGGTCCAGGTGCGCACGGTGGATGCGGCGAAACGTTTCGTCCGACACAGGCCGCGACAGGTCGAGGCCGAGTACTTCGGCGCCGAGCGGTGCATCGTCGAAGCGGCGTATCGCCACGGAAGGCGGGGCGAGGGTGGTACTGCTCATGGCATCGCTTGAATGGGTGAGCAGCCAGTCTAGGAAGCGGCCGGCGCGGAAGGAACGATGCATTGCGCATGCCGTTCCTTGCGCAGCGCATGAGCTTGCGGTCCTAGACGGCAAACCGCCACGCAGCCTGCGCCTGCGCGGGCGGCCCCAGCGGCGACAGCCGGCGCAGCTCGGCCACCGCGGCCGGGTTCTGGTGCAGCAAGGCCAGGCAATGCCGCTTGAGTGCCACGAACTGCGCAGAGGTCGGCAGCCCCGCCTCGCGCGGCCTGTCGAACGGCAGCAGCAGGTCTTCGACGATGCGTCCGGGCCGCGGGCTCATGACCAGGATGCGATCGGCCAGGAACAGCGCTTCATCGATGTCGTGCGTGATGAACAGCACCGTGGTGCGAAAGCGCGCCCAGACGTCGAGCAGCAGGTGCTGCATCTTCGCGCGGGTGAGTGCGTCCAGCGCACCGAAGGGCTCGTCCATCAGCAGCACCTGCGGCTGGTTGATCAGCACGCGGGCGATTTCCACCCGCTGCTGCATGCCGCCGGACAGCTCGATCGGGTAGCGCGACTCGAAGCCGTGCAGGCCGACCAGCTGCAGCAGCTCGAGCGCCCTCTCGCGGCGCTCTCGCCGGGTCACGCCCCGCATCTTGAGGCCGAAGGCGACGTTGTCCACCACGCGCCGCCACGGGAACAGCGTGTGGTGCTGGAACACGAGCCCGCGCTGCGGTCCGGGGCCTCGCCCCGGCTCGCCATCCACCCGGATCTCGCCGCGGGCGGGCTGAAGGTGGCCGGCCAGTGCACCGAGCAGGGTGGACTTGCCGCAACCCGAAGGCCCCAGCACGCAGACGAATTCGCCGGGCCGGACATGGAAGCTCACGTCGTGCACGGCCTCGAAGGCCTGCTCGCCCGTGCCGAGCTCGATGGACAGGTGCTCGACCGCGATCGCCGCGCTCATGCTCTTCTCCGGGCAGCTTCATACCAGGGCATCGCCAGGCCACCCAGCCAGCGCACCAGTGCGCTGCTGCCCATGCCCAGCGCGCCGATCAGCAGCATGCCGACCACGATGCTGGCGTACTTCTGCACGGTGTACGACTCCCAGGTGTAGTAGCCGATGCCGTACTGGCCCGAGATCATCTCGGCGGTGACGAGGCAGAACCAGCAGGTGCCCATGCCGATGGACAGCCCGGTCACGATGCTGGGCGCCGCGCCGGGCGCGATCACTTCGGTGAACAGGCTCCAGCGCCCGCTGCCCAGGCTGCGGGCCGAGGCGATGAGCCGCGGGTCGATGGCCTCCACGCCGTGGATCGTGTTGAGCAGGATGGGGAACAGCGCCCCGATGAAGGTGATGAACACCATGCTGCCTTCGGACGACGGGAACATCAGGATCGCCAGCGGGATCCAGGCCACCGCGGGGATCGGGCGCAGCACTTCGAGTGGCGGCAGCAGCAGGTCGCGCGCCCAGCGCAGGCGGCCGATCAGCAACCCCAGCACCACGCCCAGCACCGCGGCGGCGCCGAAGCCGGCGGCAATGCGCGTGAGGCTGCTGCCCAGGTGCTGGGCCAGCCTGGGCGATTGCGCCAGCTCCCAGGCGGCCTGCAGCACCTCGGCCGGCGGCGGCACGTTGGCAAAGGTGACGAGTCCCAGGTGCAGCCTTGCCGACGAGCACACGTGCCACAGCAGCACGCAGCCGGCCAGCGCCGCGGTGCCTGCGGCGGCGTGCAGCCAGCGACCGCGAGGGCGGGAGCGGGCGACGCGAGCCGCGGGTTGCCCGGCGCCGGCCGCCGGGAGAGAGATGACGGTGCTCATGTCGGCACCCCGCTCGCCTGGTACGGCGAGCGACCCTCCGAGAGGGTCGGGCCTTGCTTGGGGCGGCCCGGCGCGGCGGCCCGGAGGGATGTCGGC
>CAMLNA010000099.1 GCA_946481025.1 uncultured Rivibacter sp.
GCCGAGGGGGGCTTCCATCGCTCAACCGCCAACGTAGTCCGCCAGGTGCTTGCCGGTCAGCGTCGAACGGGCGGCGACCAGCTGCGCGGGCGTCCCCTCGAACACGACCGTGCCGCCCTCGTGGCCGGCCCCGGGCCCGAGGTCGATGAGCCAGTCGGCATGCGCCATGACGGCCTGGTGGTGCTCGATGACGATGACCGACTTGCCGGCATCGACCAGCCGGTCGAGCAGGCCGAGCAACTGCTCCACGTCGGCCAGGTGCAGTCCCGTGGTGGGCTCGTCGAGCACGTAGATGCCGCCCTTCTCGCCCATGTGCGTCGCCAGCTTCAGCCGCTGGCGCTCACCGCCTGACAGCGTGGTGAGCGGCTGCCCGAGGCTCAGGTAGCCCAGGCCCACATCGGCCAGCCGCTGCAGGATCGCGTGGGCAGCAGGGGTCTTGGCCGCCCCCGCGCCGAAGAACCCGGCCGCCTCTGCGACCGGCATGGCCAGCACCTCGCTGATGTCGCGGCCGCCAAGGCGGTGCTTGAGCACCGATGCCTGGAACCGCCTGCCCTCGCACTCCTCGCACACGGTGGTCACGCTGGCCATCGGCCCCAGGTCGGTGAAGATCAGCCCGGCGCCGTTGCAGCTCGGGCACGCGCCCTCCGAGTTGGCGCTGAACAATGCCGGCTTGACGCCGTTGGCCTTGGCAAACGCATTGCGAATCGGGTCGAGCAGCCCGGTGTAGGTGGCGGGGTTGCTGCGCCGCGAGCCGCGGATGGGCGCCTGGTCGACCGACACCACGCCCGCCGAAGCCGGGATGCAGCCGTGGATCAGCGAGCTCTTGCCAGAGCCCGCCACGCCGGTCACCACGACGAGCATGCCGAGCGGGATGTCGACGCTGATGTCCTTCAGGTTGTGCAGCTTCGCTCCACGGATCGCCAGCTTGCCTGCGGCCTTGCGCAGCGTCTTCTTGAGCGAGGCGCGGTCATCGAGGTGGCGGCCGGTGAGCGTGCCGCTGGCACGCAGTGCCTCCACGCTGCCTTCGAAGCACACCGTGCCGCCCGCCGCTCCGGCGCCAGGACCCAGGTCGACCACATGGTCGGCAATCGCGATGGCCTCCGGCTTGTGCTCGACCACCAGCACCGTGTTGCCCTTGTCGCGCAGCCGCAGCAGCAGCTCGTTCATCCGCTGGATGTCGTGCGGATGGAGCCCGATGGTGGGCTCGTCGAAAACGTAGGTCACGTCGGTGAGCGACGAGCCGAGGTGACGGATCATCTTCGTGCGCTGGGCTTCGCCGCCCGACAGCGTGCCTGTCGGCCGGTCGAGGCTCAGGTAGCCCAGCCCGATCTCCACGAAGGAATCGAGCGTCGCCGCCAGCGCCTGGACGAGCGGCGCCACCGACGGCTCGTCGAGCCCCCTCACCCACCGGGCCAGGTCGCTGATCTGCATGGCGCAGGCATCGGCGATGTTGACCTTGCCGATGCGCGACGAGCGGGCCGCCTCGCCGAGCCGGGTGCCGCCGCATTCCGGGCAGGTGGTGAAGGTCACGGCACGTTCCACGAAGGCGCGCACGTGCGGCTGCAGCGTGTCGACGTCCTTCGAGAGGTAGGACTTCTGGATCGACGGGATCAGCCCGGCATAGGTGAGGTTGATGCCGTCGACCTTGATCTTGGTCGGCTCCTTGTGCAGCAGGTCGTGCAGCTCACGCTTGGTGTACTTGCGGATCGGCTTGTCCGGGTCGAAGAAGCCGCAGCCACGGAAGATCCGGCCGTACCAGCCGTCCATGCTGTAACCCGGAATGGACAGCGCGCCTTCGTTGAGCGACTTGCCGTCGTCGTAGAGCTGCGCGAGATCGATGTCGTTGATCGAGCCCATGCCCTCGCAGCGCGGACACATGCCGCCGGTGCGGGTGAAGGTCTGCTTCACCGTCCTGCTTTCGCCGCGCTCGACGGTGATCACGCCGGTGGCCTTGACCGAAGGCACGTTGAAGGCAAAGGCGCTGGGCGGCCCGATGTGCGGCTTGCCGAGCCGGCTGAACAGGATGCGCAGCATCGCGTTGGCATCGGTCGCCGTGCCCACCGTCGAGCGGGCGCTCGCGCCCATGCGCTCTTGGTCGACGATGATCGCGGTCGTCAGCCCTTCCAGCACGTCGACGTCGGGTCGCGCCAGCGTGGGCATGAACCCCTGCACGAAGGCGCTGTAGGTTTCGTTGATGAGCCGCTGCGACTCCGCGGCGATGGTGTCGAACACCAGCGAGCTCTTGCCGGAACCCGAGACGCCGGTGAACACCGTGAGCCGGCGCTTCGGGATCTCCAGGCTCACGTCCTGGAGGTTGTTCACGCGGGCCCCATGCACGCGGATGAGGTCGTGCGCATCGGCCGCATGCATCGCGGCCGACGGCGACCTGCGGGTCGTCGGGTTCTTGCTCATCGTTCCATTCAGCGCAGTTGCTGGATGCGCACCATGTTGCCGGCCGGGTCGCGCACCGCACAGTCGCGCACGCCGTAAGGCTGGTCGGTCGGCTCCTGCACGATCTCGATGTCGCGGGCCTGCAGGCGCTCGAAAGCGCCGTCGAGGTCGCGGGTGGCCAGCACGATGCTGGCGTAGGTGCCCTTGGCCATCATCTCGGCGATGGTGGTTCGCTCTGCTTCGGTGATGCCCGGGCTCGCCTGCGGCGGGTACAGCACGATGTTGACGTCGGGCTGGCCGGCGGGCCCCACGGTGACCCAGCGCATGCCGTTGTAGCCGACGTCGTTGCGCAGCTCGAAGCCGAGGGTGTCGCGGTAGAAGGCCAGGGAGGCCTCCGGGTCGGTGTGCGGAAGGAAGGTGGCGTGAACGGTGATGTCCATGACTGGTGATCTCCTCGAGAGCTTGTTCGTGGTGGCCATCAGTCTATGGGCGGCTCGGTGACCGGCGCTTCTCGATTCCTGATCGGTCGCGTCACCTGCTTCGCCACGCAGGCCGGCATGCCTTGCGTCTGCGCCGCCGCTTCGCGGCGGTACACGCTGGGCGACACGCCCACCAGCTCTGTGAAGCGCGTGCTGAAGGTGCCCAGCGACGAGCAGCCCACTTCGAAACAGACGTCGGTGACGCTCAGGTCGCCGCGCCGCAACAGGGCCATCGCCCGCTCGATGCGCCGGGTCATCAGGTAGGAATAGACCGACTCGCCGTAGGCGAGCCGGAACTGGCGGCTCAGGTGCCCGGCCGACATGTGGATGCCGCGGGCAAGCGATTCGACGTCCAGCGGCTGCGCGTATTCGCGGTCGATCCGGTCGCGAACGCGGCGCAGTCTTGCAAGGTCGCGCAGGTGCTGCGCTGCAGGGGGGATGGTTGTCATCCGGCGCGATCCTGCCACGGTGCATCACGGCGCTCAAGCGGTGCCGCCGGACAGGCACGCCGACTGCCGGTCATGGAATGAGATGGCCGCGGATCGCCGCGGCCGCATTCGTTCAAACCAGGAGGTTCCCTATGAAAGTGCGCGAAGCGATGACGAACGACGTCTGCCTGGCCCATCCGGATCGCAGCATCCGCGAAGCGGCGCAGTTGATGACCGAGCACGACATCGGCGCCCTGCCGGTCGGCGAGGACGACCGGCTGGTGGGCATGATCACCGACCGCGACATCGCGGTGCGGGCGGTGGCCGCAGGCCTCGGGCCGGACACCAAGATCCGCGAGGTGATGTCCGAACAGGTGATGTACTGCTTCGAAGACGAAGACATCTCCGACGTGGCACAGAACATGGGCGACATCAAGGTGCGCCGGCTGCCGGTGCTCAACCGCGACAAGCGCATGGTGGGCATCGTGTCGCTGGGCGACGTGGCGGTGAAGCAAGGCGCCCGCCAGGCCGGCCGCGCGGTGGCAGGCATCTCCGCGCCGGGTGGTGCCCATTCGCAATCGCATTGAGCGAACGACCACGGGGCGGCGCGGCAAGTTCTTCAATGGCTTGCAAGATCTACCCGCGCCGCCCGCGCCTGCGATCGCGTGATGGGTGAGCCCGCCCTGCCCCACGGTTCGACGGTCGACGCGGTGCGCGAGGCGGCGACGCCCCTTGCCGCCGACGAAAGCCATGCCGCGCTGCTGGAACTCATCGGCGCGGCGCACTACGTCTTGCTGGGCGAAGCCACGCACGGCACGCACGAGTTCTATCGCGAGCGCGCCCGCATCACCCAGCGGCTGATCGCCGACAAAGGCTTCGATGGCGTGGCGGTGGAAGGTGACTGGCCCGATGCGTGGCGCGTGAACCGCTTCGTGCGCGGGCGCGGCGACGACACCTCGGCCGCGGGCGCCCTGGCGGACTTCCGGCGCTTCCCGCACTGGATGTGGCGCAACCAGGACGTGGTGCAGTTCATCGACTGGCAGCGCGACTTCAATGCCCGCCGCCCCGAGGCGCAACGCACGGGCTTCTATGGGTTGGACCTCTACAGCCTGCGCAGCTCGATGCAGGCCGTGCTGCGGCATCTCGGGCAGGCCGATCCGGCCGCGGCCAGGCGTGCCGTCGAGCGCTATTCGTGCTTCGATCATTTCGGCGACGACAACCGTGCCTATGGGCTGATGGCCGGCCTCGGCGGTGCTGAAAAGGGTTGCGAGGACGAAGTCGTCGCCGTGCTGGCCGACATGCGGCGGCGTGCAGCCGCGGCCACCTCGCTGTCCGGCGCCGACGCTGAAGAAGCCTTCGCGGCAGAGCAGAACGCGCGCCTCGTCAAGAACGCGGAGGCCTACTACCGGTCGATGTACCTGAGCGACGTGTCGTCCTGGAACCTGCGCGACATGCACATGGCCGAGACCCTGCGGATGATCGCGGGCCACCTCGCCGCCCGCACCGGCAGGCGGCCCAGGCTCGTGGTGTGGGAGCACAACTCGCACATCGGAGACGCCCGCGCCACCGAGATGGGCCAGCGCCGCGGCGAGCTCAACGTGGGCCAGCTCGTGCGCGAGCGCCATGGCGACGACGCCATGCTGGTGGGCTTCAGCACCCACCATGGCAGCGTCACCGCCGCCACCGACTGGGACGGCCCCGCCGAGCGCAAGCAGGTGCGGCCTTCGCGGCCCGACAGCTACGAAGCCGTGATGCATGCCACCGGCATCGAGCGTTTCCTGCTGTCGCTGCGAGGCGCCGGCCGGCACGTCGACGCCTTGCGCGAGGCCCGGCTCGAGCGGGCGATCGGCGTGCTTTACCGCCCGGACACCGAACGCTACAGCCATTACTTCACGGCGCAGCTGCCCCGGCAGTTCGACGCGCTGCTCCACTTCAACACGACGCGCGCGGTGGAGCCGCTGGAGCGCGGCCCGGCCTGGCGGGAGCCCGAGGTGCCAGAAACCTACCCGTCGGGCCTGTAGACGCTGCGTTTCCACAGCGCCGCGGCACGCCCGTTGCCGCCCACCGGGGATGGACCTCACCCACACCCCCTGGTGGAAAGGCGCCGTCGTGTACCAGGTGTACCCGCGTTCGTTCGCCGACGCCAACGGCGACGGCGTGGGCGACCTGCCCGGCCTGTTGCGGCGGCTCGACCACATCGCGAAGCTCGGAGCCGATGCGATCTGGCTGTCGCCCTTCTACCGCTCGCCCATGGCCGACGCCGGCTACGACATCAGCGACCACTGCGATGTCGACCCGCTGTTCGGCTCGCTCGAAGACGCGGACCACCTCATCCGCGAGGTGCATGCGCGCGGCATGAAGCTGCTGATCGACTTCGTGCCCAATCACACCTCCGACCAGCATCCCTGGTTCGTCGAGTCGCGCTCGGCCCGCTGCAGCCCCAAGCGCGACTGGTACATCTGGCGCGACCAGCCCAACGACTGGCGTGCGGCGCTGGGCGCCGGCAGCGCCTGGACCTGGGACGAGTCCACGCAGCAGTACTACCTCCACCTGTTCCTGCCGCAGCAGCCCGACCTCAACTGGCGCAACCCTGAAGTGGTGGCCGCCATGCACCGGGTGCTGCAGTTCTGGCTCGACCGAGGTGTGGACGGTTTTCGCATCGACGTGGCGCACTGCACCGGCAAGGACCCCAGCTTTGCCGACCATCCGCGCTGCCTGGCCGGCGAGCCGCTGTCCGACTTCAACGACCAGCCCTACAGCCATGAGGTGCTGCGCGGCATCCGCAAGCTGGTGGAGAGCTACCCCGGCGACCGGGTGCTGGTGGGCGAGGTGAACATCCGCGCCACCGCGAGCGTCGTGCAGTACTACGGCGCCGGCGACGAGCTGCACATGTCGTTCAACTTCCCTCCGCTGGACGCGCCCTGGGACCCGGTGCTGTTTCGCACCTGCATCCGCGAGGTGGAGGCCTTGCTCAGGCCGGCCGAGGCCTGGCCGACCTGGGTGCTGTCGAACCACGACAACGAACGGCACCGCACCCGCTACGACGGCTCGATGCGCCGGGCCCGAGCGGCCGCGGTGCTGCTGCTCACGCTGCGGGGCACGCCTTTCCTCTACCAGGGCGAGGAGCTGGGCCTCGAGAACGCGGAGGTCGGCCACGACCAGCGGGTGGACCCGGGCGGACGCGATGGCTGCCGCGCGCCGCTGCCATGGGAGCACGACGCACCACACGGCTGGCATGGCGTGCCGCCATGGCTGCCCTTCCCGCCCGACGCGAACGAGCTGTCGGTCGAGCGCCAGGAGCGGCAGGCCGATGCCATGCTGCAGCTGTACCGCGAGCTGCTGCGGCTGCGGCGCGCGAGCCCCGCGCTGCGCTGGGGGAGCTGGCAGGAGCTCGACTCGCCGCCCGAGGTGCTGGCATGGCGCCGAGAGCACGAAGGCGACGTGCGTGCCGTCTGCGTCAACTTCGCCAACGAGCCGCGCGAGCTGGTGCTCGAAGGTGCCTGGCACGTGACGCTGTCCAGCCGCCCCGGCGGGGCCGGCCACCGGTTCGACGGACGGCTGGCGCCCGAACAGGCCTTGCTGCTCGAGCCGCTGGCGTTGTAGGGCTCGAGCGCATGGCCCCGCATTGGTACCGCAACGCCGTCGTCTACCAGATCGACCCCGCGCTGTTCCGCGATGCCGACGCCGACGGCTGGGGCGACCTGCGCGGCATCACCCAGCGCCTGGACTACCTGCGCGGCCTGGGCGTCACCTGCGTGTGGCTGATGCCGTTCTACCTCTCACCGCACAAGGACGGCGGCTATGACGTGGCGGACCACCTGCGGATCGACCCGCGCTTCGGCGACGTGGCCGACTTCGTGGCGCTGCTCGAGAAGGCCGAGGAACTGGGCCTCCAGGTGCTGGTGGAACTGGTGATGCAGCACACCTCCGACCAGCACCGGTGGTTCCAGCAGGCGCGGCGCGACCGCGGCTCGCCCTACCGCGACTACTACATCTGGTCCGACACACCCGACGCGCCCAACGCGGGGCTGCAGCCCGCCTTCCCGCCCGTCGAGAGTGCGTTGTGGACCTGGGACGAGATGGCGCAGCAGTACTACCGCCACGTGTTCTACACGCACGAGCCTGACCTGAACCTGGCGAACGCGCAGGTGCGCGAGGAGCTCTATCGCGTGATGCGCTACTGGCTGCGCCTGGGTGTCTCGGGCTTTCGCATCGATGCAGCGCCGTTCATGGTCGAGCAGGCCAGGCTGGCGGACCCTCGCGATGGCGGCTTCTGGCTGCTCAAGGACATGCACGACTTCATGGTGCTGCGCCGGCCCGGCGCGGTGCTCATGGGCGAGGTGAACGTGCCGCCGCAGCAGTTCGGCGAGTACTTCGGCCCCGGCGGCGAGCGGCTGACGCTGCTGCTCAACTTCTGGATCAACATGCACCTGTTCCTCGCACTGGCCCGCGACAGCGCGGAGCCTCTGCTGCGAGCGCTGGCGCAGCAGCCCGAAGCGCCGCAGCCGGCACGTTATGCGATCTGGATCCGCAACCATGACGAGCTCGACCTGGGCCGCCTCACGGAGGCCGAGCGCAACGAGGTCATGCAGGCGTTTGCGCCGCAGCCGGACATGCGGGCCTACAACCGCGGGATCCGCCGGCGGCTCGCGCCCATGCTCAAGGGCGACGCGAGGCGGCTCGCCCTGGTGCACGCCATCCTGTTTTCGCTGCCGGGCACGCCGATCATTCGCTACGGCGAGGAGATCGGCATGGGCGAGGACCTGTCACTGCCCGAGCGCCTGGCCGTGCGCACGCCGATGCAATGGTCCGATGCACGCAACGCCGGCTTTTCCGACTTCACGGGCCCCCCGGGGCCTGCAGCACCGGCGGCCATCAGCGGCGGAGACTTCGGCTACGAGCGCGTCAACGTGTTCGCGCAACGAGCCGGCGACGACTCGCTGCTCACCCGCACCGGCGAAATGGCGCGCCTGCGCCAGGGGTTGCAGGAGCTGGGCCACGGCCGTTGCAGGGCGGCGGCCGTGGACCGGCCCGAGGTGCTGGCCTTGCGCCACGACGGCGACGCGACCACGGTGCTGATGCTGGCCAACCTGGCGCAGCAGCCGCTGGAAGTGGAGGTCGGCGACGGCGACCTCCACGGCCTGGTGGACCTGCTGTCCGATGCCCCCTACGAAGCGCCGGCCCCGGGCCGGCCGATGCGCGTGAAGCTCAACGGCTCGGGCTATCGATGGATGTGCCGGCGCGAGCGCGTCTTCGGATAGACGCGCTCGGCTGAGGGCCGGTGAATCAGCCGACCAGGCGGCCGTAGCGGTCGATCGCGATCAGGTCGACGTAGCGCGAGCCGTGCCCGGCGCCATTGCTGGCGGTGAAGTCGACCTTGTAGCCCCCCACGTCACTGCGCAGGCCGGCCAGCGCGTCGCGCATGCGAGCCCGCGTGGGGGCGCCGCTCTTCAACGCCGCCAGCCCCGCCTCGACGGCAATGCGCCCGGCGATGTAGCCCTCGAGGGTGGTCATGCCCATCTTCGTGCCGGTGCCCAGCGCGGCGAGGTCCTGCTGGCAGCGGTTGACCACGCCAACGCCTGCGGCGTTCGGCCGCGGCACCACCGTGCTCATCACGCAGCTCTGCTTGCGGGCCACCAGAGCGTCGACCAGGGTCTGGCCGGCGAACGACGAGGCGTAGAAGAGCCCGGGGTACTTGGCAGCGCTCATCTTGTCGATGATCGAAGCCACCGGGCCTGCATTGGCGGTGAACAGCACGCAGTCGAGCTTGGCTTCGAGCAGCGAAGCGGCCACGGTGTCGAACGACGCGGCATTGCGGTCGATGGTGAGCGTGGTCTTGGGCGTGATGGACATGCCCGACAGCGCCTGGTTCATTGCGTCCAGGTTGGCTTGCGAGGTGTCTTCGAGATAGACCACGCCCACGCGGCGCAGGCCGAAGTCCTTGATGTACGACACCATGCGGCTGTACTCGAGGTCGTAGCCGGCACGCACGTGGAAGGCGGGTGCCGAGCCGGCGGCGCGGATGCCCATGTTGCCGCTGGCCGTGCCCAGCAGCGGAATCTGCGCCTTCTCCACCGCACTGATGGCAGCCTCCGCGCCGGCGCCGCTGGTCAGGCCGATGATGGCCGTGACGCCCGAATCGATGAGGTTCTGCACGTTCTGCGCGCAGCGGTTGCGAACACCGCCGTCGTCGAGCGTGGTGAGCTCGAATCGGGCGCCTCCGGTCTTGGAGGCCGCGGCAAACGCCGCGAGGATGCCGTCTCGAACGTCCTTGCCGTAGCCGGCCTGCCCGCCCGACAACGACGCTGACTGACCAAAACGGATCACCGGCTGCTGCGCGGCGGCAGTCAGCGACAGGCCGCCAATCACGCCGCCCGCCAATACCGCCGGGCTGGCGAACACCAAGGTTCTGCGCTTCATTTCACGACTCCCAATGTTTGTATGAATAGGACGCCCGGTTGCCCGAGCGTCAACCCGTCATCGACACCGCTCTGCCCCACCTTGATCGGCCTTACCAACCGATACGCGATGTAGCAAAAAACGTCGTTTCTGCGGGTTGTGCGCAGCACTGCACGTTCCGCGCCGCACGCCGGTCGAGTTACGAATTGACACGATCTTGACGGAGGTCTCAGACTGCTCGACATCGACAACAGCCCGGGAGTTGCCTCATGAAGTACCAGCAGGCCAGCGGTTTCCACAAACTGGTCGTGGCCCTGTGCCTCGGCGCGGCAGGCGCTGCGGCGGGAGCGCTGGAGCTTCGAGGCTTTCGCGGCGTGGCCTGGGGCGATGACGCTTCGAGCCTGGGCGCTGCAAAGCTGGTGCACTCACAGGGCGAGCTGCGCTGCTACCGCCGCGAACGCGAGAACATGATGTTCGGCGACAGCCCGCTGAAGGACGTGCGCTACTGCTTCCAGCAGGACCGCCTGTTCCTCGTGATGATCGAAGCCGACGCCGCGCGCGAAGACATGGTGGCGGAATTCAAGCGCACCTACGGGCCGCCCAGCCAACAGTCCGCGGCAATGGTGTCGTGGGGTGGCAAGTCGGCCGGCACGCAGGTCGAGATGCTGTCGGCGCCGGGCAGCCGGCACACGCTGCTGCGCATCCACTCGAAAGACCACGCGCCCCTGCATTGACCGGCGTCGCGGCCGGCGGGGGTGGCTACCCCACCGACTCGCGCAGCAGCACGCCCAGCTCCACCAGGCTCAGCGGCTTGGCGATGAAGCCGTCCATGCCGGCGCTCAGGCAGTCCTGCCGCACCGCCGTGCTGGCCGTGGCGGCGACGATGGCAAAGGGCGGCAGCGCGCCCTCGCGCTGCAGCTTTCGCAGCTGGCGTGTCGCCTCGAAGCCGTCCATGCCGGGCATCTGCAGGTCCATCAGCACCGCGTGCGGCGCATGGTTGCGGCAGTACTCCAGCGCCTGCTCGCCGCAGCCCACCACGTCCACCTCGAAGCCCAGCAACTGCACCATCTCCCGGGCCAGGATCTGGTTGACCGGGTTGTCCTCGACCACCAGCACGTGCTTGCGCCCGCTCATGCCCAGCGGCGTGGGCCGCGTGTGGCCGGTCGGCGGCGGATGTTGCCGCTGCAGGGCCGCCAGCGTCAGCTCGGCCAGCTCGCGCGGGGCAAACGGCGGCGTGCGCAGCTCGACCTGCACGCCTAGCCCGCGCAACCGCTCCGGGTCGGGTTTCGGCATGGTGTAGACGGTCAGGGAGGTGGCGGGCAGCGAACGCACCAGCACCGCCAGGTCGGACAACGACACGCCGAACTGCTCGGACGCCAGCACCAGTGCCGGTGCGGAAGCGCTGGCGCCCAGGGGCAGCAGCCGCCGCACGGCCTCGGACACGTCGTGGAACAGCGTCGTGGTCCATCCGAAGCGATGCAGCCGGCGCGCCAGGGCCTCATGCGCGAAGGACGGGTCCGCGATCAGCCAGGCCCGGGCGCCGCGCGCATCGATGGCCGCCACGTCATCGTGGAGCTCCGTCGCCTGCACCTGCGTCTGCAGCCGCACCACCGTGCCGTCGGGCGGAACGGCATGCACGATGAGCCGGGCTCGTGCGGCTTCGCAGTAGCCATGGGCCAGGGACTCCCGCCCGGCCTCCGAAGGCAGCACCGTCCAGTGCGCACCCGCCATGGCCTCCAGGGCCTGCCGCTCGGTGGCCTGCCCGGTGTCGATGCTGCCGCCCACGACGTGGGCGTCTATCGAGCACAGCGCCTGTGGGGTGCAGTCCACCTTGGCCCGCAGGAACATGTGGCTGCCACGCGGAGCCAGCGACACGGCATGCAGCAGCACCTGGTCGAGCAGCGTGCCGAGCGCGGCCTGCGGAGCGCGCACCGTCACCAGCGGGCCTTCGTAGTCGAACAGCAGCAGCACGCCGCGGCGGCGGGCTCCGGCCTGGATGCGGCGCGCCGCCTTGGTGAAGAAATCGCTCAGGTCGAAGTTGCTGTCGCCGGAAGGCCCGGCAGGGTCGGGTGGCGTCATTGCAGCACCGTCCGGCCCTTGCCGGCCCAGACGGCGCCTCGCGCAGTCGCCCGCGGATCGGTGGCCTGCGGCGCGCACGCCGCACGGACCAGCTCGCCGGGCTCCACGGGCTTGTTGAGCAGGCAGTCATAGCCGGCTTCCTGTGCGAGCTGGCGCGCCTGCGCGCCGGCGAATGCAGTGAGCGCGATAGCGCGGCGGGGCCCGCTGCCGTCGCGCCGCCGCCATTGCCGCAGCAGGTCGTAGCCGTTCATGCCGGGCATGGCCACGTCGGAGACGAGCAGGTCGTAGTGCGCATGGGCACGGCAGCGCAGCGCCGCTTCGGCATCGGCCGCCACGTCGACGTGCGCGCCGTGCCGGGTGAGGATCTCGCAGACCAGCTCGCGGCCGTCGGCCTCGTCGTCCACCACCAGCACGCGCTGCCCGGCCAGCGCCTGTGACCAGCCGCCGCCGGCCTCGCCTGGCGCCAGCGCAGCAGGCGCCTCGGCGGCCTCGGGCATCGGCAGCTCGATCTCGAAGCGGGCGCCACGCCCGCTGCCTTCGCTGAACGCCCGCACCTGGCCCTGCTGCAGCTCGGCCAGGGCCTTCACGACGGTAAGGCCCAGCCCGAGCCCGCCGTGCAGGCGTGTCGCGGAGTCGTCGGCCTGGCGGAATCGCTCGAACACCTGGGGCACGAACTCGGGCGCGATGCCTTCGCCGCTGTCTTCGACGCTGATGACGAGCGCCTGCTCGCGGGCGTCGCCGCTCAATCGCACGTTGCCGCCTGCCGGCGTGAACTTCACTGCGTTGTCGAGCAGCTGCTCCACCATCTGCCGCAGCCGCTGCGCGTCGGCCAGCACCTGCAGTCCCTGGGGCATGGCGTTGGAGACGGCGACCTGCTTGTCGGCCGCACGCTGCGCCACCGCCTGCATCGCCTCGGCGGCCACCTGCGCCGGATCGACCGGCTGGATGTCCACCGCCACGCTGCCGTTGAGGACGCCGTGGAAGTCGAACAGGCGGTCGATGAGCCCCGCCTGGTGGCGCGCATTGCGCGCGATCACCTCGGCGGCATGGCGCACGGCCGGCGTGCTGGCCGGGTCGGCGTCGAGAAGACGAGCCCAGCCGAGGATGGTGTTGAGCGGCGTGCGCAGTTCGTGCCCCAGCTTGGCGATCACGGCCTCGTGCGTGCGGCGCACGGCGTCGAAGCGCGCCTGCTCGGCCCGCAGCTGCTGGTTCAGCTCGAACACGGTGGACTCCGCCGGGGCCTGCGCCGCGTCAAGCGCATCCGGTGCCGCAGCCTGCTCGTCCAGGCTGCGCAACCGCAGCCGGTGGAGCTGCGCGCCGAACCAGCACAGCCACGTCATCGACATGAGGATGAAGATGAGGGTGCCCGCGGCGCCGGCATCGAGCAGCGAGCCGCCGCGCGCGAGGTAGAAGCCCACCGTGCCGCCCACCGACAACACGGCCGTGACCGCGGCGGGCCCTGCTCCGCCCCACCAGCCGGCCACGACGACGGCGGGCATCACCAGCAGGATGCTCACCTGCGCCCCGAAGGCGCTGTCGAGGAAAGGCCGAGGCACGATGCACAGGATGCCCAGCGTCGTGGCCACCAGGTAGGCTTGCGTGGCCCGGGCTTGCCGCTCCTCCGGCTGTTGCATTGCCTGCTCCGTGTCGTGGTGAGATGTGCAAGTCAGTTGGCAAGGCATGTGCCCGAGGTGCCGGCACGGCCTTCCTGCCCGCGTGCGACGGGGTCCGCCGACGAAATCTGCGGTAAATCCTGCTGCGCGGGGTCACAGCTGCCGACCGGGCTGCCGCGACACGGCGCCTTTTTGCGAACATGACTGCATGAACTCAGCCTCCTCCCCCGTGAACCGGTCCCGCCGAGGGCACCCCACCCGTGCGCTGGCCGGCATGGCGATGGCGCTGCTGCTGGCGGCCTGCTCGGCGCCCGACGTGGGCGACCTGCGTGCGGAGCAGGCCGCCGAGCCCAGCACCCTGCTCGACAGCGAAGGCAATGTGCTGGCCACCTACCGCCGCGGCCAGCGGCAGGACGTCTCGCTCGACCGCGTGTCGCCCCATGTCGTGAAGGCCCTCGTCGCCACCGAGGACCGGCGCTTCTACGAGCACGACGGCGTGGACCTGTGGCGAACCCTGGGCGCGGTGGTCTACACCGTCACGGGCGACACGCAGGGAGGCTCCACGATCACCCAGCAGCTCGCCCGCAACATGTTCCCCGAGGAGATCGGCCGCTCCCGCACGCCCACCCGCAAGGTCAAGGAAATGATCACCGCCCGGCGCATCGAAAAGGCGTGGAGCAAGCAGCAGATCCTCGAGGCCTACCTCAACACCGTGCCCTTCCTCTACAACGTGGTGGGCATCGAGATGGCCGCGCGCACCTACTTCGACAAGACCGCCGCCGAGCTGGACGTGCTGCAGGCCGCCACGCTGGTGGGCATGCTCAAGGGCACCTACTACTACAACCCGGTCATCCACCCGAAGCGAGCGCTGGATCGCCGCAACGTGGTGCTGGCGCAGATGGTGAAGTCGGGCGACCTCCCGCAGGCCGACTTCGAACGGCTGAAGGACCGCCCGCTCGGACTCGACTTCAACCTGCAGGACGAGGCCCTGGGCGCCGCGCCGCATTTCGCGGCGTTCGCGCGCAAGTGGCTGAGCGACTGGGCCGAGCAGCACGGCTACGACCTCTACCGCGACGGCCTGGTGGTGCACACCACCATCGACCGCAGGCTGCAGGAAGCGGCCACCGAGGCGGTGGAGCAGCAGGCCGAGCTGCTCCAGAAAGTGGCCAACGCCGAATGGAGCCAGCGCAGCCTGCGCTCCGCGTCGAGCGACCCGCGCAGCTATGCGGGTGCGAAAGGCGAGCCGTTCGCCCACTTCTGGGCTGCACGTCCCGGGCTGCTCGCCGCAGCGGTGCGCGAAACGCCGGAATTCAGGAAGGCGGTGGCTGCAGGCGCGAGTGCCGAAGCCGCGCTCGACAAGCTCCAGGCCGATGCGGCCTTCATGACGAAAGTGCGGGCCGCCAAGACCCGGCTCGAAGCCGGCTTCGTGGCCATGGACCCGGCCACCGGTGCGGTGAAGGCGTGGGTGGGCAGCCGCGACTTCGCCCGTGACCAGTTCGACCACGTGGCCCAGGCAGAACGCCAGCCGGGATCGACCTTCAAGGCCGTGGTGTACGGCGCGGCGCTCGAGCAGGGCATTGCGCCCGACCGCACCTTCGTCGATGCGCCGATCGAGGTGCCGCTGCCCGGCGGCAAGGTCTGGCGCCCCACCGACATGAGCGGCACCAGCGGCGAGCCGATGACGCTGCGAGAAGGCCTGGTGCGCTCGAAGAACACCATCACCGCGCAGGTGATGCAGGAGGTGGGCGTGGACAACGTGGTGCGCTTCGCCAAGGCCATGGGCGTCACCGAGAGCCGGCTGGACCCTGTGCCCTCTCTCGCGCTCGGCACCAGCCCGGTGACGCTGCTCGAAATGGTCAACGTCTACTCGACCATTGCGGCCGAGGGCCGCCACCACCTGCCGCTTTTCGTCACCCGGATCTCCGACCACCACGGCAAGGTGCTGGCCGAATTCGCACCGCAGGAGCGCACCGCGATGTCGCGGGAGTCGGCGGTGGAGCTCATCGACATGCTGCGCGGGGTGGTGAACCGCGGCACCGGCACCCAGGTGAAAACGCGCTTCGGCGTGGTGGCCGACGTGGCCGGCAAGACCGGCACGACCCAGAACAACACCGACGGCTGGTTCATCCTCATGCACCCCCGGCTCGTGGCCGGCGCATGGGTCGGCTTCAACGATTCACGCGTGACCATGCGCAGCACTTACTGGGGCCAGGGCGGGCACAACGCCATCCTGCTGGTGGGCGACTTCTTCCGGCGCGTGCTGAAGGCCGAACTGGTGGATGCCCAGGCTGCATTCCCGCCACCGGTCCGCCCTGCTTCGGCCGCGTCCGAACCCCTGGGTGAAGGCTGGGCGGTCGAGCCGGACGCCGCCGCATCGGTGCCCACCGATGAAGCGCCGCCGCCCGTGGGCCAGGGCGTGCTGACGGGCCAGGACGGCGAAGCGGTGGTGATCGGCGAGCCGGCTGTGCCGCCGCCGTCCGCCCCGGCCTCGGGGCCCTAGCCTAGCTAGCTGCGACTAGCGCGGCGTCAGGGCCATGCGATCGAGCACGCCGCGCCAGGCATCGAGCCGGTCTTCGGCGGCGCCCATGTGCGGCCCCTCCACGCCGGCCCACAGGCCGTCGAGTCCGAAGGAAAACACGAGCCGCAGGTCGGGCCGTCGTGATGCCGGGCGGATCTCGCTGATCAAGGTGTCGAGGATGAGCGGCTGCAAGCCGTCGTCGCCATCGCTGCCCAGGTAGGCGAGCACCATGTGCGGCCGCCACAGGTCGCCACCGCCCAGCTGCACGAGCGCGTAGCCAATGCGCAGCCGCTGCACCGGGATGCCGGCCTCCAGCAGGGCGAAGTACTTGGCGATCGCGAAGTCCTCGCAATCGCCCCGCCCGCTCCGGCGCAGCTCGTCTGGTGACGACCAGCGGTTGGCCAGCTCCTCCACCTGCACGTAGCGGCGGTTGGTGGTGTCGTTGACCTGCCGCAGCAGGCTCAACATGCGGTCATCCGGCTGCTGGGCCGATGCGCCAGCGCATGCCAGCACCAGTACCAGCGGCAGCCACGCCGCGTGCACGCAAGACTGTGCAGACCATGCCATGAGCCCCTCCCGTCGCGGAAGCGGCCCGGCTGCCGGACAGGCCCGCTACGCGCGGCGGCCAGCTTGCGCCTTTTCGACCAGCTTGGGGCCCTCGTCCCTGGCCTGCGCAGGGCTTCGC
>CAMLNA010000100.1 GCA_946481025.1 uncultured Rivibacter sp.
CGGTGGACGCGATGGTCGAGGAGATGCGCGACCTCATCGAATACAGCGCCGGGCCGCAGACGCAGGTGGCGCTGCGGCTGCAGGCCGGCGGTGCCTGTGTGCACGTCGACCGGGGGCACCTCGAGAACGCCTTGCTCAATCTGGTGCTCAACAGTGCCGCCGCCATGCCGGACGGTGGCGAGCTCACCATCAGGACGCGTTGCAGCGAGGCCGCGGTGGAGATCGAAGTGGCCGACACCGGTGCCGGCATTGCCGAGCACCTGCTCGACAAGGTGTTCGAGCCCTTTTTCACCACCAAGGCCCCGGGCGAGGGCAGCGGCCTGGGCTTGAGCATCGTCTACGGGTTCGTGCGGCAGTCCGGCGGCGACATCAGCGTGAGCAGCACGCTCGGAGAAGGCACGCGGTTCTGCCTGCGCTTCGCATTGGCCGACAGGGCCCCGCTCATTCAGCCCGGCAGCAGCCGACCCCCTCCGGGCGACACGATCGCGGGACGGCGGATGCTCGTGGTCGACGACGACGAGGCGTTCCGTTCCACGTTGACAGACATGTTGCGTTCCGCCGGCGCAGAGGTGACCGAGGCGGCCGACGGCCCCCAGGCCCTCCAGGCTGCGCGGCGGCTGCCTGCCTGCGAACTCGTGCTCACCGACGTGTGCCTGGGCGGCTCGATGGACGGCGTGCAGCTCGCCAATGCGCTGCACCAGCGCCACCCGCAGCTCCGGCTGTGCCTGATGTCGGGCATGTCGTTCGAGCCGGTGCTGCACCGGCTGGGCCCCGGCATGGCGGTGGGCCTGCTGAACAAGCCCTTCGACCTGGCAGCGCTGGCCGCGCAGATCGAGGCGCTGTCGTTGCCCGCCGGCTGAGGCGGGCACGTTGTATGCCCCCGTTTCGGCGACCGTGCCGCTGAAACAAACGAAATCTGCCGTTCACGCGGTGCGTGTCTGATGCGGTCCCGGCGCGAACGGCGTCGAGGGTTCAGCGCAGCGGCCTGGCCTTGCAGGCCGGCGCACGACAAGACACAGGAGACACAAGCGATGAAGCGACTCGGATTCACGGCCCTTGCGGCCGCCTTGCTCGTGGGCGGCATGGCCGCCGCCCAGGCTGCCCAGATCAAGATCTCGTGCGGCGCCGTCGGCCAGGAGCTGGAGCTGTGCAAGAGCGCGGCAGAAGCCTGGGGCAAGAAGACGGGCAACGAGGTGCAGGTGGTGGCCACGCCCACCGATGCCAACGAACGCCTGGCCCTGTACCAGCAGATCCTGAGCTCGCAGTCCGACAAGATCGACGTCTACCAGGTCGACGTGGTGTGGCCCGGCCTGCTGGCCAGCCACCTGCTCGACCTGACGCCCCACGCCAAGGGCGTGCAGAAGCAGCACTTCGAAAGCATCGTCGCCAACAACACGGTGGGTGGCAAGCTGGTGGCCATGCCCTGGTTCACCGACGCGGGCCTGCTGTACTACCGTCGCGACCTGCTCGACAAGCACAAGCAGAAGCTGCCTGCCACCTGGGACGAACTGGCGCAGTCGGCCAAGCTGATCCAGGACGCCGAGCGCAAGGCGGGCAACGACAAGATGTGGGGCTACGTGTGGCAGGGCCGTGCCTACGAGGGCCTCACCTGCAACGCGGTCGAGTGGCTGGTGAGCCATGGCGGCGGCACCATCGTCGAGCCCAACGGCAAGGTGAGCGTCAACAACCCGAAGGCGGTGAAGGCGCTGCAGACCGCGGCTTCATGGGTGGGCAGCATCTCGCCCTCGGCGGTGCTGAACTACAGCGAAGAGGAATCGCGCGGCGTGTTCCAGGCCGGCAATGCGGTCTACATGCGCAACTGGCCGTATGCGTGGGCCCTTTCACAGGCGCCCGACAGCGCCATCAAGGGCAAGGTCGGCGTGGCGGTGCTGCCCAAGGGCGGGGCCGACGGCCGCAGCGCGGCGGCGCTGGGCGGGCAGCAGCTGGCGGTCTCGAAGTACACCAAGAACGCGGCGCTCGCGGCCGACCTGGTGATGTACATGACCAGCGCCGAGGTGCAGAAGCAGCGGGCGCTGAAGGGTTCGTTCAACCCGACCATCGGCGAGCTCTACAAGGACAAGGAGATCCTCGCGGCCAACCCGTTCATGGGCGAGCTCTACAGCACGTTCGCGAACGCCGCGGCACGGCCCGCCACGGTGACCGGTGCCCGCTACAACCAGGTGAGCAACGCCTTCTGGAACAGCGTGCACGAGGTGCTCTCGGGCAAGGCGAAGGCCGACGCGGCCCTGCAGCAGCTGGAGGCCAACCTCGGCCGCACCAGCCGTGGCGGGAAGTGGTAGCCAGGTACTGAGGCAGCGCGATGCGTACCACGATGCCCGTTCGCCCTGAGGTATCGAAGGGCGGCCACCGTTCGTCGCAGGGCTTCGATACCTCAGCCCGAACGGGTATCGAGGCCGGTGCGACGCCAAGGCAAACCACCGCTGACGCGCCATCGGCCGGCAGCATCGAGCGCTACCGCACCCGCTGGGCGTGGCTGCTGCTGGCGCCCATGCTGGTGCTGCTGCTGGTCATCGCCGGCTGGCCGCTGGCCCGCACGCTCTGGTTCAGCCTGACCGACGCGCAGCTGTCGCAGCTGGAGCAGTGGCAGTTCATCGGGCTGGAGAACTACGTCGGCGAATACGGCGTGCTGGCCGACCCGCAGTGGTGGCGCTCGGTGTGGAACACGCTGGTGTTCGCCGTGCTCTCGGTGACCTTCGAAACGACCCTGGGCCTCGGCGTCGCACTGCTCATCAACCACCCGTCGCGGCTGCGCACGGTGCTGCGCGCCGCGATGCTGCTGCCCTGGGCGATTCCCACCGTGGTGTCGGCCAAGATGTGGAGCTGGATGCTGCACGACCAGTTCGGCGTGGTGAACCACTACCTCATGGCCATCGGCCTCATCGGCGCGCCCATCGCCTGGACGGCCGACCCGGACCTGTCGCTGCTGGCCATCGTGATGGTGGACGTGTGGAAGACCACGCCGTTCATGGCGCTGCTCATCCTGGCCGCGCTGCAGATGGTGCCGCTGGACTGCTACGAGGCCGCGCGGGTCGACGGCGTGAAGCCCTGGGCGGTGTTCCGCCACATCACGCTGCCGCTCATCCTGCCGGGCGTGGCGGTGGCCATGATCTTCCGCATGCTCGATGCGCTGAGGGTGTTCGACGTGATCTACGTCATGACCTCCAACAGCCGCGACACCAAGAGCATGTCGGTCTACGTGCGCGAGCAGCTCATCGACTTCCAGCAGGTGGGCGTGGGGTCGGCGGCGGCGATGCTGCTGTTCTTCACCATCGCGCTCATCACCGTGGTGTATGCGGTGGCGATGCGCACCCGCGTCGAAAGGGCTTCGGCATGAGCACGAAAAGAGGCAAGCCGCATGGCAGCGCGACGCAGCCGCCGGCATGGGCGCGCGCGGGCTACTGGGTGCTGGCGCTGGTGTTCATCGTGTACTCGGTGTTCCCGTTCCTCTACGCGGTGTCCACCTCGTTCAAGCGGGGTGCGCAGATGTTCTCGCCGGATCTCGTTCCGGCCGCGCCCACGCTGTTCAACTACGCGTCGGTGTTCCGCGACCAGCCGTTCGCGCACAACCTGCTCAATTCGGTGCTGGTGGCCTCGGGCGTGGTGCTGCTGTCGATGGCGGTGAGCCTCACCGCCGCCTGGGCCCTCGGGCGGGTGGAGTTCCGCGGCCGAGGCCTGCTCATGATGACCATCCTGTCGGTCTCGATGTTCCCGCAGGTGGCGGTGCTGTCCGGCATGTTCGAGCTGGTGCGCTTCTTCGGCCTGTACGACCACCTCGGCTCGCTGCTGTTCGCCGACCTGATGCTCACGCTGCCCTTCACCGTGTGGGTGCTGGTCACCTTCATGAAGCAGCTGCCCAAGGAGCTGGAGGAGGCCGCCATCATGGACGGCGTCGGACCGCTGGGCACCATCTTCAAGATCTTCCTGCCGGTGCTGTGGCCGGCCATCATCGCCACGGGGCTGCTCGCCTTCATCGCGGCGTGGAACGAGTTCCTCTTCGCGCTCACCTTCACCATCTCGACCGAGCAGCGCACCGTGCCGGTGGCCATCGCCTTCATCAGCGGCGCGGGGGGGTACGAGCTGCCGTGGGGGCCGATCATGGCCGCCTCGGTCATGGTGACCTTGCCGCTCATCGCGCTCGTCATGTATTTCCAGCGGCTCATCGTCGCGGGCCTCACAGCGGGGGCTGTGAAAGGCTGATCGTCAACCCCGGTAACCAACATGCACCACAGTTCGAACGACTGGTGGAGGGGCGGAGCCCTCTACCAGATCTACCCGCGCAGCTTCCAGGACAGCAACGGCGACGGCATCGGCGACCTGCCGGGCATCACGCAGCGCCTGCCCTACATCGCCTCCCTCGGCGTCGAGGGCTTGTGGATCTCGCCGTTCTTCAGGTCGCCGATGCGCGACTTCGGCTACGACATCAGCGACTACTGCGACGTCGATCCGATCTTCGGCACGCTGGCCGACTTCGACGCGCTGGTGGCCAGGGCGCACGAGCTCGGCCTCAAGGTGCTGATCGACCTCGTGCTCAGCCACACCTCGGCCGACCACCCATGGTTCAGGGAAAGCCGCGCCAGCCGCGACAACCCGAAAAGCGACTGGTACATCTGGTCCGATGCGAAGGAAGACGGCTCGCCGCCCAACAACTGGCTGTCGCTCTTCGGCGGCAGTGCCTGGCACTGGGACACGCGGCGCAGGCAGTACTACATGCACAACTTCCTCGCGTCGCAGCCGGATCTCAACTTCCACTGCGCCGAGGTGCAGCAGGCGGCGCTCGACGTGGCCGAGTTCTGGCTGAAGCGCGGTGTCGACGGCTTCCGCATGGACGTGGTGAATTTCTACTTCCATGACCGGCTGTTGCGCGACAACCCGCCGCAGCCGCCCGGCGAATGGGCCGCCGCCGTGCCGCACAGCAACCCCTATGCGAAGCAGCGCCACCTCTACGACAAGAGCCAGCCCGAGAACCTGGCCTTCCTGGAGCGCTTTCGTGCGCTGATGGACCACTACCCCGGCACCACCACCATCGGCGAGATCGGCGACGACCGGCAATACGAGCGGCTGGGCGAATACACCAGCGGCCACCGGCTGCACATGGCCTACACCTTCAACCTGCTGGGCCACCCGTGCACGCCGGCCTATATCCACGGCGCGCTCGAGGAGTTCGTGGCCAATACGCCGGGCGCCTGGGCCTGCTGGAGCCTCAACAACCACGACGTCGAGCGGGTGGTCACCCGCTGGCAGAGCCTGGGCGAGCCGGACAGGCTGGCGCCGGTGCTGCTGGCGCTGCTGTGCTCGCTGCGCGGCTCGCCCTGCCTCTACCAGGGCGAGGAGCTGGGCCTGGGCCAGGTGCACCTGCCGTACTCGGCCATCCAGGACCCTTACGGCAAGGAGATGTGGCCCGACTTTCCCGGCCGCGACGGCTGCCGCACGCCCATGCCCTGGGTGGCCGATGCACCGCACGGCGGCTTCACCACCGGCACGCCCTGGCTGCCGGTGGCCGGTGAACACCTGCACCGCGCGGTGAGCCGCCAGGAAGGCGACGACCAGTCGCTGCTGGCGACGTACCGCCGCTTCCTGCGCTGGCGGCGCGAGCAGCCGCTGCTGCGCACGGGCGGCATGTCGCTGCTGCCGGCGCACGAGCAGGTGGTGGCCTTCGTGCGCCACAGCGAAGAGGCCGACGCGAGCGGCGAGCGCAAGCACCTCGTGTGCGCCTTCAACCTCTCGCCGCTGCCGGCGCGCTACGAGCTGCTGGCCGCCGGCGAGGTGGCGCCCGTCAACGGGCACGGCTTCATCGGCAGCCATGAAAGCCAGGTGATCGTGCTGCCGCCGCACCAGGCCTTTTTCGGTCACTTCGTTCCCGCGAGTCAGCTGGAAAGGACTTCGTCATCATGTCCCGCATCGAACTGCGCAACGTCGCCAAGCGTTTTGGCGAACTCTCCATCCTTCACGACATCGACCTGAACATCGAGCCGGGCGAGTTCGTCGTGTTCATCGGTCCGTCGGGCTGCGGCAAGTCCACCTTGCTGCGGCTCATCGCCGGCCTGGAAGACGCGACCGACGGCGAGATCGAGATCGACGGCCGCGTGGTCAATGCGCTGCCGCCCTCGAAGCGCGACGTCGCCATGGTGTTCCAGAGCTACGCGCTGTACCCGCACATGAACGTCTACGAGAACATGGCGTTCGGCCTCAAGCAGCAGAAGATGCCGGCGCCCGAGATCGAGCAGCGGGTGAAGGAGGCCTCGCGCATCCTCAAGCTCGAGGAGCTGCTCGACCGCAGGCCCAAGCAGCTGTCGGGCGGGCAGCGGCAGCGGGTGGCGATCGGCCGCGCCATCGTGCGCAAGCCCAAGGTCTTCCTGTTCGACGAGCCGCTGTCGAACCTGGACGCGGCGCTGCGGGTGAACACCCGCGTCGAGATCGCCAGGCTGCACCGGCAGATCGGCTCGGCCAGCATGATCTACGTGACGCACGACCAGGTGGAGGCCATGACGCTGGCCGACAAGATCGTGCTGCTGCGCCCCGGAGCCGGCGCGAGCGGGGAGCCGAGCATCGCGCAGGTGGGCTCGCCGCTCACGCTGTACCACCGGCCGGCCAATCGCTTCGTGGCCGGCTTCATCGGGTCGCCGTCGATGAACTTCATCGACGGCGTCGTGGAGGCCGCCGATGCACGGCAGGTGGTGCTGCGCTGCGGCACGCAGCAGCAGGTGGCGGCGGTGGACGGCAGCGAGCTGAAGTCCGGCCAGCGCGTCACCCTGGGCATCCGCCCCGAGCACATCGAGGTGGCGCGCCGCAACGGGTCAGCCGGCGGTGATGTGTGGCCGCTGGTGGTGAGCCACGTCGAGCACCTGGGCGAACACGGCTACGTGTACGCGCGGCGCGGGGGCGACGAGGCGCCCCCGCTCATCGCCAAGGTGCCCGACGAAGGCTACGACGAAGGCGACGCGGTCAGCCTGCGTTTCCCTCCCGAGGCGGTGCACGTGTTCCGCGAAGACGGCATGGCGTTGCCAAGGAATGAACGCACCCCGTCCGGCGAATACGCCGGCCACCCCTCCGAGAGGGGGCGGGCCTGGCTTGGGAGCGGCCCGGCGCTGCGGCCCGTGGGGTGACCGCATTGGTTTTTTCAACAGAGCCCGTCAGGGCTTTTCCGACAGCGTCTTGAGCCCGGCGAGCCCGGCTTCGAAGTCCTTGCCGACCATGCTGTCGGCGCTGAGCGCAAACCAGCGGAACAGCGGGTTGCTGCCCATGTCGCCGTCCATGGTCCAGGTCACCCGGGTCGTGTTCGGGCCCTGGGCCTCGAAGGTGAGCACGCCCTTCGACGTGGTGCCGAAGTCGGGGAAGTAGAGGTCGAAGGCCACCAGCTTCGACGGCTCGGCCTGGGTGAGGGTCATTTCGCCGTCGCCCTCGCTTTCGCTCTTCCAGGCCCATTTGGCGCCGGTGCCTTGTTCGGCGCCCGAGTACTCGATGCGCATCTTCGGGTCGCGCTGGTTCCACGCCGACCATTGCTTCCATGCGCGCGGGCTGGCCACGAACCCGTAGACGCGTTCGGCCGGCGCGTTGATCACGGTGCTGCGGGTGACCTTGAACTTCGGGGACAGCAAGTAGCCGCCGCCCATCAGCACCGCACCCAGCACGATCACCACGACCAACAGCCACTTGATGAACTTCATCAACATGTTGCTGCCCTCCAGACAGTTGTTCTCTTTGTGAAAGCGCGAAGGGTAAGTGGCCCGTGCCGTCAAGGCAACAAGCCGTTTCCGGGTGGCGGTTTGGGCACTACGGTTGCTGCGGCGATATCTCGCGGTGCTGCGCCGCGCTCGCCAGGCCGGCTTCGATGAGGGCCATCACCCGGGCCGCTTCCTGGCCCGTCACCGGGTTGGACCGCAGGCCCAGCACGGTGTCTCGCACCGCGGCATAGAAAGCCAGGTAGTTGCCCGGCGGGTTGGGTGCCTGCACCGTGCGCGCGGGGCCGGCCGGATCGTCTTGCAGGGTCAGGGCGGCGGGCCTGGGATCGGCGCCCCAGTCGCCCAACGTGGCCAGTTGCGGCCGGGCGCCGGCCTTCATGGCGTCTTCCTGGGTGTCGAGCCCGTGCTTCACGAAGCTGCCGCGGGTGCCGTGCACCGCCCAGCGCGGCGCGGGCTGTGCGACGAGGGTGGAGGCATGCAGGCGTACTCGCAGCGCATGGCCGTAGCGCAGGGTGGCGTCGAAGCAGTCGTCGGCCGAGGCGCCGTCACGCAGCCGGGCCAGGTCCAGGTGGATGCCGTCGGGCCAGCCGAACAGCTGCAAGGCCTGGTCGATGAGATGCGGGCCGAGGTCGAACCACAGGCCGCTGCCGGGGCCGCCGGCTTCACGCCAGCGGTCTTTCACCACCGGCCGGTAGCGGTCGAAGTTCGCCTGGACTTCGACCACGCGGCCCAGCGCGCCGCTGGCGAGCACCTCGCGCAGCGCCAGGAAGTCGCTGTCCCAGCGGCGGTTGTGGAACACCGACAGCACACGCTGCTGCTGCGCAGCCAGCTCGATGAGATCGCGCGCCTGGGCCAGGTCGAGCGTGAAGGGCTTGTCCACCACCACATGCTTGCCGGCCAGCAGCGCGGCGCGGGCAATGGGGTGGTGGGTGTCGTTCGGCGTGGGGACCACGACGAGGTCGACGTCGCTGCGAGCGAACAGCGCCTCGGGCGTGGGCAGCGGCTCCACCTGCGGCCAGTCGGCAGCCACCCGGGCCGGGTCCCGGCTGCTGATCGCCGTCAGCAGCAAGCCCGGCACGCCGTTGACGAGCGGGGCATGGAAGACCTGTGTGGCATAGCCGTAGCCGACGATGCCGACGCGCAAGGGTGATGTCATGCCGGTGGTTCAGAGGAGGTGCTGGAGATCGGGCCGCAGCTGCTGCAGTGCCGTGCGCAATGCGGTGCCATCTCGGCCGAAGGCGAAGTCGGCGAAGTCGAAGCCGGGTCCGACGGTGGCGCCCACGTAGGCAAAGTCGCCGAGCGGCTCGGCCGCCTGCCACCAGCCCGAAGGCACCACGTGGCGAGGCAGCCGGCCTTCGCCGGCATGACCGAGTTCGACGCTGTGCACCTCGTCGAGGGCCGGCGGCGCCAGCCACAGGCGCAGCGGCCCGCCTTCGAGCAGGTGCCAGGCCTCGTCGGAGTCCACCCGGTGCCAGGCGCTGAACTGGCCCTGCACCAGCAGGAAGTCGATGCTGGTGAGCGCGCTGCGCTCGGGTCGCGCATCACGCGGGTCCACGGCATGCGGCGAACGGAAGAACTCGCGGAACCAGCCGCCCTCGGGGTGAGGCTGGAGCTGCAGCGCGGCAATCAGCTCGGCGGCGCGGCCGGCGGGCGCAGGGGCGGTGGGGGCAGGCATGGCGGCATTGTGCAGGCCGCCATGCGGCTCGCGGTTTCTTCAGGGTGACGAAATGCGGGTGATGGATCCGCGGGTCAGCACGTACAGCGCGCCGTCGGCGCCGACCAGCATGTCCACCGGCGTGCCGGACAGCGTGGCGAAGGCGTAGGCCGCATGGTTGTTGGCCGCGTCGAGCCGTCCGATGAAGCGGCTCACGTAGTCGGCAAAGAAATAGTTGCCGCGGTAGGTGGCGGGGAACGGTCCGCTGGCGGGGTAGAACGCGCCGCCTGCGATCGCAAAGCCCACGAAGAAGCCGCCCGGACCGCTGCCGGCGGGCGACGTGTTGCTGTGCCGGTAGGCGAACAGCGGCCCGGTGAGGCCGCCGCTCACGTTGTCGTGCCCTTCCGAGCCCGGCCAGCCGTAGTTGGCCCCGGGTGCGCCCACGTTGACTTCTTCCCAGGTGTTCTGGCCCACGTCGTTGATGTGGATCCGGCCGGTGCCCGGCTGCACGGCGAAGGTGAAGGGGTTCCGCAGGCCGTAGGCCCACACCGCCCGGGCCAGGCCGGTCTGCTGGCTGTAGAACGGGTTGTCGGTGGGGATGCTGCCGTCGTCGTTGAAGCGCAGCATCTTGCCGAACGGGTCGGCGAGGTCCTGGGCGCGCCCGCCGCTCGCGTTGTCGCCCACGGCCACGTACAGCTTGCCGTCCAGGCCGAAGTGCAGGGCACCGCCGTTGTGGTTGGTGGCCGACGAGAGGTTCGGCAGGTCCACCAGCGCGGTGTCGCTGCCGTCGGAGACGTCGGGGTTGGCACCGCTGGCCACCAGCCGGCTCACCCGGTTGTGCGTGCCGTTCGCGGTGGTGGTGTAGTAGACGTACACCCAGCCGTTGCTGGCGAAGCCGGGATGGAAGGCCACGCCCAGCAGGCCGCGCTCGCCGGCCGAATCGACCGCGAAGGTGTGGAACGGCGCGGCCTGCAGCACGCCGTTCTTCACCACGCGCAGTGCACCGCCCTGCTGCGCCACGAACAGGCGGCCGTCGGGCGCCTGCGCGAACGCGGTGGCGCTCGACAGTCCGGTGATCCAGTTCTCGTTGCGCGTGAAGCCGTTCTGCACGCCCCGGCTGCCGCCCACCCGGATGGTGGCGCTGGCCCAGGCCGATCGGTTGCCCGCCGCGTCGCGCGCGCGGGCCCGCACGATGTGCTGGCCGGGTGCGTAGAGGCCGGCGTCGATGCTGGCGGCATACGGCGCGGTGGTGTCTTCGCTGCCGATGGCCTCGCCATCGACCTGGAACTCGACACCCGCGACACCGACGTTGTCGCTGGCGTCGGCGGTGAGAGCGAGCGTGCCGGTGACGCCGGTCTGCAGGTGCGCCGGCGCGGTGAGCGTGACGCTGGGGGCCTGCGTATCGGGACCGCCTGCCGGCGCGACATTGACGGTGATGGCGCTGCTGGTCGCGACGCCGCCGTCGTTGTCGGTGGCACGTGCGGTGAGGCTGCGGCTGCCGCTGGTCGCGGGCGTCCAGCTGAAGGTGTAGGGGCTGGACGTGTCTTCGCCCAGGCGGGTGCCGTTCTCGAAGAACTCCACCCGCGCAACCGTGCCGTCGCTGTCGGCGGCCGTCGCGGTGAGGGGCTGCGCGACGCCCACCGTACCGGTGGCAGCGGCCGCGAGCGAGACGGTGGGCGGCTGGTTCGCCACCGGCCCGTCGTCGGTGAATGTGGCGGTGTAGGTGGTGTCGGCCGCCGGCGTGGCGATGGTGTGGGTGGCGTTGCCGCCGTCGCTCCAGCCCGCGAACAGGTAGCGGCGGCCGTTGAAGTTCTGGTCGGCCGCGCCGAGCGCGCGTTCGATGCCCACCACGCCGGTGAAGACGTGGGGCGCGGCGGCCACCGGCTGGCCGTCGAGCGTGAGCTGCAGCCCGGCGGGCACGGTGGCCAGCGTGACCTGGGCCTTCTGCGGCATGACGTCGCGGGTCACTTCGACGCTCTGGTTGGCGCTGTCGGTGGCGCGCAGGTGGAATCGGTACCAGATGTTGTCGGAGGTCTCGCCCTGCGTGGGCACGGTGAAGCTGCCGCTCGCGCCCTGGGTGGGCTGCACTGCCGGGTGCGTGTGCGTGTCGTGGTGGAGGTCGACCCACCAGGTGAGCCGCGCGTTGCCGAGCGCGCCGTCTTCGGCGTCGGTGGCGCTGCCGGTGAAGGTGAGGGTGTCGCCGGCTCGGAAAGTACTGTTGGCGGCCGGTGCGGCGATGGTCGCCACCGGCACCGCATTCTGCGCGGATGGCGGGTCGTCGTCGCCGCCGCAGGCGCTCAGCGCGGCGGCGGTCAGCAGTGCCACGAGCGCCGGCGTGCAGCGCTGCTTGTTGTGTTGGTTCATGGCTGCGGTCCTCCAGGGCCAGCATCATGCCGCGCCGTGGCGCCATGTGTGTACGGACTTGTGCTTTGACGGTCCGGGGCTGACACATGGTTGTCAAGGCCGGCTGTGATGCTCCCGCGTCATTCACATCAAGACCACGGGTGCCTCACGATGAAACGCCGCGACCTTCTCCTGAGCCAGGGCCTTTGGATCGGCGCAGCCGGCCTGGGCCTGCCCCGCATCCTGCGTGCGCAGCAGGCGCCCGGGATCATCACGCGTGACGGCGCGCGACCGCAGCTGCCGCACGGCGTGCAGACCGGCGATGTCACCGCCGACGGCGCCATCGTGTGGGCCCGCGGCGACCGGCCTTCGCGGCTGTGGGTCGAATGGTCCACGCGCGAGAACTTCGCCGATGCGCAGCGCGTGCGCGGCCCCTATCTGCTGCCGGAAAGCGACTGCACCGGCCGCATCGACCTCACCGGCTTGCCGCCCGGCCAGCAGATCCACTACCGCGTGGTGCTGCAGGACCTGGGCAACGAACGCGTGCTGTCCGAGCCGGTGGCCGGCCGCCTGCGCCTGGCGCCGGGCGGGCAGGGCCACGGCCACCGCCATGGCGTCTCGCGCGACGTGCGGTTCGTATGGAGCGGCGACACGGCCGGCCAGGGCTGGGGCATCAACCCGGCCTGGGGCGGCATGAAGATCTACGAGCAGATGCGCCGCGAACAGCCGGACTTCTTTTTGCATTGCGGCGACACCATCTATGCCGACGGCCCGATCCAGTCGGCCGTGCAGCTGAAGGACGGCAGCGTCTGGGGCAACGTGGTCACCGAGGAAGTGAGCAAGGTCGCCGAGACGCTCAACGAGTTCCGCGGCCGCTATCGCTACAACCTGATGGACGCCAACGTGCAGCGCTTCGCCCGCGAGGTGCCGCAGATCTGGCAGTGGGACGACCACGAGGTCACCAACAACTGGTCCGACAGCAAGGACCTGTCGGCCGATGCGCGCTACACCGAGAAGAACATCCCGCTGCTCACCGGCCGCGCGACGCGCGCCTTCCTCGAATACGCGCCGCTGCGCCACACCGCCGACGTCGAGAGCGAGCGCGTGTACCGCCACGTCCCGTATGGCCCGCTGCTCGACGTCTTCGTGATCGACATGCGCAGCTACCGCGGCCCGAACACGCACAACACGCAGTCCGCCGAAGGGCCCGAAACCGCCTTCCTGGGCCGCGAGCAGATGGCCTGGCTGCTGGAAGGATTGAAGCGCTCGAAGGCCACGTGGAAGGTGATCGCCTCCGACATGCCGATCGGCCTGCACGTGCCCGACGGCAAGGACGCGCAGGGCCGCGCCCGCTGGGAGGCGGTGGCCAACGGCGTGGACGGCCCGGCCTCCGGCCGCGAACTCGAGATCGCCCGGCTGCTCACCGCGATCAAGCGCGCACGCATCGACAACGTGGTGTGGCTCACCGCCGACGTGCACTACACGGCGGCCCACTACTACGACCCCAACAAGGCGGTCTACGACGATTTCGACCCGTTCTGGGAGTTCGTGTCGGGTCCGCTCAATGCCGGCAGCTTCGGCCCGAACGCGGTGGACGCCACCTTCGGCCTGCAGGTGGTCTACCAGAAGGCGCCGCCCGAAGCGAACGCGCCGCCGTCCGCGGGCTTCCAGTTCTTCGGCCAGGTGGACATCGACTCGCGCAGCCGCGTCATGACCGTGGCCCTGAAAGACCTGGCCGGCGCCACGCTGTTCAGCAAGACGCTGGTGCCTGCAAGGGGGTGGTGAAGGATGTTCGGGCGTTCAATGTGACAGCGCACGCAGCAGCTGCTGCTTGTTCATGCCCGAACGACCCTTGATGCCGCGCTGGCGGGCCTCGTTGTAGAGCTGCTCGAAGGTGCGGCCGCCTTCGCCGCTGTGCGACCGCTTGCCGCCCCGGTGGCCGGGCGAGACGTCCTTCACCGACGAGCGGCTCGCCGTCTTCGACTCGCCGTGCTGCGCACGCTCCTTGTTGACGGTGCGCGCCGCGATCTCCTCGGCCAGGTCTTCGCCCTTGCCGCGGGACTTGAGGCCTTGCTTGATGTGCTGGTACTGCCGCTCGCGTTTGGCGCTCCAGGCGGACTGAGGCATGGTGCTCTCCTTTCGCAGTTGCGGGCCGCGGCATCGAGTCGCGGCCACTGCAGAAAAGCGGCAAGCACCATGCCTTGCCGGCAGGGCGGCTCAGCCCATCAGGTCGAACTGGCGCTCGACGATGCGCGACACGAGCCCATAGGCGATGGCCTCCTCGGCACTCAGCCAGAAGTCGCGCTCCATGTCGGCCAGCACCTTGTCGTAGGGCTGCCCCGTCTCCCGCGCCGTGACGCGCGCGATGCGTTCGCGGGTCTTGATGATCTCGCGCGCATGGATGGCGATGTCGGTCTGCTGGCCGCCGGCGGCGCCGGCCGGCTGGTGGATCATGAAGCGGGTGTTGGGCAGGCACACGCGGCGTTCCTTCGGCGCGGCCAGGTACACGTGCGTGCCGGCACTGGCCACCCAGCCGCTGCCGATGGTGGTGACCGGCGCGCCGATGAAACGGATCATGTCGTGGATGGCATCGCCGGACTCCACGTGCCCGCCCGGCGACGAGACCAGCATGTGGATCGGCGCGTCGGATTCCTGCGCCAGCGCGATCAGCCGCTCGCAGGTGGTGCGGGCGAGCTTGTCGTTGATCTCGCCGAACAGCAGCACGAAACGCGACTTGAAGGTCAGCTTGTCGGTGATGCTGTCGGACTTGACGATGACTTCTTCGTTGGCAGCGGCTTCGCTCATGGAGATTCCTCTTGTGGGCCAGGACTGCGGGCGACTCTGCCACAAAGCCGGCTGCGCCGCGCGAGGCCGCCGCGTGCCGCGCAGGCGAAAAAAAACCGCAGCGGTGCTGCGGTCGCTCTGGCGCGAGGCCCGCCTTACAGCGGACGGATGTTCGCGGCCTGCGGGCCCTTCTGGCCTTGCTTCACTTCGAACTCGACACGCTGGTTCTCGACCAGGGTCTTGAAGCCGTTGCCCTGGATGTCGCGGAAGTGGGCGAACAGGTCTTCGCCGCCGCCGTCCGGGGCGATGAAGCCAAAGCCCTTGGCATCGTTGAACCATTTGACGGTGCCGGTTTGCACGCTCATGTCACGTTTCCTATCTGTCGATCTGTGGTTGAACTCAAGAAACCCGCGCGCGGCACAGCGCTGCACGCGAGGGCAGTACGACTCAAGAAACGTGACTCGGGGATTCGGGCGGAAAGTGCGCCGGCTCAGGGGCGGAGCACAACGAGCGACAGACCTCAGGACGACGGCCTTGGGTGAACTACGGCGCGCATTGTAGGGGCAGTCACCCTGCGCGGCAGGCACCGGCCCCGCAGGCAGGGGCGTGCAGTTTTTCACGAAGGTGTCCACCATGGCGCGACACGTCGAGGGTTAACCCTAGGCTGCTTCTTAGAATCGCGCGCCAGGGCGGCCACCAGCCGCCTCTTTTTTCGAAGTGCAGAGACAGCGCTGCCTCGAACATCGCAACCACCCAACCAGCGACGTTGTCGGGAAGTACGAACCATGAGAAGCAGTCAACAGAAGCGATCGGCCCATAAGCGATCGGCCGTGGGCACCATGTGGCGCGCCATGCTGGGCGCCGCGGCGTTGTGGATGGGCGCCGGCGCCGTGCAGGCCGACGTGGTGATCGGCCAGGTCGCGCCGTTCAGCGGTCCGCAGGCAGTGACCGGCCGGGCCATGAACGCAGGCGCCAGGCTCTACTTCGACGCGGTGAATGCCAAGGGCGGCGTGCGCGGCCAACGCATCCAGCTGGTCACCCGGGACGACGCCCAGAAGCCCGAAGAGACGGTGCGCCTGACGAATGAACTCATCACCCAGGCACAGCCGGTGGCGCTGATCGGCAGTGTGGGCACCTCCAACCTGGAGGCGCTGGCCCGTGACGGCGTGCTGGTCAGGCAGAAGGTGTCGATGGTGGGGGCCGTCTCGGGCGCGGCTTCGGTGGCGCAGGCCGACGGCATGCATGTGGTGAAAGCCAGCTACCACGACGAGATCGGCCGCCTGTTCGAGCAGCTTTCCGGCCTGGGCATCCAGCGCGTGGGCGTGGTCTACCAGGACGACGGGCTGGGCAAGGATGTGGTGACGGGCGCCGAAGCCGCCGCCAAGCGCTACGGCGTGACGCTGGTGGCGCGCTCCAGCTATGCGCGCAACACGGTGGCGGTGGAAAAGGCAGTGGCCGAGATGCTCAAGGCCGGCCCGCAGGTGATCTTCCTGGGGGCCACCACCGCGGCGGCGGTGCAGTTCGTCAAGCAGTACGGCGAGGCCGGCGGCCCGGCCACGATGTACGGCATGTCCATCATCGACACCGATGCGCTGCTCAAGACCCTGGGCCGCGAGCGCGCCCGCGGTTATGCCTTCTCGGTGGTGCTGCCGCTGTCCGGCGAGACCAACCGCGCGGTGGTGCGCGAGTACCTGCAGCTGCGCCAGGCGTCCAAGGACCCGGACCTGTCGGCCCGCTCGATCGAGGGCTTCATCGCCGCCAAGGCGCTGGTGAAGGCCATGGAGCGCGCCACCGCATTCACGGCACCGGCCATCACCGCCGCGCTCGAGAAGGGCGGCCTGGACGTCGGCGGCTACACGCTCGACTTCAGCCAGGCCGGCCGCACCGGCTCGCGCTACGTGGACTTCGCCATGATCGGCGAGGGCGGCAAGATCGTGCAGTAGTGATGTGGGCCCCTCGGCCGGCGAGTACACCGGCCGGCCCCCTCGCAAGCTCTCCCCCGAGGGGAGGCGGGCCTTGCTTGGGGCGGCCCGGCGCGGCGGCCCGAAG
>CAMLNA010000101.1 GCA_946481025.1 uncultured Rivibacter sp.
ATTTCACTTCAGTAAAGAGGTTTCACTTCAGATGTCGACGTCACCTCCCGCCTCGCGCGTTTCCCTGGCCGAGATGTCGCGCGGCGGCAGCAGCGGTGCGCTGATGCGCCGCGGCGAGCCGTCGCCGCTGGACCTCGCCGACCACCCGCGGCTGGCCGACCTGACCGAGTGCCTGTTCTTCTCGCCGGGCGACGGCCGCATCTGGCTCAACGACCAGCGCATGGTGCTGATGCACACCTCGTCGCTGGGCACGCTGCGCCGCGAGCTGATCGACAGCGTGGGCCTGGAGCGCGCACGCGGCCTGCTCACCCGCGCGGGCTACGAATCGGGCGCGCGCGATGCGCAGCTGGTGCGCCAGCGCTGGCCCGACGCCGACGCGCGCGCCACCTTCATGGCCGGTCCGAGGCTGCATGCGCTGGAGGGCGTGGTGAAGGTGGAGCCGGTGGAGTTCGAGTTCGACGTGGCCCGCGGCACCTACCACGGTGAGTTCCTCTGGCACCACTCCAGCGAGGACGACGAGCACATCTCGGCCTACGGCCTGGGCACCGAGCCGGCCTGCTGGACGCAGCTGGGCTACGCGATGGGCTACGTGACCGGCATGCTGGGCATGCCGGTGATCTTTCGCGAGGTGGAGTGCCGCTCCACCGGCGCCGCCGTGTGCCGCGTGATCGGCAAGACGGCCGACGCCTGGGGCGACGTGAGCGAGGACCTGCGCTATCTCAATGCCAAGGAGTTCCTCAGCGCGCGCGCCTTCGGCCCGGCGCAGCCGGCGGTGCTGGGCGGCGTGCAGCTGGCCGGCACAGGGGCCGGACCGACGGCCGGTGCGGGTGAAGGGGGCCATGACATGGTCGGCGTGTCGTCGGCCTTCAAGTCGGCCTGCCACATGCTGTCGCGTGTGGCGACCACGCGCGCCACGGTGCTGTTCACCGGCGAGTCGGGCGTGGGCAAGGAGCTGTTCGCCTCGATGCTCCACCGCATCAGCCCGCGCAAGGCCGAGCCCTTCGTCGCCCTCAACTGCGCAGCCATTCCCGACACGCTGATGGAATCGGAGCTTTTCGGCGTGGAACGCGGCGCCTACACCGGGGCCACCACGTCGCGGCCCGGGCGCTTCGAGCGGGCCGACGGCGGCACGCTGTTCCTCGACGAGATCGGCAGCCTGAGCCCCACCGGCCAGGGCAAGCTGCTGCGTGCGCTGCAGGAAGGCGAGATCGAGCGCGTGGGCGGCACGCAGGCCATCAAGGTCGACGTGCGGGTGGTGGCCGCCACCAACGTGGACCTGCAGGCCGAGGTGAAGGCCGGGCGCTTCCGCGAAGACCTGTACTTCCGCCTCGCGGTGTTTCCGATCCACCTGCCGCCGCTGCGCGAGCGCCGCGAGGACATCCCGCTGCTGATGAACTTCTTCCTGCACCGCTACAGCCGCTTGCACGGTCGCAGCGTGCGCGGCTACACGCCGCGCGCGGTGAAGGCGCTGCTGAACTACGCCTTCCCCGGCAACGTGCGCGAGCTGCAGAACATCGTGGAGCGCGGCGTGATCAGCGCCGACGACGACGGCGTGGTCGACCTGCCGCACCTGCTGCGCCGCGAGCAGCTCGACGAGGGGCTGTATTCGCTGGGTGCGGCCGGGGTGCTGGCCACCGCGGCCGAGGCGGCGATGCAGGAGACCGCCGCCTCGGCTGCCGCGGAGGCCGCCTCGGACCTGTTGCTGGATCGTCTTTGCGAGCCGGGCCGGCAAGGGCTGTCGCTGCAGGCCATCGAACACCGCCTCATCGACGAGGCGGTGTCGCGGGCGCAGGGCAACCTGTCGGCGGCGGCGCGGCTGCTCGGGCTCACCCGGGCGCAGCTGGCCTACCGGCTGAAGGCGCGGCGCGAGGCGCAGTAGATCGCGGCGCGCTCTTTCGTGGTGCGCCGCCCCTTCGCGCCGCCATCGCCGGTTTCGCTTGCATGACGGCCGGTCGGCGCTCGCGCTTCAGCATGGTGCGCAACGCAACCATGACGCACCCTGTCCGTGTTCTCGACGCTGAATCGGCTGCTCAGGCAGCACTCCACGCCCGTGGCCGCGCGCACCGAGCCCACGGGGGCGGCGGCCCGGCATGCCTCCAGCGGCCCGGACGACGGGCCGCTCCAGCCCCGCGGCAACGGCCGAGCGGAGCGCGCCGAAGACCTGCAGGCTTCGGTGTCTCCGGTGCGGGCCAGGCTGCCGGCTGCCGGACCGGCTGCGGCCGAGGCCGCCAACGATGCGCCGACACGGCCCGACGGTGACAACAGGCCCACCACCGAGCTCTACACCCGGGGCCCGATCCCGCCGCGCGGGCCGCTGCGCTGGGCGCACCTCGCCGTGGCGGCCCACTGGCAGCCCGAGCGCCTGAAGCTTCATGACCGGCTCATCGGCGAAGCCACCAGCGGCGCGCTCAAGTTCGCCGAGGCGGTGGAGCGAGCACAGCAGCCGCCGACGCTGTTCGCCCTGAGGGGCAACACCGCGGCCGGCAAGACCTACATGGCCAAGAAGTCCCACCCGGTGCTGGCCGATGCATTGAAGGCCAGCGGCGGCGCCGGCGTGATCAACCCGGACGCATTCAAGCCCGCCCTGCGCGACCACTCCGGCCCGACGCGGCCGAGTTCCGAGCGGGTGCACGGCGAGTCGTGCGTGCTCGCCGATCGCCTGGAGGAAGAACTGAAACCCATGAAGACGCCCAGCGGCGCGCCGGCCAGCATGCTGGTGGACAAGCGGCTGGCCCAGCCCGGGGAGATCGGCGCCTACCTCGAGATGGCGGAGCAGACCGGCCGCAAGATGGAACTGTGCGACATCGATGCCCCGCTCGAGCGATCGCTGGCCGGTGTGCTGATGCGCACGCCCGAAGGCGACGACCCGGTGCCGCCTTACCTCGCGATAGCCCATGGGTTCACCGGCGTGCGAGGCAACCGGCTCGACGTGATCGACAAGCTGCTCGACAAGCCCGATCTCGGCAACTACCAGCTCTTCGGCACGACCGAGGACGGCAGCAAGGTCAAGGTGGCGAGTGTCGAAAACGGCGAGCTTTGCATCCACGAGCCGCAGCTGTACGAACGCATCACCGCGCCGGAAAGCGCGGCGGTGGGCTTCGTCGGCGACCGGGTCATCGATGCAGCGCTGATCGAGCGGATGGCCGGCGGCATCGACGACCCGCAGCGGGCGGCCGGCCTGCGTGCAGCATTGCAACGTTATGAAGGCATGACCTGGGCGCAGGCGGTGGATGCCCACTGCGCCCGTTCGAAATGACAGGAACCCCATGGCCACATTGAAGGGCGACGCCGCCCTGGCATTGCATCGCCGGCTGAAGGAGCGCAACACGGCCCGGCGGGCGGCCGAGCTGTCCGCGGCCCGGGCTGCCGCATGGCAACAGGGCAAGGAAGACTTCGACCTGCGCCGGCTCGAGGCGCTGTGCGACACCGGCCGGGCCATGGGCCGGGCCGGCGAGCACGAGCGCCGGGCGCACTACGAATACCTGTACTACGTGGAGTGCGGGAAGGTGCGCACGCTGCAGGAGTTCGCGCGCATCGTGACGCAGTTGGCCTCCTGGGAATGAAGCGGCGGCGGCCAGCGGGGCGGGCAGGGCGGCCTGCCTACAATGCGCGCCCTTTGCAGCCGTCGCGCACCGCCCCCCAATGGACATCGTCGTCAACGAAGAACTCAAGGCCTACATCGACCCGTTGACGCCCGAGGAATACGAAGCCCTCGAGCGCAGCCTGCTGGCCGAAGGCTGCCGTGATGCGCTGGTGCTGTGGGGCAACGTGCTGGTGGACGGGCACAACCGCTACGAGATCTGCCGCAAGCACGGCCTGCCGTTCCAGACGGTGCAGCATGCGCGGTTCGGGTCCATCGAGGACGTGTACCTCTGGATGATCGACCACCACCTGGGGCGACGCAGCGTGTCCACCTTCCAGCGCGGCGTGCTGGCCTTGCGCAAGCGGGAGCTCCTCGCCGAGCGGCGCTCGCGGGAGACGGCGGCTGCGGCGGTTCAGGAGGCCCCGGCGGTCGACACGCCGCCTCCGCAGCCCGCTGCCGCGCCCGAGCCGCTCGACAGCCGCGAAGCCGTGGCCAAGGCCGCGCGCCTGAGCAGCAGCCAGGTCCTGATGATCGAGAAGATCCACAAGCAGGCCGCGCCGGAAGTGGTGGCGGCGGTGAAGGCCGGCACGATCTCGATCAACGCGGCGGCGGCCGTGGCCACGCTGCCTGCCGAAGAACAGGTCGCTGCCGCTGCCGCCGGCAAGGAGGAGCTCAAGCAGGTCGCCAAGCGCGTGCGGGAGTCGAAGAAGAAGCCGCGTGGCGAGGGCGACGATGCCGCGGCTGCGCCGACGCCGGATGCAAGCCCGGCGGCCGGCGCAGAAGCCGGTGAAACGCTCGAGTCACTGCGCCGGCGTGTGGCGGTGCTGACCGCGGAGAACGCGGCGCTGCGCCAAGAGGTGGCGGTGTTGCGTGAGCAGCTCGCGGCGGGGGTTGCGGCCGGCGCTTGAACCCAGGTCAGAAGCGATCGAAGAAGCTCTTGATTTCGCGCGGGGCGAATTCCGGAGGCCAGTGCCCGCCGTCGGGGAAGCCGCACCACACGACCGGACGGCCGGCGCTGCACCCCTGGTATTCGACGCAGCCGTTGGTGCCGATGCTGCGCACGGTACTGCTGCACTGGTTCTTGGCGATGTACTTGTTGCGCGCTTCTTCGCCGAACTGGTAGCCGACCACCGAGTCGGCCTGCGAGTGGATCAGGATGGCGGCCACCGTGTTCGGTGAGTCCTCGCAACCGCTCCACAGCGAACCGGCAATCGGCGCCACGGCGCGGAAGACGTCGCCGGCATGGCAGCCCAGGGCGTTGGACATCATGCCGCCGAAGCTGAACCCCGTCGCATGGACGCGGGTCACGTCGACGCACAGGCCGCTCTTGAGGCGGTCGACCATGGCCCGGATGAACCGCTCGTCGCGGCCGTTCGTGTTGGCCCATCCCTGGTCGAGACCGTTGGGGGCCACGAAGAGGGCGGAATCGCCATAGAGCTTCTTCAACCCGAAGAAGGCGCCGTCGCCCGTGCCGTAGACGTCGGTGGCCTGGCCGCCCCGCCAGTGCAGCCCGACGATCAGCGGCAGGGGCTTGCTCGGGTCGTAGTTCGCGGGGACATCGATCCAGAACTCCCGCGTCTGGCCGTCCGAAGTCAGGGTGTACCTGCCGTCCGCGAACTGGGCAGCGCTGCCGCACCCGGCACTGGCCGTGGGCGTCGGTGTGGGGGTAGGCGTGGGGCCAGGGGTGGGCGAAGGCGTGGGCGTCGGCGTGGGTGTAGGCGCGGGCGTGGCGGTGGGGGCGGTTGTGGGCGCTGGCGTGGGTGTGGGTGTAGGGGCAGGCGTGGCCGTGGGCGTCGGCTGGCCGCTGCCGGCGCCGGCATCGGCCGCGGGCTCGTCACCGGCACCACAGGCGCCAAGCATGAGCGTCAGCGCGAACATTCCGCACAGGTGGCGCAGGTCTCGATGGGGTGTCTTCATGTGCAAGGGGGAAGCTGAACGAGTCTAGGAGGCGCTGTCTCGCGCAGTCATGACCGTTCGCTGACGAGGCACCCTGCCGCCGCAAGGGCTTGCAACCGTCTGCAACTGACGCTCGGCCCGGACCCCTGCGGAATCGGCTTGCGGCCTACTCGATCTCCGCCTTGATCGGCCGGTACTTGAAGGTGGCCCGGATGATGCCGTGGTCGTTGGTGCCGGTGGCCTTGTGGTCCTCGAAGTTGAGGTGGTCGTTGTTCACGACCAGGCCGTCGAAGAGCCAGCGGCGACGCTTGCTGTTGTCGTAGAGCTGCTCGCTCACCAGGATGTGGTCGAGCGACTCGCGGAAGTCCTGGTGCACGTGGGTGTAGTACACGTCGCGCGAGTCGCGGTACTCCTGCAGCGTCTGCGCGGTGTAGAGCGCCACGTCGCCGCCGCCCACCGAGTCGCCCACCAGGTAGGCCGGCTGGTCGGTGAGGATGTTGGCCGTGTTGCTCATCTGGCCGTCGTTGATGTCGCCCATCACGACGACCGCCGTGTCATTGCCCTTCATCAGGTCGTTCAGCATGAAGCGCAGCGCGGCGGCCTCGGCCGTGCGCCGGATGGTCGAGAGGGCCGAGCCCAGCGCCTTGGCGTGTTTGGAGTAGGGGTCCTTGGTGTACCAGGGCTCGGTGTGGATCCGGGTGGGCTGCTTCGACTTGAAGTGGCAGACGAACATGTGCATGTCGGGTTCGTCTTCCCGCGGCCGGATGGTGAAATGCAGCACCGGCCGCGAGAAGCCCTGGATGTTCACCGCGATCTCGGGCGTCTGCGGGTCGTCACCCCTGGAAGCGAGCCTGAAGCCCGGGGGAAAGTCGGCGATCCATTCAGGCTGCGAGCTGAGCAGCCCCTTGCGCACCATGGCCGCACACACGATGCCCCGGCCGACCGCGCCGTCCGGCGCCACGACGTCGTATTCGTCCACCAGCCCGCCGGCTTCGGCCACGGCCATCAGCGAGACCTTGTGCCACAGCTCCTGGAAGCCGATCACGTCGGCCTGGAGCCAGGCGAGCTGCTCCGAGGTCCACTTGATCTTGCGGGCGTACTCCTCGGCCGTCCAGCCGTCGCGGTCGGTGTAGAGCGGTATGCCCGGTTCGTTCAGGTTGTAGAGATTGAAGGTCGCGATGTCGAGCGTCTTGAGCTTCATGGCCGCTTCTCCCTGGGTTGCCGCGGCACGGGCGTGGCCGCGAACGAAAAGACCTCCGCGGAATTTGGTGGAGGCCGCGGGAAATGGGCATCCCTAGGTCGGTGGAAGCGAGCGCTGCGCGAGCGTCGCGAGGCAATCCAGCTGCCAGCGGTATTCGGGCTCGAACGACTCGCGCTCGGCCACGGCACCGTAGCCGCCCTGGCCATACACGGCGGCATAGGCCGCGTAGTCGGCCGCCTGGCGCGCCTTGCCGGCCAGCGCATTGGCCACCGCATAGCTGGCCGACACCGCCGCATGGCCCACGCCGTCGAGCGATCTCGAACCCTGGTGCCGGTTGGCCAGCTGCGAAGCCTGGGCGGCCAGGCGCTCGAGTTCGGGCGGGTCGATGGAGCCCCTGAGGTACCGGCCGAGCCCGTCGAGGCAGGCAAGGACGGCGGGCTCTTCGAGCAAGTGCCGGACCCTTGTCGCGCACGCATGCCCGAACTCGAGCCGCAGGCGCTCGTTGGCCGCGTCGTCCAGCGAAAGTTCGGCGGCGAGTCGGTCGAAGGTTGGATTCATGGGGTGGAAATGGCGCAGCGCTGCTGCAGAACTCTGCGCCATCCGGGCAGCCTTCCAACCTTGCAATTCTTCCATGAGATGGAATAATTGCGTGGATGTATCAGCGCTACCGCCTGCCTTTCCTGCGTCAGCTTCTCGCTGAATTTTCGGCCGTCGCCATTCTCGGACCACGCCAAGTCGGTAAGACAACCATGGCGATGGAGCTGGTTCAGGAGCACCCTTCGGCGATCTACCTCGACCTCGAGTCACCGGCCGACGCAGCCAAGCTCGCCGACCCCGCGGCCTACTTTGAGACGCACACCGATCGGCTCGTGATCGTTGACGAGGTGCAGCGCCTGCCCGCCCTGTTTCCCGTACTGCGCGGAGTGATCGACAGCCGCCGCCGTGCCGGACGGCGCGCGGGGCAGTTCTTGCTGCTGGGATCTGCCACCGGGGCCTTGCTGGCCCAGTCGTCCGAGAGTCTGGCCGGCCGCATTGCCTACATGGAGTTGCAGCCGCTGGCGGCCGCAGAGGTGCCGGCGAAGGAGACGCAACGTCTTTGGGTGCGAGGCGGCTTCCCCGAGTCATTCATGGCTGCCGCCGATGAGGCCAGTCTGCGCTGGCGCCAGCAGTTCATCGCGACCTACCTCGAGCGCGACATTCCCCAGCTGGGGCCCCGCATCCCGGCGGAGACGCTGCGCCGTCTGTGGAGCATGCTGGCCCACGAGCAAGGCCAGCTCATCAATGCTGCCAAGCTCGCAGCCTCACTGGCGGTCAGTGGCCAGACCGTGGCCCGCTATGTCGATCTGCTGTGCGATTTGATGCTCGTGCGCCGGCTGCGCCCCTGGGCTTCGAACGAAGGCAAGCGGCTCGTGCGCACCCCCAAGGTCTATGTTCGCGACAGCGGCATCGCACATGCGCTGCTCGGCCTCGCCGATTTCGACGACGTGATCGGCCACCCAGTGGCGGGCGGCAGCTGGGAGGGCTGGGTCATCGAGAACCTGCTGGCCGTCGCACCGCCCGCCGCGCAGGCCTACTTCTACCGAAGCTCGGCAGGTGCCGAGATCGACCTCGTACTCGAGCTGCCCAGGCGCAAGCGCTGGGCCATCGAGATCAAGCGCAGCAGCGCACCCGTTCCGAGCCGCGGCTTCCACATCGCTGCAGAGGAGCTGAAGGTAACGGAGCGCCACGTGGTGCACTCTGGCGGCGAGTCGTTTCCGCTGGGCAACGGGGTGAAGGCGAGCACGTTGGCGGACTTGCAGCGGGCGTTGATGGAGCTGGAGCCGGGGCGGTGATGCGGGGGGCTCACACCCTCCGATGCCTCGCCACCTTCTGCAGCAGCTCGATCAGCATCGCCCGCTCCGCCGGGCTCAGGTGCCGCAGCGGCTCGTTCTCCATGGTGAGCGACGTCTCGTGCGCCTTCCGGGCCAGCGCGGAGCCCTCCTCGGTGAGCAGGATGTGCTGCGAGCGCCGGTCGGTCTCGTTGCGCACGCGGGTCACCAGCCCGCGCTCCTGCATGCGGTCGAGCAGGATGGTGACGTTGGGAGCGGTCACCGCGAGGGTCTGGCACAGCTGCTTCTGCGTGACGTCCTTGTTCGACATCAGCAGCAGCAGGATGGTGAACTCCACCGGCCGCAGCTTGAGCGGCTGGCCGATGTTCTTGAAGAAGATCTTGCGGGCGGGGATGTCGGCCTGCGCGAGGTTGTAGCCCATCACGTGGGCGAGCGCGCTCTGGTCGAGGCCGCCGTGCTCGTGCTTGTTGGCGTCTGAATCTGGCATGGCGTCGCCAGTGTATGCATCCCCCGGGGGGATGCGGTCCGGCTCGGCCGGCGAAATCCAGGTTGACGCAGGGTGTCTCACGACACGGCCGCCTCGTCGAGCCAGGGCAGGGCGGCGTGGCGCGCCAGCACGCGTTGCCAGCAGGCGCCCGCTTCCGGCAGCAGCCATTCGCGGCCGTAGCGGGCGATGGCGAGCTTGTGCTCGCGCAGGCGCTCGTCGGGCTGTGCCAGCGCGGCCCTGGCGCTGCGGGCCCAGGCCCAGGCGAGCAGCGCATGACCCACGCCTTCCAGGTAGTCGCCGGCCACGCGAAGTGGCCATTCGGTGTCTTCGGCATGGCCTTCGACCAGTGCCGCGGTCGCCTGCCTCACGGCCTCGATCTGCTGCTGCAGCGCCGTGCCGGCCGTTGCGGTGGCCGCGCGTTCGGCGCACAGCGCCACTTCCTGCGCCAGCTCGTCGAGCAGCGCACCGAGCGCGGCGCCGCCGTCGCCCAGCACCTTGCGCTGCAGCAGGTCCACCGCCTGGATCTCGTTGGTGCCTTCGTAGACGAGGGCGATGCGGGCGTCGCGCACGCTCTGCTCGATGCCCCAGTCGTGCAGGTAGCCGTGGCCGCCCCACACCTGCTGCGCGTCGCTCGCGCCTTCGAACCCCAGCCGGGTGAGCAGCGACTTCAGCACCGGCGTGAGCAGCGCCACGTGGCCCTGCGCGGCCGGCTCGTCGAGCAGCATCGCGCACCAGTAGGCCAGCACCCGCGAGCCCTCGGTGCGGGCCTGCAGCGCCCACAGCGTGCGGCGCATCGCGGGGTGCAGCGCTATCGGATCGGCAGGCCCCGCGGGTGAGCCTTCGGGTCGTCGCAGCGCCCGCATCTGCACCCGCTCGAAGGCGTAGCGCAGCGCGTTCTGCGTGGCCATCTCCAGGTGTCCCAGGCCTTGCATCGCCACCTGCAGCCGTGCGGCGTTCATCATCACGAACATCGCGGCCAGGCCGCGGTGCGGCTCGCCGATGAGCCAGCCGGTGGCGGCCTCGAAGCGGAGGGTGCAGGTGGCGCTGCCCTTGATGCCCATCTTCTTTTCCACGCCGTCGCAGCCCACGCCGTTGGCCGTGCCGTCGGGCAGCAGCCTGGGCACCAGCGCGAGCGACAGGCCCTTGCTGCCGGGCGGAGCGTCCGGCAGGCGGCACAGCACGAGGTGGACGATGTTGTCGGTGAGGTCGTGATCGCCGCCCGAGATGAAGATCTTGGTGCCCGACACGCGCACGCTGCCGTCGGCCTGCGGCTCTGCGCGGGTGCGCAACAGGCCCAGGTCGCTGCCGGCATGGGCCTCGGTGAGGCACATGGTGGCGAGCCATTCGCCGCTCACGATCTTTGCCAGGTAGCGCTGCTGCAGCTCCGGTGTGCCGTGGGCCTTGAGGCATTCGTAGGCGCCATGCGCGAGGCCCGGGTACATGGTCCAGGCGTGGCAGGCGCTGTTGAGCATCTCGTACAGCGCCATGTTCACGAGTTGCGGCAGGCCTTGGCCGCCCCAGGCGGGGTCGCAGGCGAGGGCGGGCCAGCCGCCTTCGACGAACTGGCGATACGCGTGGCGATAGCCGGCCGGCAGGCTCACCCGACCCGCCTCCCAGCGGCAGCCGGAGCTGTCGCCTTCGGCATTCACCGGCTGGAGGACCTCCGCCGCAAAGCGGCCGGCTTCCTCGAGCACCTGGGTCGCTGTGTCGGCATCGAGGCCGCTGTCGCCGGCCGCCCATCGGGCCGGCGCTTCCAGCACCTGCTCGATCACGAATCGCATGTCGGCCAGCGGCGGCCGGTAGTGCCACATCGCCGGTCAGGCCTCCGGCGTGAAGCCCACCCGCTTGACGATCGGGCCCCAGGCCTGGTTCTCGGACTTCACCGACGCGGCGAGCTGCGCCGGCGTGTTGGCGCCCGCTTCCAGGCCCAGCTGCAGGAAGCCGTCGATCACGTCCTGCGCCTGCGAGGCGGCCTTGATGGCCGCCGCCGCGCGGTTGATGTGCTCGGCGGGCGTTTTGGCCGGCGCGAAGAAGCCGTACCACTCGGTGATGGTCATGTCCTTGTAGCCGAGTTCCGAGTAGGTGGGCACGTCGGGCGCGAAGCGCGAGCGCCTGGGGCCCGAGGTGGCCAGCAGGCGCAGCTTGCCCGAGGCGAGGTGGGGCAGGTAGTCGCCGATGGGCGAGGACATCGACGCGATCTGGCCGCCCAGCAGGTCCTGGATGCCGGGCGCGGAGCCGCGATAGGGCACGTGCTTCAGGTCCACGTCGCTTTCCTTGGACAGCAGCGCGCCCAGGAAGTGGGGCGGCGAGCCGGTGGCCGGCGAGCCGTAGTTCGCGTCCTTCGGGTTGGCCTTCGCCCAGGCGAGGAAGTCCTTCATGGTCTTCACGCTGTCGGGCACGGCGGGGCCCACGCCGAAGCCGAAGGCGATGGTGCAGGCGGTGGAGACGGGGATGAAGTCCTCGAAGCTGTTGTAGGCGAGCTTCTGGTAGACGTGCGGATACAGCGTGATGATCGACGCGGGCGTGAGCAGGAAGGTGCTGCCGTCGGGAGGCGTGTTCTTCACCATCTCGGCCGCGATGCGGCCGCCGGCACCCGGCTTGTTCTCGACGATCACATTCTTCGCATACACGCCGCGCATCTTTTCAGCGATGCGGCGCGTCACCGCGTCGGTGGTGCCGCCGGCCGGAAAGCCGACCACCAGCTTGGCAAGCTCCAGCGTTGGCGCAGCCTGCGCGCCCGCGCGCAGCGGCAGTGCGCTCACGGCCGCACCCGCGGCCACGGTGTTGATGAACTGTCTGCGATTCCACATGCTTGTCTCCTCTTTTGGTCGTGACTGGTGACTTGTGACGGGTGACCCGTGACGGCCACTACCGCGGCGGCAGGCGCAGGGCGCCGTCCAGGCGGATCACTTCGCCGTTCAACGATGCATTGGCCACGATGTGCGCGGCCAGCTGCGCGAACTCTTCCGGCTTGCCCAGCCGCTTGGGGAAGGGGATGCTCGCCGCCAGCGACTGCTGCACGTCCTCGGGCAGCTTGTGGAGCAGCGGCGTGAGGAAGAGGCCCGGCGCGATGGTGCACACGCGCACGCCGTGCTGCGCCAGGTCGCGCGCCAGCGGCAGCGTGAGGGATACCAGGCCGCCTTTTGATGCGGCATAGGCCTCCTGGCCCACCTGGCCGTCGAAGGCGGCCACCGACGCGGTGTTGACGATCACGCCGCGTTCGCCGTCTTCGAGCGGCTCGTTCCTCGCCATTTCGGCCGCGGCGAGGCGGATGGCGTTGAAGGTGCCGACGAGGTTCACGTCGATCACCCGCTTGAAGTCTTCGAGCGGCATGGCCGTGCCGTCCTTGCCGACCACGCGCCTGGCGCCGCCGATGCCGGCCACGTTCATGAGTGCCCGCACGGGGCCGAAGGCCTCGCGCGTGGCGGCAATGGCCTGCTCGATGCTCGCGCTGTCGGTGATGTCGCAGCGCAGGCCGAGGCCGCCGATCTCCTGCGCCACGGCCTGCGCGCCCTCGGCATTGACGTCGAGCACCGCCACCTTGGCGCCTTGCCGTGCCAGCTCGCGCGCGGTTTCGGCGCCGAGGCCGGAGCCGCCGCCTGTCACGATGACGGCCTTGCCCTGGATCTTCATGGATGCGTTCCTTCTTTCACTTGCGAGGCAGGATCACATACGGGTCGCTGCCCGCGCCCTCGTACAGGGCCTCGACCAGCGAGGCGCGGTGGGCGAGCACCGCGCGCTGGTTGATGGAGCCCTTGTCGGTGACCTCGCCCTTGTCGATGGAAGGCGGCTCCGCCAGCACGTGGGTGCGCGCCACGCGGTTGGCGCTGCCGGTGCCGGTGCGCCACAGCTCGTCGGCCAGCTGCTGGAAGAACTCGCGCACCTTCGGGTGGTGCAGCACCTCGGGCGCAGGGGTCGAGGCCGCCAGGCCGGCGAGCTTGCGGCATTCGTCGAGCCGCGGGAACACCAGCATGCCGAGCTCGTTGCGGTTGAGGCCGGTGATCACCGCGTCCTGCACGCACGGCGCCCCGGCCGCGATGATCCGGGCCCGCAGCGGGCCCACGCTCACGAAGGTGCCGGTGGCGAGCTTGAAGTCTTCTGCAATGCGGCCGTCGAACAGCAGGCCCTTCTGCGGATCCGCCGGGTCCACGTACTTGACCGCGTCGCCGGTGCGGTAGTAGCCCTCTTCGTCGAAGGCCTCGGCGGTGAGCTCGGCCTGGCGCCAGTAGCCCGGCATGACGTTGGGGCCGCGGAAGCGCACCTCCACCTTGCCGTCCACCGGCACCAGCTTCACGTCCACGCCGGGGCAGGGCAGGCCGATGTGGCCCGAGCGCACTTCCGGGCCCTTCAGCGCGAACATGCACGAGGGTGCGGTTTCGGTCATGCCGAGGCCGGTGATCACCGGCACGCGCGCGCCGATGGTGCGTTCGCCCAGCCGGTCGAGCTGGTCCCACACCGCCTGTGACAGTCCGGCCCCCGCAAACATGAAGGCCTGCACGCGGCGGAACAGCGACTCGCGCAGCACGTCGTCGGTTTCCATCGCCGCGGCGAGTTCCTCGAAACCCTTGGGCACGTTGAAGTACACGGTGGGCGAGATCTCGCGCAGGTTGCGCAGCGTCTCGGCCATGCCGTTCGCCGTGGGCTTGCCTTCGTCGATGTAGAGCGTGCCGCCGTTGTAGAGCGTGAGGCCCACGTTGTGGTTGCCGCCGAAGGTGTGGTTCCACGGCAGCCAGTCCACCAGCACCGGCGGCTCGTCGGCCAGGAAGGCCATGCTCTGGCGCAGCATCTGCTGGTTGGCGCACACCATGCGCTGCGTGTTGATCACGCCCTTGGGGGCCTTCGTCGAGCCGGAGGTGAACAGGAACTTGACGATGGTGTCGGGGCCCACCTGAGCCTGGGCCGCATCGACCCCGGGTCCGGGCTCGGTGTCGAGCAGGGCGGCGAAGGGCGTGGTCTCGCGCCCTTCGAGCGCGCCCGCGGTCAGCACCACTTCCACGTCGTCGGCCACCACGGCGGCGATGGCTTTGCCGTACGCCGGCCCGCTGGCGAACACCAGCCCCGGCGTGACCGTGGCGACGATGTGCTTGAGCTTGCCGTAGTCCTGCGATACGAGCGAATACGCGGGCGACACCGGCACATGGGGCACGCCGGCCCACATGGCGCCGAGGGCCAGCGTCAGGTGCTCGAGGTCGTTGTCGGACAGGATCGCGATCGGCCGCTCCACCGAGAGGCCGCGCTGCACCAGCGCCTGGCCCACCGCGCGGGCGCGCTGCAGCATCTGCGCGTAGCTGATGCGTTCCCAGTCGCCGCCGTCGCGGCGCTTCGCCACGAAGGTGCGGTCGGGCGCTTCACGGGCCCAGTGCGCCAGCTTGTCGGTCAGGCGCGCCGGGTAGGCGCCCAGCGGCTCGGTGGAGCGCAGCACCTGCACGCCGCCGGCGTGTTCCTGCAGCGTGGCGCTCAGGCAGCCGCCGATGCGGGTCGCCTTGTACGTGGCTTGCGTCGTGGCCATGAGATCAACCCTTGCTGACCTTGCCGGCGCGCTTCTCCAGGAAGTCGCGCATGCGCTGCTTGGCCGCGTCGTCGCCCTGGGCGATGGCCGCCATGAGCGATTCGACGAACAGCCCGTCGGGCTGCGACAGGTCGGCGATGCGCGGCAGCGCCTGCATCACCGCGAAGTTGGAGAGCGGCGCATTGGTGGCGATCTTGCGGGCCAGCTCGATGCCCTTGGCGACGCCGGCACCGTCGGCCACGCGGTAGTGCGACAGGCCCACCGCCTGGCCTTCCTCGGCGTCGAGCACGCGGCCGGTCAGCATCATGTCGGCCATGCGCGAGGCGCCGATGAGCCGGGGCACCCGGGCCGAGCCGCCGCCGCCCACGAACAGGCCGCGCTGCCCTTCGGGCAGGCCGTAGAAGGTGCTCGATTCGGCCACGCGGATGTGGCAGGCGCTCGCGATCTCGAGCCCGCCGCCCACCACCGCGCCGTGCAGCACCGCCACCACCGGCACGCGGCCGAACTGCAGCTGGTCGAGCGCCGCATGCCACATGCGCGAATGCGCCACGCCCTCGAACACGCTTCGCTCGCCCAGTTCCGACAGGTCGAGCCCGGCGCAGAAGTGCTCGCCTTCGCCGGAGAGCACCACCGCACGCACGGCCTCGGGCAGGTTGATGAAGCAGGTGTGCAGCTGGGTGACGAGCGTGTCGTTCACCGCGTTGCGCTTGATCGGGCGGTTGAGCCGCACGTGGGCCACGGCGCCGTCGAGTTCGATCTTCAGCAGGTCGAGCGCGGCGAGAAGGGAGGTGGGGGCGGAAGCAGAAGTCATGGGGGCGAGCTCAGTCCATCAATTGGTTAACAATACTAATCATTTGGAGGGGGTGTGATTTGCGGGTAAACCCGCATCATCGATGAGCTGAATCCATAGGCAAATCACGGATCGCACAGTAGGTGCGCCGCTCAGGGTTTGCCCCGAAGGCTGAGATCATTTTGTTTAATTAACTTAAACAACCGGGTGCAACGACACCCGGGGCAACACCAGACCGAGGAGACCGACATGACGATACGACGTAGCGCAGGCCTGGGACTCGCGCTGGCCGGCGCGCTGCTGGCCCAGGGCTGTGGCGGCGACGACGGCGATGATGCGCCCGCGCCCACGCCCGTGCGCCTGGCCTGCACGGAAATCACCGCGGCCGCACTCGGCCGCAACGACCTCGCCGTGACGCTCGCCGAGGCCGTGCCGGCCGACAGCGTGACGCCCACCGGCGCAGCCCAGGCGCTGCCTGCGCATTGCCGCGTGCAGGGCAAGCTCGCCGAGCGCACCAGCACGGTGGACGGCAAGACCTATGCGATCGGTTTCGAACTGCGGCTGCCGGTGGTGTGGAACGGCCGCTTCTTCTTCCAGGGCGGCGGCGGCACCGACGGTGCCATCGTGCCGGCCTACGGCACGCTCTCGGGCGGCGGGGCGACCACCAACGCGCTGACCCAGGGCTTCGCGGTGGTGAGCACCGACGGCGGCCACCGGGCCGAGGCCGCGCCCATCGTCGGCGGCTCGCTGTTCGGGCTGGACCCGCAGGCACGGGTGGACTACGGCTACAACGCGGTGGGCCAGGTCACGCCGCTGGCCAAGGACATCGTGGCGCGGCACTACGGCGAGGCCGCCTCGCATTCGTATTTCGTGGGCTGCTCCAACGGCGGGCGCCAGGCGATGGTGGCGGCGTCGCGTTTCGCCGACCAGTTCGACGGCATCGTGGCCGGCAACCCGGGCTTCAACCTGCCCAAGGCCGCC
>CAMLNA010000102.1 GCA_946481025.1 uncultured Rivibacter sp.
TCGGCGTAGTCGAGCATCAGCGTCGAGTCCATCAGCACCGTGCCGTCGTCGCACACCAGCGTGGGAGCCTTCACCACGGGGTTGATGCCCTTGAACTGCTCGAAGGTGCGAAACACCGAGATCGAGCGGTGCTCGAACGGCAGCCCGAGCAGCTGCAATGAAATCGCGACCCGCCGCACATAGGGCGAGTCGAGCATGCCGATGAGTTGCATGAGGTCTCCTGTCGATGGTGGGGGTGTGGCCCGGGTGGCCCTCGGCCGCCGACTATGCATCAACGCAGACTCGCGCACCGCGACGGTTGCGCCCCGCGCAAAATGCCCCGCATGACCCGCCCCATCCACCTCTACCTCGCACGCCACGGCGAGACCGACCTGAACGTGCAGATGCGCTACCAGGGCGCCACCGACATGCCGCTCAACGAGCTTGGCTGGACGCAGGCGCAGATGCTGGCACGGCGCTTGCCGCCCGACATCTCGCGCATCGTCGCGTCGCCGCTGCTGCGCGCGCAGCAGACCGCCTCGCTGGCGTCTCAGGCACGCGGCCTGCCGATCCTCACGATGAGCGAATTCCGCGAGCGTGACTTCGGCGTGTTCGAGACCCTGACCCACGAGGAGACGCAGGCCCGCTACCCGGAGCTCCACGCCCGCAAGGTCGTCATGCAGTGGGACGAGGCGCCTCCGGGCGCCGAAACCATCCGCGAGGTGGTGGCCCGCGTGCAGGCCGGCCTGCAGCGCCTGGAGGCCGAGCACGGCGGCGAATCGGTGCTGCTGGTGGCGCACGGTTTCATCGCGCGTGCGGTGCGCTACCTGGTGAAACGCTGGCCCGAGACCGACTTCTATCTCGAGCCGATGATGGGCAACGGCGAGATCCATCACTACCCCGACCTGCGCTGGACCGCAGCGGTTTGACGCCCGCAGGCGTAAGCTCTCGGGACCCTTCTGGTGATCAACACGAACGACACGATGCTGAAAACCGAAGTCCCGAGCGAGCGCCATCCCCACCTCGACCAGTACGACGTCACCGACCTGGTCGAGGCGCTGGTCGAAGACCAGTCCGACGCGCTGCAGGCCGTGCGCGAGGCGCGCGAGGAGATCGCTGCGGCCGTGATGGCGGCGCTGCCGCGGGTGGCCGGCGGCGGGCGGCTGCTCTACGTGGGCGCCGGCACCTCCGGCCGGCTGGGCGTGCTCGACAGCGTCGAGCTGTTCCCGACCTTTTCATGGCCCAAGTCGCGCGCCGTCGCGGTGCTGGCCGGCGGGCCGCAGGCCATGTTCGAGGCGGTGGAAGGCGCAGAGGACGACCACGCGCGCGGCGAGGCCGACCTGCTGGCACAGCGTCCGGGCCCGCAGGACGTGGTGATCCTGCTGGCCGCCTCGGGCACCACGCCCTATGTGCTGGGCGCACTGAAGGCGGCGCGCGCGTCGGGAGCGCTTTCCATCGGCATCGCCAACAACCCCGATGCCCCGCTCACGCGCGGCGCCGAGGTGGCCGTGACGCTGAACACCGGCTCCGAGATCATTTCCGGCAGCACCCGGCTCAAGGCCGCCACCGCGCAGAAGGTCGCGCTCAACGCGCTGTCCTCGGCCATCATGGTGCGGCTGCACAAGGTGTGGGGCAACCTGATGGTCGACCTGCACCCCACCAACAGCAAGCTGTACCGGCGCGCGCTGCACCTCACGATGCGCGCCACCGGCTCAGACGAGGCAACCGCGCGCCGCGTGCTCGAGGCGAGCCAGTACCACGTGAAGGTGGCCATCGTGGCCATCATGAAGGACATCGATCCGCAAGCCGCACGACAGCGGCTGGCGGCCGTCGAAGGCAACGTCGGACTGGCGCTGGCCGACCCGCGCTGAGCGCTGCTCGCACCGGCATTGCGAAGAAGTGTGAAGTTGCGCGCCCTGTGCTTGGCAGGGTCAAAGCCGGTCGAGTAAAAGGGCTCCCCCAACCTGGAGGCCTCAAGATGGCGCAGCAAGACGATCCCAAGCCCCTCAGCAAAGCCGGCGACTTCCACCCCGAAGTGCTGCGGTTGTTCGACAAGTACGTGCACGGCGGCATCGACCGCCGCGGTTTTCTCGACGGCGCCGCGAAGTTCGCCGTCGGCGGCGTGACGGCCGCGACGCTGCTCGAAGCGCTGAGTCCCAAGTTCGCCGCGGCGCAGAAGGTCAAGCCCGACGACAGCCGGCTGAAGGCCGAATACGTGGAGTTCGCGTCGCCGCAGGGCCACGGCAAGGCTCGCGGCTATCTGGTGAAGCCGGCCAAGGCGAGCGGCAAGCTGCCCACGGTGCTGGTGGTGCACGAGAACCGCGGCCTGAACCCGCACATCGAGGACATCGCCCGCCGCATCGCGCTCGACAACTTCGTGGCCTTTGCGCCCGACGCGCTGTACACGCTGGGCGGCTATCCCGGCGACGAAGACAAGGCGCGCGAACTGTTCGCCAAGCTGGAGCAGCCCAAGGCCTATGAAGACTTCGTTGCGGCGGCCCAATGGCTGAAGGCACGCCCCGAAGGCAACGGCAAGCTCGGCGTGGTGGGCTTCTGCTACGGCGGCGGCGTGGCCAACTACCTCGCCACCCGCCTGCCCGAGCTCAATGCCTCGGTGCCCTTCTACGGCAACGCGGCGCCGGCCGACAAGGTGCCCAACATCAAGGCGCGGCTGCTCATCCATTTCGCCGAGAACGACGAGCGCATCAACGCGGCCTGGCCGGCCTACGAGACGGCGCTGAAGGCGGCCGACGTGAAGTACGAGGCGCACAAGTATCCCGGCACCCAGCACGGCTTCAACAACGACACCACGCCGCGTTTCGACGAGGCCGCCGCGAAACTGGCCTGGCAGCGCACCATCGACTTCTTCAACCAGACGCTGCGGGCTTAGTCAGCGCCCGGTCGGTAGGGCTCCGCGCCGATGGCAGGGGTGCGCCCCTGCATCAGGTCGGCCAGCAGCGACGCGCTGCCTGCGGCCAGCGTGAGGCCCAGCGCGCCGTGGCCGGTGTTGACCCACAGGTTGGGCCAGCGGGTCGGGCCCACGAGCGGCCGGCCCGAGGGCGTGGCCGGGCGCAGGCCGGCCCACGGATGCACCTGCGAGAAGTCGCAGGCGCCGGGAAAGGTGTCCCGCACGGCCTGGCACAACGCTTCGATGCGCCGCCCGTCCACCGCCCGGTCGCTGCCGCACAGCTCGGCGAAGCCGGCCACCCTGAGCGAACCGCCCAGGCGCGCATGCACCAGCTTGCGGGCGCTGTCGGTGATGCTGGCGCGCGGCGCGGCGGCCGGCTGCACCACCGGCAGCGTGATGCTGTAGCCCTTGATCGGCTCGATCGGCAGCGACATGCCCAGCGGCTGCAGCAGGGCGGCACTGGCCGGGCCCGCGGCCAGCACGAAGGCGTCGGCGGCGATCTCGTCGCCGGTGCGCAGCCTGAGCGCGGCGATGCGCCCGCCCCTGCGCACGAAACCCTCGGCGGTGCAGCCCAGCCGCCACTGCACGCTGCCCGTTTGCCGTGCCAGCGCGGCCGCCAGCTTCGCGGCATCGATCACCTCCTCATCTTCGGTCCACACGCCGAAGGCGATGCCGCCGCCTCCGGTGGCGGCCAGCGCAGGTTCCAGCGTGCGGCATTCGCCGGCGCTCACCAGCCGCTGCCGGCAGCCGAGGCCCCGTTGGAATTCGAGTTGCCGCGCCACCGACTCGCGCTGGGCCGCCTGGCGGTACAGCACCAGCTTGCCGGGCTGCGCATGGCCGGCCGCCAGCGCGGCCTCGCCGAGCGCGGGTTCGCGCAGCCAGCGATGCAGCACCTCGCGGCTGTGGAACGACAGGGCCAGCAGCTCGGCCGTGGTGCGTCGCACCTGGGCGTGGCGGCAGGCCAGCACGAAGGCCAGCAGCCAGCGCAGGTGCGCCCATTCGGGCCGCGGCCGCCAGCGCAGCGGGCTGTCGGGCGCGAGCAGCCAGCGCGGCAGCGCCGCCAGCGCCGCCGGCGTGGCCAGCGGCTCGACGTAGCTGTAGCTCAGCTGCGCGCCGTTGGCGAGCGTGGCGCCCTGGCCGGGCGAGGCGGCGGCATCGACCAGCGTGACCTGCCAGCCGTCGCGCGCCAACGCATGGGCGGTGGCGCAGCCCACGATGCCGGCGCCGACGACACAAGCCTTGCGCGGGGTGCTCATTCGCCGGCGTGCAGCTTTGCCAGCGACCACGCCACGGCCTGCCGCGCCAGCGCGGCCGTCGCGTCGACGAGCGGCACGCCGCCGGCCTCGTGTTCTTCACGCAGGGCCAGCGGGATCTCGGTGCAGCCCAGCACAAGCGCCTGCGCACCGCGGTGCACCAGCGCCCGCGCGGCCTGCCGCAGGCAGGCTTCGCCCTGTGCAAGGTCACCGGCCTTCACCGCCGCGATGCCGGGCATGACCCACTCGATCACCTCGCCGGCGGTCGGGAGCGCCCAGGTCGCCCGGCCGCCCCCGCGGTTCACGTACAAGGCCGAGGCCAGCGTGGCATCGGTGGCCAGCAGCCCCAGGCGTGCACCGGGGCCGACGCGTTCGTGCGCCTCGGCGAGCGCTGCGTCCACCAGGTGCAGCATCGGCAGGCCGAGTGCCGGCTGCAGCTCGTCGAACCACAGGTGCGCGGTGTTGCAGGGCACCACCACCAGCTGCGCGCCGGCCGCCACCAGGCGCCGCCCGCTGGCCAGCATGGCCGCCAGCGGCGAGGCGCCTTCGCCGCGGTAGGCGGCGGTGCGGTCGGGCACCTGCGGGATGGAACTCACCACCACCGGCACGTGGTCCTGGTCGTTCGCGGCCGGCGTGGCAGCGAGCATCTTGTGCAGGAAGTCGAGCGTGGCGGCCGGGCCCATGCCGCCCAGCACACCCACCACGCCGGCGGCTTGCTGCACGTGGGCATCGGGCGGGCAGGGCGCAGCGCGCCCGCGCACGGCGTGCGCTGCGGTGTCCATCGGTGTGGAGAGCGAGGGCTCGGCGCGTGTCAGAGCGCGGGCTTGTCGGACAGCGACTTGAGGTTGTCCTGCAGCTCGCGGCTCATCGGTGCGTTGAGGTTGATGCCCTTGGGCGGGATGGGCGACTGGAACCACTTCTTGTAGAGCCGCTCGAACTCGCCGCTCTTCATGAGCCCGGTGAGGGTGCCGTCCACCAGCTTCTTGAAGGCCGGGTCGTCCTTGCGCAGCATGATCGCGTAGGGCTCCACCTGGATGGGCTCTCCCACCACCGCGAAGTCCGCCGGATTGGCCGCCGACGCGCGCAGGCCGTACAGCAGGATGTCGTCCATGCCGAACGCGTCGGCCCGGCCCTGCTGCACCAGCAGCGCCGACTCCGCATGGTCCTTGGCGCCGATCAGCTCGAAGGGCTGCTTGCGTTCGTTGTTCAGCTTGCGCAGCACCAGCATGTTGGTGGTGCCGGTGGTGGTGACCACCTTCTTGCCGGCCAGGTCGTCCACGCTCTTGATCGGGGCGCCGGCCTTCACGAGGAAACGCGTGCCGGTGTAGAAGTAGTTGATCGCGAAATCGACCTGCTTGCCGCGCTCGGAGTTGTTGGTGGTGGAGCCGCATTCGATGTCGATGGTGCCGTTCTGCAGCAGCGGGATGCGGTTCTGCGACGTGACCGCCTGCGTGGACACCTTCAGGTCGGCGCGGCCGGTGGCCTTCTTCACCTCGTCGACGATGCGGCCGCAGATCTCCCAGCCGAAGCCCGTGGGCTGGCCCTTGTCGTCGAGGTATGAGAACGGGATCGACGACTCGCGGTAGGCCACGGTGATGCCGCCCGAAGCCTTGACCTTGTCGAGCGTGCCGGCGGGCTGCTGCGCCTGCGCGGGCAGCGCCATGCACGAAGCCAGCAGGCACAGGGAAAGAGGAACGAGCCGCATGAGAACTCCTCGCAGTGGATGGGTGGACGCCATGCTATGCAGCCTGCACGCGGCATGCCATCGTGTTTTCGCGCCCTCCCATAAGGCCGGCTTATGAGGGGCCTGGGAAGGCGCGGCGGGAAATTCAGGCCGCTTCGGCGGTGGCGGCGCGGAACGCCTCGATGAACTCCGCCACCGGCCGGGTGGAGCGCACGCCCTGCGGCAGCAGCGCACGCACCGTGACCGGCACCTCCGGCAGCAGGGTGCGCACGTGCAGCAACTCGCTGCGGCTGGCCTGGGCCGTGAAGGAGTCGATCACCGCCGGCCCGAAACCCTGCTCGGCCAGCACCATGGCGGTGTGGTGCGTCTGCACCGTGATGTCGCCGCGCGGCTCCAGGCCCAGGCGGGTCCACTGCTCGGCCAGCATCGCACCCAGCGGATCGCGCTCGTCGATGCGGATCACCGCGCCGCGCACCACGTCTTCGAGGGCCACGGTGGTACGGCGGTCGGCGCCGGGGGAGCCCACGCGCGACACGCACACGAGCCGGCCGGTGGCCACCAGCTCCTCGTGCAGCACGGGGTGCTGCGCACTGCCGTAGACGATGCCCACGTCGGCCTCCTGCAGCGCGATCGCCTGCGCGATCTCGCGCGAATGCAGCGTGCGGATCGACACCGACATCTTCGGGTAGCGCGCCCTGAACCGCTGCAGCGCCGCCGGCAGCGCGCTCACCGCCAGCGAAGGCACCACCATCACGCGCAGTTCCTGGCTCGGGCCCTGCCGCAACGCACCTGCCAGCCGGCGCACCAGCTCCAGCTGCGACAACAGGCGCTGCACTTCCGGATACAGCGCCTGCGCTTCGCGTGTGGGCACCAGCCGGTTGCGCTGGCGGGTGAACAGGCCATAGCCCAGCTGCAGCTCGGCATGCTGCAGCGTCTGCGTGATGGCCGGCTGCGTGACGTGCAGCAGTTTCGCTGCGCCGCTCACCGTGCCGGTGAGCATGACGGCGTTGAAGACCTCGATGTGCTTGAGTCGCATGGCGGGCGCCGCGGCGGCGGGGGAGCGGCATGGGGAGAACGCTGCGCCGCAGTGTTACAGAAAGCCGCCGCGACAACCCTTTCACGCCCGGCCGGCGGATCGCACGAACAGGCGGGCAAAACGCCGATTAGTTCCTTCTTCAACAAACGCGCCTCGCTTCACAGTGACGCCTGCAGACGACAGGTCATCACAGCGAGGGGCTTATCAAGACGATCGCGATGCTGGTTGCGGCCTTTTTCACGCTGGCCGCGCACACCGGCGCACACACCCAGCCGCTGGCCGAGCGCATCCTCGGCCAGTTCGAGGCGAGCCCGGTGGGCTGCGCCGAGGTGAGTGCCGACCACCCCCAGCGCCAGGTCATCGAAGCCGACATCGCCCGTTTTGCCGAGCGGGTCCAGGTGCCCGACCCGGTGCGCTTCGAGGTGCGCGACTGCGTGCAGGATGGCTTCGTGTTCCGCGGCAACACCATCGTCATCAGCTCGCGCCTGGCGGCCCGGCCGGCGGCGCAGCGCTTCTTCATCATCGCCCACGAATTCGGTCACCTGCAGCTCAAGCACCATGGCGCGGTGCACAGCTTCGTGGCCCGGCTGGTGACCGGCGCAGCCGACGAAGGCAGCGCCCGCGCGCTGGTGGCCAGCCACCTGACCTCGCTGTCGCACCGCCACGAGTTCGAGGCCGACGCGTTCGCCGCGCAAGTCATGCGCGAGGCCGGCCACGACCCCGCCCAGGCGGCGCGGCTGTTCGAGGACATCGGCAGCAACCGCGACACCACCACCCATCCTTCGGCGATGCGGCGCGCCCGCGCCATCCGCTCGCTGCAGTAGGCCCGCCCACCACGGCGCTTCGCACGCGCCGCCGCCACTTCGCTCGGCCGCCGGTTGCCAGGCAAGGCACGAGCACATTGAAGGCTCCGCAAACGCAACGCGCCGAGCCCGACATGTCCATCCAGTCCATCTCCCCGCTCGACGAAGTTCGCCGGACGTCACCGCTGCAGCAGTGGGCCGCCATGCTGGAGGACGTGCCTGCGCCCACCACGCTGCAGACGCCGCGCCTGCAGCCGGGCAACGGCGACATCATGAGCCAGCTGGGCGGGCTGCTCCAGGCGCTGATGCCGCTGCTGCAACAACTCGTCATGAGCTTGCAGCAGCAACAGCAACCGCTGCTGAACAAGCTGGCCGGTGCAGCGCCGGGGGCCGGGGCGTCGCCGTTCGGCGGGCCGCCGTCGATGCCGACGAGCATGCCCTCCCAGCCTCCGATGGCGATGCCCGCGGTTTCACCACCGCCGGTCTCCGTGCCCCCGGCCGCACCGCCGGTGGCCGCCCCCGCTTCACCCTTGCCTTTGTCCACGCCGGCCGCCACCAGCGTGACCGACGCCGCCAGCCGCACACGGCCGACGTTCGTGCCCGTGCTGCGCGGCGACGAACAGCAGAAGGATTCGCAGATCCGCACGCAGGCCGACTTCGGCCGCGCCGCCGACCAGGTGGCACGCGAATACGGGCTCGACCCCAACCAGTTCCGCGCGCAGCTGCAAGCCGAATCCGGCGCCTTCACGCAGGACTTCCGCAAGGCCATGCAGGCCGAGGGCGACCTCGGGCGCGCCAGCGAGAACAACACCTCCATCGGCCTCGGCCAGATCTCGCGCAAGTTCCTCGACGGCCGCGAGTGGTCCGACGGCGGCCCCGGCAATTCGCGCATGGGCTCCCAGGTCGTGACCACCGACCAATACATGAACAGCCCCACCGTGCAGCTGCGCATGGCGGCATCCAACCTCGCCCAGCGCGTGGCCGACCACGGCGGCCTGGAGCAGGGGCTCGCGTATTACGTGTCGGGCAACCCGGACCCCGGCAACGAGCACGCGTCGAAGTACCTCGCCAACATCGACCGCGCGATGAACGACCCGGCCGTGGTGGGCGTGGGACGCTGAGCGGTACGACCCCAGGGCTCGGGAGCCGCGCCCACGGAGCGTGCGCCACATCCGCACGCCGCAACATCGTGTTGCAGCCTCGGCGTCGCCCAGGGGTAAGCTGCGCCGCACACAGGTGCGCGCGCACTCCCGGGCGCCTGTGCATCACCGCTTCGCGCCACCGCAGCGCCACACACTAGAGGCCCAGGCCCATGTCCGCTTCGTTCAAACCCGTCGCCTTCGATCCCTATGGCCGCCGCCGCACGCGTGTGCGCGTGCCGCGCTGGCTGATGCTGCTGCTGCTCGGCGTGGGAGTGGGGGCCGGCGGTGTGATCTACGTGCAGGAAGAACACCTGCCTCCCCGGCTCACCGCCTCGGCGTCGGCCGAGCTGCGCGCGGCCTTCCAGGAAGCCGACGGCGAACGGCAGCGCCTGCGGGCCGAGCTGGCCGACACCTCGAAGAAGCTGCAGGCCGCTCTGGCCGAAGGCGAAAAGGCCGCCGGCGAGGCCTCGGCCAGCCGCGCCACCGTCGAGCAGTTGCGCGCCGACATCGCCGAGCTGGTGGAGGTGCTGCCGCCCGACCCGCGCGGCGGCGCGATCGAAGTGCGCGCCGCCAGGTTCGCCGCGCGCGACGGTGGCCTGGCCTACGACGTGGTGCTGTCGCGCGGCGCCCGCGCCGGCGCCAAGCCGATGCCGGTGACGATGCAGCTGGTGGTCTCGGGCGAAGCCAGCCGCAACGGCAGCGTGGGCGGCAGCGGCACCTCGACCGGCAGCGTGGTGAACCCCGAGCCGGTCGCCATCACCGTGGGCTCGCACGAAAGCCTGCGCGGACACGTGCAGCTGCCGGCCGGCTTCGTGCCCCGGCAGGCCACCATCCGCCTGCTCGACAAGCCCGGCGGCCGGCAACTCGGAATGCGGGTGCTGCCGGTAAAGTGAACGGGCCGTCGATCACCGACAGCCCCATGGACCACCGCGCCGCAGACCCCCACCGCCGAGCCCTTTCACCCGGCCGCCTGCTGCAACAGCGCCCGCAGCCGGCACTGGCGCGTTTCATCGACCATTACTGGCTGTGCCTGGACAACGGCGACAGCGCACACCCGGTGCTGCCCGACGGCTGCATCGACCTCGTGCTGGAGCTCGGCCCGGGCGGCTGGCGCAGCTTCGGCTACGGCTGCACCACGCGGCCGACCCTGGTGCCGTGTGTGCCGGGCCGCCACTACCTCGGCATCCGGCTGAGGCCCGCGCAGCACCGGCACTTCCTGCGGGCCAGCGCCGCCGAACTCACCGACCGGAGCGAAGACGCGCGCCATCTGCTGCCCCCGGGGGTGCTGGCGCCGCTGGCCGACCAGGCGGCCGCAGCCGCGCGCCCTGCCGACGCGTTCGCCGCCGTCGAGCGCGGCCTGCTGGCGCTGCCGGGACACGACCACCGCGCGCCGCCCGGCCCCGCCGAGCTGATGGTGCGCCACATCGAGGCGGCACACGGCGCGCTGCGCATCGACGCGCTCGCCCGGCAGCTGGGCAGGAGCCCGCGGCAGCTGCAGCGCGTGTTCCTCGAGCAGGTGGGCATCCCCGCCAAGTTCTTCGCCTGCATCGTGCGCCTGCGCCGTGCCCGAGCCCTGCTGGCCTCGGGCGCACATGTCGACCTGGCCGACGTGGCCGCTCAGGCCGGTTATGCCGACCAGAGCCACATGACCCGCGACTTCTCGCGGCTGGCCGGCTGCTCGCCGGCCGGGCAGCCGGCGCGCGTCGTTTTTCTTCAAGACGCACCGGCCCCCGCCTTCGCACACTGAGCGCCTGCACTTCAACCCGAAGGAGAGCGTTCCATGCCCCGCGCCCGATGGCTCGCGGCGGTGCTGACTGCCGCGCCGCTGCTCACGCTGATGTCGCACACCGAGCCGGCCCATGCCGCCGGCGACAAGAAGGAGATCCCCAAGATGCAGCTGCTGTCGTCCTATCCCGTCGTCGTGACCGACAAGCTGGCCGAGTGCCGCGACTTCTACGTGAAGCGGCTGGGCTTCCAGGTCGAGTTCGAGGCCACCTGGTTCGTCTACCTGGCCTCGGGCTCCAGCGCGGTGGCTTTCATGACGCCCGACCACCCGTCGCGCCCGCCCGGCCCCGAAAGGTTCGGCGGCCAGGGCCTGCTGCTCACGCTGCAGGTGGCCGACGCGGCCGCCGAGTTCGAGCGGCTGCGCAAGGCCGGTGCGACGTTCGCCCACCCGCTGCACGACGAACCCTGGGGCCAGCGCCGCTTCGGGCTGGTGGACCCTTCGGGCATGTGGGTGGACGTGGTGCAGCAAACCGAGCCGGCGGCCGGCTTCTGGGACCGGTACATGCCGGCGCGCTGAACCGGTCCTCATGCGCCGCAGCAGGCGGCGCGGCGCGGCGTGGCCCTTCAGCCTCAAAGGCCGCCTCCTCGCGCAAACCCTCGCACACACCGCGGCGACACACTCCTAGCATTGCGCGAGCCAGCCAAAAGCCTGGCTCGCAGGGACGCGCCCAACCGGGCGCCGCGCGCAAAGGAGTCGTTGCCTTGAAAGCCACCGACATCCGGCAGCCCGACTACTTCCACAAGGTGGTCGACTGCCAGTGGGCCTGCCCGGCGCATACGCCGGTGCCCGAATACATCCGCCTCATCGCGGCGGGCCGCTACACCGACGCCTACATGGTGAACTGGGCGTCGAACGTGTTCCCCGGCATCCTCGGCCGCACCTGCGACCGTCCTTGCGAGCCGGCCTGCCGGCGCGGCCGCGTCGAGGAGGCGCAGGCCGCGCGGCCCGAGCCGGTGGCGATCTGCCGCCTGAAGCGGGTGGCCGCCGACTTCAAGGACGACAGCGTGCATGAGCGGCTGCCGCGGCCTGCGGCGGTGAAGAACGGCAGGCGCATCGCCTGCATCGGCGCGGGGCCGGCATCGCTCACGGTGGCGCGCGACCTCGCGCCGCTGGGCTACCACGTGACCGTGTTCGACGGCGACGCCAAGGCCGGCGGCATGATCCGTTCGCAGATCCCGCGGTTCCGGCTGCCCGAGGAGGTGATCGACGAGGAGACCGGCTACGTGATGCAGCTGGGCGTCGAGTTCCGCGGCGGCACCCGCATCGAGTCGATGCAGCAGCTGCTGGCCGACAACTGGGACGCGGTGTTCGTCGGCTCCGGCGCACCGCGAGGGCGCGACCTGTCGATCCCCGGCCGCGCGGAAGCGGCCGCCTCCATCCACATCGGCATCGACTGGCTCGCGTCGGTGTCGTTCGGTCACACCACCCACGTCGGCAGGCGCGTGATCGTGCTGGGGGGCGGCAACACCGCGATGGACTGCTGCCGCACGGCGCGGCGCCTGGGCGGCGAGGAAGTGAAGGTGATCGTGCGCTCACCCTTCGACGAGATGAAAGCCTCGCCCTGGGAGAAGGAAGACGCGCAGCACGAAGGCATTCCGATCCTCGACTGCCGCGTGCCGCGCGCCTTCCTGCACCGCGACGGCCGGCTCGTCGGCATGAGCTTCGAGCGCGTGCGCGCGGTGCGCGACGAGAAGGGCCGCCGCCAGCTCGTGCCCACCGGCGAGCCGGACGAGGTGCACGACTGCGACGAGGTGCTGGTGGCGGTGGGCCAGGAAAATGCGTTCCCGTGGATCGAGCGCACCGCCGGCATCGCTTTCAACGACCACGGCATGCCGGTGCTCGACCCCGCGACGCTGCAGTCTTCGCTGCCGCACGTGTTCTTCGGCGGCGATGCGGCGCTCGGGCCCAAGAACATCATCTGGGCGGTTGCCCAGGGCCACGAGGCGGCCATCTCGATCGACCGGTTCCTGCAGGGCGAAGACGTGAACGAACGCCCGCCGCCGACGCTGAACCTGGTGTCGCAGAAGATGGGCATCCACGAATGGAGCTACGACAACCAGGTGACGCCCGATGCGCGCCACAAGGTGCCGTGGACCGACGTGAACAAGTCGCTGCGCAGCATCAAGGTCGAGGTGGAGCTGGGCTTCGATGCGGCCACTGCATGGAAGGAAGCCCAGCGCTGCCTCAACTGCGACGTGCAGACGGTGTTCTCGGCCAGCCAGTGCATCGAGTGCGACGCCTGCGTGGACATCTGCCCGACCGACTGCATCACCTTCACCGCCAACGGCGAGGAGGCCGACCTGCGCACGCGGCTGCGGGCGCCGGCGCGGCATGCGGACCAGTCGCTGTACGTCTCCACGCCGCTGAAGACCGCGCGCGTGATGGTGAAGGACGAGGACGTGTGCCTGCACTGCGGGCTGTGCGCCGAGCGCTGCCCCACCGGCGCCTGGGACATGCAGAAGATGCTGCTCGATCTGCCGCACGCCGCGTGCCGCAAGCAAATGAAGAAGGTGGCCTGAAGTGAAACCCCAATTCATTCACCGCAGAGGCGCGGGTGACACGAAGCGCAATGAGGCAACGAGATGACGCAGCAGCAGAAGCCACGCATCGAAGCCGTCAACGACTTCGTCGTCAAGTTTGCCAACGTCAACGGTTCGGGGTCTGCCTCGGCCAACGAGCTGTTCGCGAGGAGCCTGCTGCGCATGGGCGTGCCGGTGAGCCCGCGCAACATCTTCCCGAGCAACATCCAGGGCCTGCCCACCTGGTACGAAGTGCGCGTCTGCGAGGCGGGCTGGCTGGGCCGGCGCGGCGGCTGCGACCTGATGGTGGCCATGAACCCGCAGACCTGGGACCGCGACGTGGCCGAGATCGAGCCGGGCGGCTACCTGCTGTACGACTCGTCGAAGCCGTTGCCCGAAGCGAGGTTCCGCGACGACATCCACCTGCTGGGCGTGCCGCTCACCGAGTTGTGCGCCACCCGCTACACCGACCCGCGCGAGCGGCAGCTGCTCAAGAACATCGTCTACGTCGGCGTGCTGGCGGCCGTGCTGGGCATCGAGCCGGAGGTGATCGCCACGCTGCTGGGCGAGCAGTACAAGGGCAAGGCGAAGCTGATCGAGCCCAACCTCGACGCCTTCATGATCGGCCTGCACCACGGCAAGGAGTACTTCGACGATGCCATCGGGCTGCGGGTGGAGCGGTGCGACGCGGTAGGGCATCGCATCTTCATCGAAGGCAACGCGGCCGCGGCGCTGGGCTGCGTGTATGGCGGCGCCACGGTGTGCGCGTGGTACCCCATCACGCCGAGTTCTTCGCTCGCCGAGGCCTTCGAGAAATACTGCCGCAAGCTGCGCGTGGACAAGGCGACCGGCAGGAACAAGTTCGCTGTTCTGCAGGCCGAGGACGAGATTGCCTCGATCGGCATCGTCACCGGCGCGGGCTGGAACGGCGCCCGCGCCTTCACCGCGACCTCCGGCCCCGGCGTGTCGCTCATGACCGAGTTCATCGGGCTGGCCTATTTCGCCGAGATCCCGGTCACCCTCATCAACGTGCAGCGCGGCGGCCCGTCCACCGGCATGCCCACCCGCACGCAGCAGGCCGACGTGCTGGCCTGCGCCTATGCCTCGCACGGCGACACCAAGCACGTGCTGCTGTTTCCCGAGGACCCGAAGGAATGCTTCGAGTTCGCCGCCGCGGCGCTCGACCTCGCCGACCGGCTGCAGACGCCGGTCTTCCTGATGACCGACCTCGACATCGGCATGAACCACCGCCTGTGCGAGCCGCTGCAATGGGACGACGCGCGCCGCTACGACCGCGGCAAGGTCATGACGGCCGAGGAACTGGAGGCGGGCCGCGACTTCGGCCGCTACCTCGACGTGGACGGCGACGGCATCCCCTACCGCACCTACCCGGGCACCCATGCGAAGCGCGGCGCCTACTTCACCCGCGGCACCACCCGCGACGCCTATGCACGCTATTCGGAGGCGGGGCCGGACTACGTCTACAACGTCGAGCGGCTGCTGAAGAAGTTCGAGACCGCCAAGGCGCTGGTGCCGCAGCCGGTGGTGCGCTCCGCCGCAAAACCGACGCGGCTGGGTGTCATCTACTACGGCTCCACCAGCCCGGCGATGGCCGAGGCCTTCGAGGCGCTGCGCGTGCAAGGCATCCACGTGGACCTGCTGCGCCTGCGCGCCTTCCCGTTCCCCGACGCGGTGGACGACTTCATCGCCGAGCACGAGACGGTGTTCGTGGTCGAGCAGAACCGCGACGCGCAGCTGCGCACACTGCTGGTCACCGAGCAGGAGCTCGACCCGGCGCGGCTGGTGCCGGTGCTGCACTTCGACGGCACGCCGATCACCGCCCGCTTCATCGCCGGCGCGATCGCCGGCCATCTGCAGCGCCACAACGTCGAACCCATCAGCAAAGGGAGGGCGGCATGACCTACCTCGCCAAGCCCGTCCTGCACCACCCGACGCTGCGCAGGAACGGCCTGGGCTACACGCGGCGCGACTACGAAGGAAAGATCAGCACGCTGTGCGCCGGCTGCGGGCACGACTCGATCTCGGCCGCGCTCATACAGGCCTGCTGGGAGCTCGACATCGAGCCGCACCGTGTGGCCAAGCTGTCGGGCATCGGCTGCTCGTCCAAGACGCCGGACTACTTCCTCGGCAACTCGCACGGCTTCAACACCGTGCACGGCCGCATGCCCAGCGTGCTGACCGGCGCCAACCTCGCCAACCGCGAGCTGCTGTACCTGGGCGTCTCGGGCGACGGCGACTCGGCCTCCATCGGCCTCGGCCAGTTCGCGCATGCCATGCGGCGCGGCGTGAACATGACCTACATCGTCGAGAACAACGGCGTGTACGGCCTCACCAAGGGGCAGTTCTCGGCCACCGCCGACGCCGGCAGCAAGAGCAAGAAGGGCGTGGTGAACACCGACGCGCCGATCGACCTGGTGTCGCTGGCGCTGCAGCTGGGCGCGAGCTACGTGGGGCGCGGCTTCTCGGGCGACAAGGAGCAGCTGGTGCCGCTCATCAAGGGCGCGTTGCGGCACAAGGGCGCCGCGCTGCTCGACGTCGTCAGCCCCTGCGTGGCCTTCAACAACCATGCGGGCAGCACCAAGAGCTACGACCACGTGCGGGCCCACAACGAAGCGGTGAACCGGCTGGACTTCATGCCTTCGCGCGACGCCATCACCGCGAGCTACGCGCCCGGCGAGGTGATCGAGGTGACGCAGCACGACGGCAGCCTGCTGCGGCTGCGCAAGCTGCACCGGGGCTACGACCCGGGCGACCGGCTCGCCGCGATGAACCACATCGCCGAGCACACCGCGAACGGCGAGATCGTCACCGGGCTGCTCTACGTGGACGGTGCCGCCGAGGACCTGCATGCCCACCTGAAGACGGTGGACACGCCGCTCAACCGGCTCGGCGAGGCAGAGCTGTGCCCGGGCAGCGCGGTGCTGGC
>CAMLNA010000103.1 GCA_946481025.1 uncultured Rivibacter sp.
TGCGCGCCGAAGGCAAGGAATACGTCGTGAAGGACGGCGACGTCATGAACTTCCTGTTCAACGTCTGACATGAGCCTCGCGCCTGCCCCCCTGTGCGCCGGCGGCCCGGCGCTTTCGCCCGTCGTGGCGGGCGCCTGGCGGCTCGACAGCTGGGGCTGGACGGCACAGGAGCGGCTGCGCTGGATCGAGCAGTGCGTCGAACTGGGCATCACCAGCTTCGACCATGCGGCCGTCTACGGCAGCTACACCGCCGAGGGACTGTTCGGCGAGGCGCTCGCGCTGGCCCCGCGCCTGCGCGGCAAGCTGCAGCTGGTCAGCAAGTGCGGCATCCAGCTGGTGTCGCCGCAGCGGCCCGGCAACCGGCTGCAGCACTACGACACCTCGGCGGCGCACATCGTCGCCTCCGCCGAGAACTCGCTGCGCGAGCTGCGCACCGACCACCTCGACCTGCTGCTGATCCACCGGCCCGACGCCCTGCTGAACGCCGACGAGGTGGCCGAGGCCTTCGAGCGGCTGCGCAGCGCCGGCAAGGTGCGGCATTTCGGCGTCTCCAACTTCACCCCGTCGCAGTTCGCGCTGCTCGATTCGCGGGTGGCGCTGGCCACCAACCAGGTCGAGCTGTCGCCGCTGGCGCTCGAGGCGCTGCACGACGGCACGCTCGACCAGGCCCAGCAGCTGGGCCGCCGGCCGATGATCTGGTCGCCGGTGGCGGGCGGCCGGCTGTTCACCGGCGAGGACGAGCGATCGCGCCGCGTGCGCAACGCGCTCACCGCCATCGCCGAGCGCCTGGGCGTGCTGCCGGCCACCGTGGCATATGCATGGCTGTTCCGCCTGCCCAGCCAGCCGGTGCCGGTGGTGGGCTCGCGCCGCGTCGACGCCCTGCGCGAAGCCTGGGCCGCGCTCGACGTGCAGCTCGACGCACAGGCCTGGTACGAGATCTGGACCGCCTCGACCGGGCACAACGTCCCTTGACGTAGCGCCGGCTCGTCGACTGGCCGGCCGACCGGCGCGGCACTGGCCGCGGTCGCCGGGGCTGGTTCATACTCGCGCACACGTTGCCGCCGGCGCCGCCCCGCGCGCCGGCGGCCCATCCCATGACCCGCAACACGACGCCCACCCTCCTTGCGCAGTTGCTGATCACCTTCGTTGCCTATGCGGCGACCGGCTTCGCCGCGCTGGCGTTGGCGATACCCCCGAGCTACGCGTCGCCGCTGTATCCGTCGGCCGGCATCGGGCTGGCCTTCCTGCTGGCCTGGGGCAACCGCATGGCCGTGGGCGTGGGGCTGGGCGCCTTCGCCGTCAACTTCTGGCTGAGCTACGACCGCAGCGCGGCCGGCAGCGCGGCGTGGCTGCTGCCGGCCGTCATTGCCGCCGGTGCCACGCTGCAGGCCTGGGTCGGCGCGGCGCTCGCGCGCCGCCATGTCGCCTGGCCGCTGCGGCTCGAAGCGCCGGCCGACATCGCCCGCTTCCTGATGCTGGTCGGCCCGCTCGCCTGCCTCGTGAGCTCGAGCATCGCCGTGTCGGCGCTGTGGTGGTCCGGCACGCTGAGCGTGGACCATCTGCTGCTCACCTGGGGAACCTGGTGGGGCGGCGACACGCTGGGCGTGCTGATCGGCGCGCCGATCATGCTCACGCTCATCGGCCGCCCGCGCGAGGACTGGGCGCCGCGGCGCACCACGCTCGGCCTGCCGCTGGCCGCGGTGACGGCGCTGCTGGCCATGGCCATCCTGCAGGTGAGCCGCTGGGACTCGCAACGCATGGAGGCGAATTTCCAGCGCGACGCCGGCAACATCACCAACACGGTGACGCTGCGCATGCAGTCCCACCTCGACGCGCTCGACGCCGCGCACGGCCTGTATTTCGCGTCCGAAGACGTGACGCGCGACGAGTTCGCGCGTTTCGCCGCCCCGTGGCTGGCCAAGCTGCCCAGCATGCAGGCCATCGGCTTCCACCAGCACGTGCGACGCGAGGAACTGCCCGAATTCGAGGCCCGCGCGCGCGCCGAAGGCCGGGCGGGCTACCGGGTGTTCGACCGCCCCAACAGCACGCCGCCCACCGGCAGCGAAGTGTTCGCGATGCGCTACATCGAGCCGGCCCGGGGCAACGCCGATGCACTGGGCGTGAACGTGCTCAGCATCCCGGCCGCCCGGGTGGCCATCGAGGCCACGCGCCGCCTCGACCGGTCGGTTGCCACCGCTGCATTCCGCCTCACGCAGGACGCCAGCACCGACCAGGCCGGCGTGGTGGTGTACCGCGCCGTCTACAGGGGCTCGCCCGCCACGCCGGAGCAGCGCCACGCCGCGGCCATCGGGCTGGTCTTCGTGACGCTGCGCATGGACGATGCCCTGCGTTCGCTGATGAAAGGCGCCCCCTCGTACCTGAGCGTGTGCCTGCTCGACGACGACCCGGCCGCGCCGCGGCGGCGCCTCGCCGGCCCGCCCGACTGCGAGCGGGCGACCGCCGGCGAGGGGGCGCTGCGCAAGGAGGCACGACTGCCGTTCGCCGAACGGCAGTGGACGGTACGGGTGACGGCGAGCCCCGGCGCCGCGACCGACCCGGGCGTGTGGAACGCGTGGCTGTTTTCCATCGTCGGGCTGTTCGCCACCTCCATGCTGGGCGCGCTGCTGCTCACGATGACCGGCCACACGCGCCGCGTCGAAGGGGCGGTGCGCGACCGCACGGCCCAGCTCGAGTCGGAGATGCGCGAACGCCAGGTCACCGAGGCGGCGCTGCGCGAGAGCGAGCAGCGCTTCCGCAGCATCTTCAACTCGGTGCCCATCGGCGTGGTCTACACCGACCTGCAGGGCCGGGTGCGCCAGCCCAATGCAGCCTACTGCCGGCTCACCGGCTACAGCCACGAAGAACTGGTGCAGATGGCCGTGTCGCAGTTCACCCACCCGGACGATCACGTCGCCGACGACGAGTTCTTCGGGCGCCTCGTGCGCGGCGAGATCCCGATGTACAAGCGCCACAAGCGCTACGTCACGAAAGACGGCCGCACGGTGTGGGTCAACGTGTCGGTGGCGCTGCTGCGCGATGCGAACGGCACGCCCCACCGCACGGTGGGCGTGGTCGAGGACATCACCGAGCACCTGCGCCTGCGCGAAGCCGAACAGGCCCGCGAAGCGGCCGAAGCCTCCAATCGCGCCAAGAGCGACTTCCTGTCGCGCATGAGCCACGAACTGCGCACGCCGCTCAATGCGATGCTCGGCTTCGCCCAGCTCATGAACATGGACGAACGCATGCCGCTGTCGCAGCGACAGCAGCAGTGGGTGAGCCAGATCCAGCGGGCCGGCTGGCACCTGCTCGAGATGATCAACGACGTGCTGGACCTGTCGCGCATCGAGTCGGGCACGGTGAAGCTGCTGATCGAGCCGCTCGACGTGGCGGAGATCGTGCGCGCCTCGGTCGCGCTGGTGGAGGCCGAGGCCGCCAAGCGCGGGCTGCGCATCGAAGTGGCCCCGCCGTCGCCGCCCGGTGCGCTGCTGGCGGTCAACGGCGACGCCACGCGGGTCAAGCAGATCCTTACCAACCTGCTGTCGAACGCCGTCAAGTACAACCGCGAAGGCGGCCGCATGCGGCTGGCCTGCCGTGCCGTGTCCGACGGGAGCGTCGAAGTCGAGGTCACGGACACCGGGCTGGGCATGAGCGAGGCGCAGCTGTCCGACCTGTTCCAGCCCTTCAACCGGCTGGGCCGCGAACGCTCCGGCCAGGAAGGCACCGGCATCGGGCTGGTCATCTCCAAGCGCCTGGCCGAGCTGATGGGCGGCACCCTGCGGGCGCGCAGCGTCGAGAACGAAGGCTCCACCTTCGTGCTGACGCTGCCGCGTGCGCTCGACCCCGACACGCTGCCCTCCGGGCTCGACGAGATCGCCAGCACCGGCGACCCCGGCTACCACCGCCGCCGCGTCTGCTACATCGAGGACAACGAGACCAACGCCGAGGTGATGCGCGGCATCCTGCAGCAGCGCCCGCAGGTCGAGCTGGAGATCTCGCCGACCGGACTGGACGGCCTGGCGCGGGTGAAGGAGCGCCGGCCCGACCTGGTCCTGCTGGACATGCACCTGCCCGACATCGACGGCCTGGAGTTGCTGCGCCACCTGCAGTCCGACCCGCAGACGGCCAGCGTGCCGGTGGTCGTGGTGTCGGCAGACGCATTGGCCGTTCAGATCGAAGAGGCGCTCAAGGCCGGCGCCCGGCGCTACCTCACCAAGCCGGTCAGCGTGAACGAGCTGCTCACCGTGGTGGACGAGGTGCTGGAGCAGCAGGACACGATGTTCGGTTAGGGCCAAGGCGCGGCGCTTGGCAGCCGCGCCCTGCGCTGCCAAACTCGCTGCCTTTCGTGTTCCGACCTCGACCATGAAACTTCGCCCTGGCGCCCACAAGGCGCTGACCGCCGGCCTGGCCCTCGCTGCCGTGCTGGCAGCCGCCCCGGTGCCGGCCAGCGGCGCCGAACCGGCCCGCGCCGCCCCCGCAGCGAAATCCGCGGCCGCCCGGCTCCATGCCTTGTTCGACGACGACTGGCAATGGACCCTGCGCACCTTCCCCGAGGTGGCCACCCGCGTGGGCGACCATCGCTACGACGACCGCCTGACCGATGAGTCGCCGGCCGCGCTGGATGCGCAGGACCGCCATGCCCGCGAGGTGCTCTCCCGGCTCAAGGCCATCCCGCGCGAGTCGCTGCCGGCCGAGGACCGCGCGTCCTACGACGTGTTCCGCCACCGCGCCGAAAGCGCCGTCGAGGCCCAGCGCTTCCAGCAGCTGCGCTGGATGGCCCTCACCGCCATGGAAGGGCTGCACATCGACTTTCCGCAGACCGTGCAGGACATGCCGCTGCGCACCGAGCGCGACGTGCGCAACCTGCTGGCGCGCCTGCGGCTGTATCCCTCGCGGGTGGACCAGACGCTGGTGCTGCTGCGCCGCGGGCTCGACTCGGGCTGGGTGACCTTCCGCGCCTCGATGGAACGGGTGGTCCCGCAGATCGAAGGCCAGCTGGCGGACGACCCGCGCAAGAGCCCGCTGTTCGAGCCCTTCACCCGGCTGCCGGCCGACCTGCCTGCCGCGCGCCGCGCCGAGCTGGCGGCTGCCGGCGAGCAGGTGCTGCGCGAGCACACGCTGCCCGCGCTGCGCCGGCTGCGGCAATTCATCGTCGACGACTACCTGCCCAAGGCGCCCGCCGACGGTGCCCTGAGCGCCTACCCGGGCGGCCGCGAGGTCTATGCCTTCCTGGTGCGCGAGCAGACCACCACCGACCTCTCGCCGCAGGCCATACACGACCTCGGCCTGAAGGAAGTGGCCCGCCTGCGCGCCGAGATGGAAGCGCTGATGCGCCGCACCGGCTTTGCCGGCAGCTTCGAGCAGTTCGTGCACTTCCTCAACACCGACCCGCGCTTCTTCCACAAGGACGCCGCCGCGCTGCTGGCCGGCTACCGCGACATCGCCAAGCGGGTCGATCCCGAGTTGCCCAAGCTGTTTGCCGAGCTGCCGCGCCAGCCGTACGGCATCCGCCCCATGCCGGCCTACCAGGGCGAGGGCCAGGCCGAGTACTACTCGGGCGGCGCCGCCGACGGTTCGCGCGCCGGCTGGTTCAACGCCAACGTGCTCGCGCTCGCCAACCGGCCGATCTGGGAGATGGAAGCGCTGTTCCTGCACGAGGCGGTGCCCGGGCATCACCTGCAATCGGCCCGCGCCCAGGAGCAGAAGCGCCTGCCCGACTTCCGCCGCAACGACTGGTACGTGGCCTACGGCGAGGGCTGGGCCCTGTATGCCGAGTCGCTGGGCGAGGCGCTCGGGCTGTACGCCGACCCGTACAGCAAGTACGGCCAGCTGCGCATGGAGATCTGGCGGGCCGCGCGCCTGGTGGTCGACACCGGCATCCATGCGCTGGGCTGGAGCCGCGCCCAGGCCATCGACTGGATGGTGGAGCGCACCGGCATCTCGCGTGCGGATGTCGAACCCGAGATCGACCGCTACTACGTGATGCCGGCCCAGGCGCTGGGCTACAAGATCGGCCAGCTCAAGCTGGTGGCGCTGCGCGACCAGGCCCGGCAGGCGCTGGGCGAGGCCTTCGACATCCGCCGATTCCACATGGCGGTGCTCGACCAGGGCGCGGTGCCGCTGCAAGTGCTGGAGCGCCAGGTCGGCGAATGGATCGCGCGCGAGCGCGCCAGCGCCGTCGCACGCGAGGGTTCGGCCTCGCGCCGGCAGCGCCAGGCGCGCTGAAACGTCCGGTCACGGGCGGTTGCTACACTCGGCCCGCATATGAACTGGCTCGACGCCATCGCCTGGGACAGCAACGGCCTGGTCCCCGTGATTGCCCAGGAACAGGGCAGCAACGACGTGTTGATGTTCGCGTGGATGAATCGCGAGGCATTGGCACGCACGGCCGAACTCGGCGAGGCCGTGTACTGGAGCCGCTCGCGCCAGCGGCTGTGGCACAAGGGCGAGGAATCGGGCCACGTCCAGCAGGTGCACGAGATCCGCATCGACTGCGACAACGACGTGGTGCTGCTGAAGGTCACCCAGCAGGGCCACGCCCCCGGCATCGCCTGCCACACCGGGAGGCATTCTTGCTTCTTCCAGCTCTACAGGGACGGCGCCTGGCACACCGTCGAGCCGGTGTTGAAAGACCCGGAGCGCATCTACAAATGAGCCCTTCCAGCAGCAACGACACGCTGGCCCGCCTGGCCGAGATCATCGAGTCGCGCAAGGACGGCGACCCGGACAAGAGCTATGTCGCACGCCTGTTCAGCAAGGGCACCGACGCCATCCTGAAGAAGGTGGGCGAAGAAGCCACCGAGACCGTGATGGCCGCCAAGGACGGCGATGCCCGCAAGATCGTCTACGAGGTGGCCGACCTGTGGTTCCACTCGATGATCGCGCTGGCCCAGTTCGGGCTCAAGCCGGCCGACGTGCTGGCCGAACTGGAGCGGCGCGAGGGCCTGTCGGGCCTGGAGGAATTCGCTTTGAGGAAGGCGCAAGCCAGAGAGGAAGGACAGCCATGACCGATTTCACCAATCCCGTCTCCGCTCCTGCCGCCGCCGGCGGCGTCAGCCCCGAAAAGCTGGCGAGCCTCAAGCAGCTGACGATGATCGTGTACGTGCTGTATGCCTTGTCGGCCTTCATCGGCGTGACCGGCATCGCGGCGATCCTCATCAACTACATCAAGCGCGACGACACGCGCGGCACGATCTACGAAAGCCACTTCACCTGGCAGATCCGCACCTTCTGGTGGAGCCTGCTGTGGGCGGTGATCGGCTTCGTGACGCTGATCGTGGGCATCGGCGTCGTCGTGCTGATCGCCGATGCGATCTGGGTGATCTACCGCATCGTCAAGGGGTTCCTCAACTGGAACGACAACAAGCCGATGGACATCAAATGAGCGCCAAGTTCGACCCGACCTGCCTGTTCTGCAAGATCGCGGCCGGGCAGATCCCCAGCGCCAAGGTCCACGAAGATGACGAGCTCGTCGTCTTCAAGGACATCCACCCCGCCGCGCCGGTGCACCTGCTCATCGTGCCGAAGAAGCACATCGCCAGCCTCGAGACCGCCGAGCCGGAGGACACCGCCCTGCTGGGCCGCATGCTGGCGCTGGCGCCTCAGCTGGCGCACGACCAGGGCGCGTCCAACGGCTTCCGGGTGGTCATCAACACCGGGCCCGACGGGGGGCAAGAGGTGTACCACCTGCACGTCCACGTGATGGGCGGGCCGCGGCCCTGGAGCCGCATGGGTTGAACTCGACCCCGTCGCGCCCGACCTAAAATTCAACGAACTGTCGTTAGGAGTACTCCATGGGTTCATTCAGCATCTGGCACTGGTTGATCGTGCTGTTGATCGTCGTGCTGGTGTTCGGCACCAAGAAGCTCAAGAACATCGGCAGCGACCTCGGTGGCGCCGTCAAGGGCTTCAAGGACGGCATGAAGGACGGCTCGGCCGGCACGCCGAACGAGCCGGTGCCGCCGTCGCAGCAGGTCACCTCGTCGAAGGCCAACGACCCGAACACGGTCGACGTGGACGCCAAGACCAAGTCTTGAAGCCACGGCCCGGCGCATGATCGATTTCGGCTTCGACAAGCTCGCGCTCATCGGGGCGGTGGCGTTGATCGTCATCGGCCCCGAGAAGCTGCCGCGCGTGGCTCGCACCGTGGGGCACCTGCTGGGCAAGGCCCAGCGCTACGTGGCCGACGTGAAGGCCGAGGTCAACCGGTCGATCGAGCTCGAAGAGCTCAAGAAGATGAAGTCGCAGTTCGAGGACGCGGCCCACAACGTGGAACAGACGATCTCCAAGGAGATCCGCGAAACGAGCGGCGACTTCGAAAAGGCCTGGACCGAGGCCACCGGCAGCGAAGGCGCCCTGCCCTCGCCGCTGCATGAGCCGGCCCCGGAGTACCGGCATCCCAAGAAGAACTGGCGGCTCAAGCGCAGCGCCGTGCCGCAGTGGTACAAGCAGCGCCACGGCGTGCGGGCGCGGGCCCAGTCCGGCGCCGCGCGTGTCGCACGCTTCCGGCCGCCGCGCGCGCTTTGAAGACCTCTCGTGAGCGACAAATCCCCCGAAAAAGACGAACTGGAGGGCACCGAGCAGCCCTTCGTCAGCCACCTGATCGAGCTGCGCGACCGCCTGGTGCGCGCGTTGATCGCGGTGCTGGTGGTGTTTGGCGTGTTGTGCTTCTACCCCGGCCCCGGCGCGCTGTACGACATCCTCGCCCACCCGCTGGTGGCCCACCTGCCCAAGGGCGCCACGCTGATCGCCACCAACGTGATCTCGCCGCTGCTGGTGCCGCTGAAGATCACGCTGCTCGCCGCCTTCCTGGTGGCGCTGCCGGTGGTGCTGTACCAGACCTGGGCCTTCGTGGCTCCCGGGCTCTACAGCCACGAGAAGAAGCTGGTGCTGCCGCTGGTGGTCTCGAGCACCCTGCTGTTCTTCATCGGCGTGGCGTTCTGCTACTTCATCGTCATCCCGGCGATGTCGCAGTTCATCCAGAGCTTCGCCCCCAAGAGCATCACAGCGGCGCCTGACATCGAGCAGTACCTGGGCTTCGTGCTCACGCTGTTCCTCGTGTTCGGCGCGGCCTTCGAGGTGCCCATCGTGGTGATCGTGCTGGCCCGCATGGGGCTGGTGAGCATCGACAAGTTCAAGCAGTTCCGCGGCTACTTCATCGTGCTGGCGTTCATCATCGCGGCCGTGGTCACGCCGCCGGACGTGATCTCGCAGCTGGCGCTGGCCATCCCGATGTGCATCCTGTACGAGCTGGGCATCATTGCGGCCCGGCTCTTCATCAAGCACACCCAGGCCCCGCAGGACGGCGAGTCCGCCGCGCAGGACAAGGTCTCCTGATTTCGCCGACACTGGCGGCCCCCACCCGACAACAACGCGGCGCTTCGGCGCCGCGTGACGTTTCTGCATGAGCCACACGAGAACTTCGCGTTTCCTGGGCGAGTCGCGCCTGCTGCTGGTGCTGGCCGGCCCCATCGTGCTGTCGCAACTCGGCTTCGTGCTGATGGGCCTGCTCGACACGGTGATGGCCGGCCGCGCGGGCGCGGTGGAGCAGGCGGTGGTCGGCCTCGGCGTGGCGGTATGGGTGCCGGTGTTCATTTCGCTGATGGGCGTGGTGCAGGCGCTCTCTCCCATCGTGGCCCACCACTTCGGCGCGGGCGACCATGCGGCGATCGTGCACGACACCCAGCAGGCCGTCTGGCTCGCCGCATTGCTGGGCCTCGTGCCGGTGGCGCTGCTGCCGCTGGCCGACGACCTGCTGCAGCTTTCGGGCGTGGAACCCGACCTGGCGGGCAAGACGGTGCTGTTCCTCCAGGGCATCGTGCTCGGCCTGCCGGCGGCCCTGATGTTCCGCGCGCTGTCGTTCTACTCGGCCAGCATCAACCACACCCGGCCGCTCATCGGCCTGGCGGCCGTGGGCCTCGTGGCCAACGCGCTGCTCAACTGGCTGCTGATCTACGGCCACTGGGGCCTGCCGGCGCTGGGCGGCGCCGGCTGCGGCTGGGCGTCGGGCATCGGCATGTGGCTTTCGCTGCTGCTGATGGGCCTGTACACCGCGCGCTCGCACCACTACGAGAAGGTGCGGTTGTACCGCGGTTGGTCACGGCCCGAATGGCCCACGTTCAAGCGGCTGCTCCAGCTCGGCCTGCCCATTGGCGCCGCCCACCTGGCCGAGGTGTCGGCCTTTGCCGGCGTGGCGCTGATGATCGGCAGCCTGGGTGCCGTGCCGATCGCCGCGCACCAGGTGGGACTCAACTTCGCATCGGTGGTGTTCATGCTGCCCATGGGGCTGTCGACCGCGCTGTCGATCCGCGTGGGCCAGTCGCTCGGCGCGCAGGACGCCCGCAGCGCACGCTTCATCTCGGCCTGCGGACTGGTGCTGGGCCTGGTGATCGCGCTGGCGCTGGTGCCGCTGCTGCTCGCGCTGCGCGCGGAGATCGTCGCGTTGTATTCACCCGATGCCGCTGTGCAGGCGGTGGCGGCCACGCTGCTGCTGTTTGCCGCCGCGTGGCAGCTGGCCGACGCCACCCAGGTGATCGCAATCGGTGCGCTGCGCGGCTACAAGGTCACGATGCTGCCGATGTGGCTGATGATCGTGGCCTTCTGGGCCATCGGCATCCCGCTGGGGGCCTGGCTGGGACACCGCGGCTGGCCGGCCTTCGAACTGGCGCCGCTGGGCGTCTACGGCTTCTGGATCGGGCTGGTCACGGCGCTGTTCGCCGCCGCGGTGTCGCAGCTGTGGCTGCTGCACAAGGTCGCCCGCGAGCGGTTGCACCCCGCGGGCTGAAAGGCCGGGCTCAGCGCTCGCGCTGCCGCGGGTCCTGCTTCGGCCGCTGCGCCACCGTCACGCTCACCTCGAGCGCCTCGTTGCCCCGCTGCACGCCGATGCGCGCTTCGCTGCGCGGCTTGAGCGCGGCCACCGCATTGAGCAGCTGGGAGGTGTTGGTCACTGGCGTCTGCGCCACCCGCGTGACCACGTCGCCGGGACGGATGCCGCCTTCGCTGGCCGGCCCGCCCTGCAGCACGCCGGTGATCAGCACGCCCTGCTTGATGGGCAGGTTGAAGGTGTCGGCCATCTCGGGCGTCAGGTCGCGCGGCTCCACGCCGATCCAGCCGCGGGTGACCTCGCCGTCGCGGATGAGGCTTTCCATCACCATGCGGCCGGTGGAGACGGGGATGGCGAAACCGATGCCCAGGCTGCCGCCGCTGCGCGAATAGATCGCGGTGTTGATGCCCATCAGGTTGCCGTTGGCATCGACCAGCGCACCGCCCGAATTGCCGGGGTTGATGGCGGCGTCGGTCTGGATGAAGTTCTCGAAGGTGTTGATGCCGAGCTGGTTGCGGCCCAGCGCGCTCACGATGCCCGAGGTCACCGTCTGGCCCACGCCGAAGGGGTTGCCGATGGCCAGCACCACGTCGCCGACCTGCAGCGCGTCGGCATTGCCGAAGGTGATGGCCGGCAGCTTGTCGAGGTCGACCTTCAGCACCGCGAGGTCGGTCTCGGGGTCGTTGCCCACCACCTTGGCCTTGGCCCGCCGGCCGTCCGACAGCAGGATCTCGATGTCGTCGACGCCCTCGACGACATGGTTGTTGGTGAGCAGGTAGCCGTCGGTCGAGACGATGACGCCCGAGCCCATGCCGGCCTGCGCCTGCGGCGGGCCGTCCTGGTCACCGAAAAAGAACCGGAACCACGGGTCGCCGGCATGAGGGTGGCGCGAGGGCGCCTTGCTGGTCATGACGCTCACCACCGCCGGCGCTGCCCGGCGGGCCGCCTCGGCGTAGCCGGTGCCGGCAGGCTTGGCACTCGGGTTGTTCACCACCTCCTGGATCGAGATGGCGGGCGCAGGCGCGGCGCCCAGCCCCGCCGGCCGGCTGGCCAGCCATTCGGGCTTGAGTGTTGCCACCACGAAAAGCACGGCCAGTGCGACCGTGACCGCTTGCGAGAAAATGAGCCAGGTTCTGCGCATGACGATTGCAGATGGAAACCAAGGACAGGCCGTGACGACCCGAGACGCGCTCGATGCTTACCTGAAGACCCTGCTCGAGGTGGAGCGCTTCAAGGATTATGGGCCGAACGGTCTGCAGGTCGAGGGCAAACCCGAAATCCGCAAGATCGTGAGCGGCGTGACGGCCAGCCTCGCGCTCATCGAGGCAGCCGTGGCGGCGGGCGCCGATGCCATCGTCGTGCACCACGGCCTCTTCTGGCGCGGCCAGGACGGCCGGGTCACCGGCTGGATGAAGAAGCGCCTGTCGGCGCTGCTGGCGCGCGAGGTGAACCTGTTCGCCTACCACCTGCCGCTCGACGCCCACCCGGCGCTCGGCAACAACGCGCAGCTCGGCTCACGCCTCAAGTTCAACATCGAAGGCCGATTCGGCGATCAGGACCTCGGTTTCATCGGCAGCACGCCGCAACCGATGACGCCGGCCGCGCTCTCGGCGATGCTGCAGTTCCGCCTGGGCCGGGCTCCGACATTCGCCGAAGGCGACGGCCGCCAGATCAAGCGCGTGGCCTGGTGCACCGGCGGCGCGCAAGGCTACTTCGAGGCCGCCATCGCGGCGGGCGTGGACGCCTACCTCACCGGCGAGATCTCGGAGCCGCAGGCGCACTACGCGCGCGAGACCGGCGTGGCCTTCTATGCCTGCGGCCACCACGCCACCGAACGCTACGGCGCGCAGGCGGTGGCGGCGCACGTGGCCGAGCGGTTCGAGCTCGAGCACGAATTCATCGACATCGACAACCCGGCCTGAGCCGGGCCGGTTCAGGCGCCCTTCATGGGCGCTTCCGAGCCGCGAAGCGCACCTGCTGTCGGCCCTGCGCCGCGGGCAGTGCCGACAGCAGCCTAGCGGCCTCGGCCTCGAGTTCCTCGCGCACCGCCTTGCCCAGCCGCACGAAGGGCTCGAGGACCACGCCCGTCGGCTCCAGCTTCCACACGCCGCTCACCATGCCGTCCACCAGGAAGGTGGGCGCGAACAGGCCGTTCACGGTGGCGATGAGCGGGCGGTGCGCGTCGGCCACCACGCGTCGGCGGTCTTCGTGGGAAAGCACCAGGTTGTCGAAGGGGGCCAGCAGCCGTGCGGGCGCCGGCGTGTCCGGATCGGGGCGGGGCGCGTCGGGCAGGTCGAACAGTTCGCGGCCGCGATCGTCCTGCCACGCCAGGAGCTTCGGGCGCAGCCGCTCGATCGCTTCGCGCAAGCCACCCAGGCCGCTCCAGGTGGCCATGTCCTGCAGGCTGGCCGGGCCGAAGGCCGCGAGGTAGCGCAGCAGCAGCTTGTCGGGTCGCGCCGCCGGCTTGAGTGGCTTGCCGAGCCAGCGGGTGGCCGGGGTCATGGGCGCGGGGCGGGTCCAGCCCCAGGTACCGGCGGGCGGCACCTGCACCAGCGCATCGAGGCAACGCGCCACCTGCGACAGGTGGCCGGCCTCGTGCCGTGGCCAGCGCTCGCGCAGGCGCCGGCCGATTTCGGCATAGGTGAGCGGCTGCCCGGCCAGCACCTCCAGCGTCGCAGCACACACTTCGTCGAGGTCGAGCCCCTGCAGGCCCTTGCCGTGGCTGGCCTGCAGTGCGCGCCGCATCATCTCGGTGAAGCTGCTGCGCCAGGCGAGCAGGTCGCGGGCGCTCATGAGGTGCAAGGTGCCGCGCAGCGTGGCGGCGCGCACCAGCTTGCGGGTTTCGATCAGCCGGGTGAGCTCGTCGAAACGGAAATCTTCGATACGGGCCCACAGGGCGAGATACGGCGCGTTGGCCACCTGCCCCTGCAGGCCGATGTGATGTTCGACGGCGGCCACCAGCGGCAGGGGCGCGCGCTGCAGCAGCATCTGCCGCGCCAGCGTGGCGCGGTTCAGGGCTCGTGGTGTGATGAGGGGCGGCGAGGGCACTGCAGGTCTTGCCGCAGGCACGCTCTTACTGCCGCACCGGGATGCCGCGCGACGCCATCAGGGCCTTGGCCTGCGCGACGGTGTATTCGCCGTAATGGAAGATGCTGGCCGCCAGCACCGCATCGGCATGCCCGATCTGGATGCCTTCGGCCAGGTGCTCGAGATTGCCGACACCGCCGGACGCGATGACCGGCACGTCCACCGCATCGCTCACCGCACGGGTGAGTTCCAGGTTGAAGCCGATCTTGGTGCCGTCGCGGTCCATGCTGGTGAGCAGGATCTCGCCGGCGCCGTGGTCGACCATCTGCCTTGCCCAGGCCACCGCATCGAGCCCGGTGTTCTTGCGCCCGCCATGGGTGTAGACGTCCCAGCCGGTACCGTCGGGGCGAGCCTTCGCGTCGATGGCCACCACGATGCATTGCGAGCCGTACTTGTCGGACGCGTCGCGGATGACCTGCGGGTTGGCCACCGCTGCCGAGTTGAAGCTCACCTTGTCGGCACCCGCGTTGAGCAGGCGGCGGACGTCGGCCACGGTGCGCACGCCGCCGCCCACGGTAAGCGGAATGAACACCTCGGACGCCACCGCCTCGATGATCGGCAGGATCAGGTCGCGGTCGTCGCTGGTGGCGGTGATGTCGAGGAAGGTGAGTTCGTCGGCACCCTGCTCGTTGTAGCGCGCGGCGATCTCCACCGGGTCGCCGGCGTCGCGCAACTCGACGAAGTTGACGCCCTTGACGACGCGGCCGCCGGTCACGTCGAGGCAGGGAATGATGCGCTTGGCCAGCATCAGGCCTCGCCGCCGTTGAGCTCGTCGGCCCGTTTCTGCGCGGCCACGAAGTCGAGCGCGCCGGTGTAGATGGAGCGACCGCAGATCACGCCCTCGACGCCGTCGTCCTCGACGGCGCAGAGCTTCTCGATGTCGATGATGCCGGCGAGGCCGCCCGAGGCGATGACCGGGATCGACAGGGCCTGCGCGAGCTTCACGGTGGCTTCGACGTTGATGCCGGTCAGCATGCCGTCGCGGCCGATGTCGGTGTAGATCACGCCTTCGATGCCGTAGTCCTCGAACTTCTTCGCAAGGTCGATCACCTCGTGGCCGGTGAGCTTGCTCCAGCCGTCGGTGGCGACCTTGCCGTCCTTGGCGTCGAGCCCCACGATGATGTGCCCCCCGAAGGCGGTGCAGGCATCGCGCAGGAAGCCCGGGTTCTTGACCGCGGCCGTGCCGATGATCACGTAGGACAGGCCGTCGTCGAGGTAGCGCTCGATGGTGTCGAGGTCGCGGATGCCGCCGCCCAGCTGCACCGGGATCTCGTCGCCCACCTCGGCAATGATGGCCTTGATGGCGGCCTCGTTGACCGGCTTGCCGGCGAACGCGCCGTTCAGGTCCACCAGGTGCAGGCGTCTCGCGCCGGCCTCGAGCCAGCGGCGCGCCATGGCGGCCGGGTCTTCGCCGAAAGTGGTGGAGTCGTTCATGTCGCCCTGTTTCAGGCGAACGCACTGACCATCTTTCAGGTCAATCGCGGGGATCAGCAGCATGGCTGTTGAAGCGCAGTGGCGAAGAAAGGAGGAGGAGTCCGAGAAAAGGGCTCAGGGCTTCCAGGTCAGGAAGTTGCGGTACAGGGCAAGGCCGTGCGCAGCACTTTTCTCGGGGTGGAACTGGGTGGCAAAAATATTATCGCGGGCCACGGCACAGGTAAAGCGGGCGCCGTATTCGGTTTCACCCGCGCTGTGGGCCGCATCCGACGGATGTGCGTAGTAGCTGTGCACGAAATAGAACCAGCTGTTGTCGGGCACGCCGGCCCACACCGGGTGGGCCCGCGGCTGGGACACGCGGTTCCAGCCCATCTGCGGGACCTTGTAGCGGCTGCCGTCGGGCTGCAGCTGCCCTTCGAGGCGGAAACGCTTCACCACGCCGGGGATGAGGCCCAGGCCGGGGGTGTCCTGCTCCTCGCTGTGGTCGAGCAGCATCTGCATGCCCACGCACACGCCCATCAGCGGCTTGCCCGCGGCAGCCTCCAGCACGCTGTGGAGCAGCGCGCCGCCATGGGCCTCGCGCAGCTCGCGCATGCAGTCGCGCATC
>CAMLNA010000104.1 GCA_946481025.1 uncultured Rivibacter sp.
CTTCTTGGCCGCGGCCTGCAGCTGCCGGTAGCGGCGGATGTCCTTCTGCAGCTGCTCGGTGTCGCGTATGGTGTTGCCGCGTTCGCCGCCGATGCTGTTGGCGTTGCTCGCCGTGTTCATCTCGACGAAGCTGTCCAGCGGCACTTCCCGGGCGATGCGGTCGAGCGCGCAGGAGCATTTGCTCAGCATCTCGAAGTGGGGCCCCGGATGCTGCCGCATGCATTCCTCGACGTAGAGCACCCGCTCGACCGTCGGGTAGTCGTGGCCTTTGGCCGGTGCCGCGGCGGCCGGGGCGCAGGCGAGCAGCAGCGCGGCGCACCATGGTGATCGCGCCGCGCGGGCAAGGCGTGTGTTCATGGTGGTGTCACCTCCTGCAATGTCAGCGTCTCCTGCAGCACCGGCGCTTCGCCGGGTTGCGCTGCGGGCACCCAGGTCCGGATCTGCGCCAAGCCGCCGGGCAGGCCTTCGGCCAGCACGAAGGCGTAGCGCTTCTCGGCATAGCGTTCATAGCGCGCCCGGGTCGGGTCGTTTGCGTAGGGCGCGATGCTCACTTCGTGCGCCGGCACGTCGCGGCCGCGGTAGCGCACCGTCACCTGGGTCACCTTCGCGTCGTCCGCCAGCGCCGTGCGGATGCGCTTGCGGAAATAGTTCGGCTGGCCCCTGGTGAGGCGCTGCATCTCGCGCACGTCGTGCTCGAGGAAGTACATGAGCACCGGGTTCGAGCGAGCGTCGGCGATCTCCAGCGGCGGCCGGTCCCGCCCGCCGGCAAATCGGGTCAGCGCGCGGCAGCACAGTCCGCCGGCGCCCGCGTCGAGCTGCAGCACGACCTGGTCGCGCGCCTCCTTGTCCTGGGGGGCGGCCGCGCCGGCCTGGCGGAAGTCGTAGCGCAGTGTGCTGGGCGGCTTCACGCTGCCCAGGTGCCGGTCGACGAACAGCATCTGCTCCGCCTGGGACACGGGCGTCGCCGCGCCGGCGGGAGTGCCGGCGTGCGCGAGGCCCAGCACGACGAGCGGCAGCAGCTTCTTGGGCGTCATCATCGTGCTCCGTCCTTCGGTCCGTCCGGCTGGCCGGCCTTGAGCTCGGCCGACACCTCCAGCGCGAGCCCGGGGTCGCGCACCATCAGCTCGGTGATGGCGTGCTGCGTCTCGCGTTCGCGGCCCATGCGGTGGTAGAGCCTCGCCAGGCGCGCCCAGCTGCGGCTGTAGTCGGGGTCGATTTGCAGGCTGCGCTGCCAGGCCTCGATGGCCGTCTCGTGATGGTCGAGCCCTTCGGCGGCGACGGCCTGCATGTAGAAGGGCTCCGGGTCATCGACGTTGTCGCTGCCCCAGCGGGCAGCCAGTGCCTCCAGCGCAGTCCAGTCGCCGGCCTGCTCGAGCGCGGCAGCCTGCAGGAACATCGGCCGGGCGGCTTCGGCCCCCTCCCAGAAGGCCTGCGTGGCCGGGCGCACCGACGGCATGAAGCGCAGCTCGCCGGTGGCTGCATCGAGCAGCCAGTCGGCCGGGGCGGCGTAGTAGTGCGCCTTGCCGCCGCGCAGCCGGAAGGTGAGGATGCCCACCAGCGCGCCGTTGCTGTCGAACAGCCCGCCGCCGCTGGCCCCCGAAGTGAAACCGTTGCTGCACTGGATGACGTGGCTGCCGGCCCAGCGGTGCAGGGCCACCACGCTCCCGCCGCTGATCTGCAGGCTGGCCCCGCCGGTGTAGCCCAGCGCGAGCAGTTCCTGTCCCTGGCGCAGGCCGCTCGAGCGGCCGATGGGCACCGCCACCGGCTGCATCAGCCCCGGCACGCGCAGCACGCACACGTCGCGCTCGGCATCCACCGAAAGCGGCTGCGCCGCGCTGCGCACGCTGCCCTGGATCACCGTCACCGAACGTGCGTTGCGGGTGACGTGGCAGTTGGTCACCACCTGCTCGCCGGCCACGATGACCCCCGAGCCGATCTGCACGCGGCCGGAGCCGTCGGTGGCCTCCACCCGCAACACGCTGCGCCCCAGTCGCGAGACCACCTTGCGGTCGAGCTCGGCATGGGCCGAGCTGGCGCTGAGCAGGCAGGCCGCCAGCAGCGTCGAGCCGGTCATGCCGCGCATCATCAGCGGTGCCGCGGGCGCGGCGGCCGTGCCTTGCGGTTGCGGCACCGGAGGTGTCGGCGGTTCTTGATGCGGCTCGGTCCGGCCCACGGGTGCCTCACGGTTTGCCCGCAGCCGCTCCCTGCTCGGGAGGCAGTTCCAGCAGCGGCACGCCGTACTCGCGCAGGATGGCGTCGATCTCGGCACGGTTCCTGTCGATCAGCGACTCGATCTGCTGCTTCCATTCGCGTTCGCCGTAGCGCACGCCCATGGCCATGGTGTAGTCGAAGCGCACGCCGGGCTCCGAAGGCAGCGGCACCACCACCAGCTCCGGCGTGCGCACGCGCTTGGCGTAGAAGCCGGCGATGGGGCCCCACACGATGGCCGCGTCGATGCGGCCGCCGACGAGGTCGCGCTCGATGATCTCGCCCGGGTATTGCTCCGGGTCCGGGCTCATCGTGAGGTAGGGCACGCCGCGGTCGACCAGGCCGTGCTTGTGCAGCCACTGCGAGGCGGGCGAGCGGTCATAGATGCCGATCCGCACGGCGGCCAGGCGCTGCGGATCGACCTTGAGAAACTCCTCGGCGGTCTTCACGCCGTCGAGGCCGCGCCCGCGCGCATACACGAGCGCATAGGTGGAGCGGTAATAGGGCTTGGTGACCGACACCTGGTCGAATCCCGAGGGCACGCCCATCACCACGTCGCAGGGGTAGTCCTGCCCGGGCAGCTTGTAGCGCAGCGTGTTGCGGATGAACGCGAGGCGCTGCGGAAACGAGTAGTACTGCACCGGCAGCTTCAGCTCGCGGGCAAACAGCTCGGCGATGCGGTTCTCGTAGCCCTCGCCCTTCACGCTCGAGAACGGCAGGTTGTTCGGGTCCTGGCAGACGCGGAAGGCCTTGCGCGCCGGCAGGTCGTCGGCCGCCGCCGCAGTCGCGGCGGCGAGCGCCAGCGAGGCGGACATCGCGAGCGCGAGGCGCCGCAGCCGGGTCTTCACTTCGAGATCTCCTGCACCTTGGCCGAGGTGATGGCGCCGTCGGAGCGGCCCTTCAGGTACGCGTACAGCGGCTCCACGCTGTCCATCACGGTGGCATTCGTGCCGAAGGAAGGCATGCCCTTTTCGAGGCGGCCGTCCTTGATGGTCTTCACGAAGTCTTCCTTGGTCATGGTCTTGAGGCTGGCGATGAGCGAGGGGCCCACCATGCCTTCCTGGTTGGGGCCGTGGCAGCGGTCGCAGGCGCCCGAGCGCCAGGCGCGGAAGCCTTTCATGGTGTTCGCGTCGACCTTGTTGCCGTCGACGACGGTGTAGAGCTTGTTGTCCGCCCTGCTTGCGGCGCCTGCCAGGCAGGCGGCCAGCGACAACACGGCAAGAGCGGCGGTTCGGTACTTCATCGGTCTATCACTCCAGGTCCGGGGGCTGTGAGGGGGGCGTGTGCATCAGGCATCAGGGGCCGCTGCAGGTGGCTGGTGTGCGCCACCTGCAGCGGGTTGCCCTGCTGCAGGTGCTTCGATGCAAGTGCTTCGATCAGCGGTCAGTTGGGCAGGGCGAACACGGTCAGCGAGCCGCCGAGCTCGGTGTACTGGGACAACTCGCGGTAGCCGCCCACGGCGCCGAGGCCGTCGTTGTCCTTCTCGAGGCCTGCCGCCATGCCGATGCCGGCCCAGCCGCCGATGCCCGAGTACACGCCGATGTACTGCTTGCCCTTGTGCTCGTAGGTGAACACGTTGCCGATGATCCCCGAGGGTGTCTTGAACTTGAACAGCTCCTTGGAGATGTCCTTCGCGTCCACGCACTTGAGGTAGCCCTCGAGCGTGCCGTAGCACGAGATGCCGCCCGCGGTGTTGAGGGCGCCGCTCCACACCGAGAACTTCTCGGGCTTGCTCTGCACGATCTTGCCGGTGCCTGCGTCCCAGGTGATGTAGTTGCCCATGCCGCCGTGGCTGCCGGGGGCGGGATACATCGCCAGCGTGGCGCCCACGTACGGCTGGCCGGCCGTGTACTCGACCTTGAACGGCTCGTAGTCCATGCACACGTGGTTGGTGGGCACGTAGAAGAGCTTCGTGTTCGGGTCGAAGGAAGCCGGCTGCTGGTCCTTCGTGCCGAGCGCCGCGGGGCAGATGCCCTTGGTGTTGACGTCAGGCCCGTTCTTCGCGGTCGAGTACTTCGCCACCACCTGCGGACGCCCCGTCTTCATGTCGACGTGGGTGGCCCAGTTCACCACCGGGTCGAACTTCTCGGCCACCAGCAGCGCGCCGGTGATGCGGTCCATGGTGTAGCCGAAGCCGTTGCGGTCGAAGTGCACCAGCGCCTTGGTCGGCTTGCCCTTGACGTTGATGTCCGCCAGGATCATCTCGTTGATCCCGTCGAAGTCCCACTCGTCGTAGGGCGTCATCTGGTACGCCCACTTCGCCATGCCGGTATCGACGTCACGCGCGAAGATGGTCATCGACCACTTGTTGTCGCCGGGGCGCTGCGCCGGGTTCCAGGTGGAGGGGTTGCCCGTGCCGTAATAGAGCAGGTTGGCCGCCTTGTCGTAGCTGTACCAGCCCCAGGTCGTGCCGCCGCCGGTCTTCCACTGGTCGCCCTGCCAGGTCTTGAGCGACGAGTCCTTGCCCACCGGCTTCAGGCCCCCGTCCGCCCAGGTCATGGTCTTGTCCGGGTCCATCAGCATCTCGGCATCCGGGCCGGTGCTGTAGGCCTTCCAGACCAGCTTGCCGTTGTTGATGTCGTAGGCGGCCAGGTAGCCGCGCACGCCCCATTCGCCGCCGCTGATGCCGGTGATCACCTTGTCCTTGAAGACGTGCGGTGCGTTGGTGTTCACCGCGCCCACCTTCGGGTCGCCGTTCTTCACCGTCCACACCGTCTTGCCGCTCTTGGCATCGAGCGCCACGAGCATGCTGTCGGCCTGCTGCAGGAAGATCTTGCCCTCGGCGTAGGCGAGGCCGCGGTTCACCGTGTCGCAGCACATCTGCGCGATCACCGCGGCGTCCTGCTTGGGTTCGTACTTCCACTTGATCTTCTGGGTGTCCAGGTCGACCGCGAACACCTTGTTCGGGAACGGCGAGTGGATGTACATGGTGCCGTCGATCACCAGCGGCGAGCCTTCATGACCGCGCAGCACGCCGGTCGAGAAGGTCCACGCCACCTGCATCTTGCCGACGTTGCCCTTGTTGATCTGGTTGAGCTTGCTGTAGCGCTGGTTGTACATGTCGCCCGCCTGCATGGCCCAGTTCTTCGGGTTGCCGGTGAGCTTCTCCACGTCGGCATTGGCGAGCGAAAGCGCGGGCAGCGCCAGCGCAAGGGCTCCGAGCGAGCACTGGAGGCTCGCAGTCGATCGCATTGAAAACCTCATCTTCGTCTCCTGTGCATTCCTGTGATGAATGTGAGCGGGCTCCACCTCGGCGTGCTCGAAGAGTTCCCGGATGAGGTTGTAGGGGGGCGGTCCTGCCGCCACCACTTAGTGCAGACCCTCGCGCGGACGGTCAATATGGAACAGTGCCCCGCGCAGCCTGCCGGCCACTGCGTCAGCGTGACACAGTGCCGCCGCGGCGCGCCGGTGCTGCACTGCGGGAACGCCCGCCGCCGCCGGCGGCCCGGTGGCTGACCTCGAGCTGCTGCGTCACGAGCTGCTGCCCGCGCTCGTACAGGAAGGTCTCGAAGGCCTGGGCCACCTGCGGCAGCTGCCGCGAGGCGAGGTGCATCACGTACCAGTCGCGCTGGATCGGATTGCCGGGCATCGGCAGCACCGCCAGCAGCCCCGCCTCGAGTTCGAGCACGCAGGTGTGCAGCGACAGGAAGGCCACGCCCAGCCCCGCGGCGCACATGTGCTTGATGGCTTCGTTGCTCGACATCTCGGAGCCGATGCGCAGCCGCAGCCCCGCGTCCTTGAACAGCCGCTCGACCGTGGTGCGCGTGCCCGAGCCGCGCTCGCGCACCAGCAGCGCGGTCTCGGCCACGCGGGAAAGCTCGGTGCGCCTGCGGCCCATCAACGGGTGGCCGGGGGCGGCAAGGAAGGCCATCGGGTGCTTGGCGAAAGGCATGGACACGGTCTTCAGCTCGGCCGGGGGCCGGCCCATGATGGCGAGGTCGATCTCCTGGCCGGCCAGCATGCGCACGATCTGGTCGCGGTTGCCGACCTGCAGCTTCACCTGCACCTTCGGGTACTCGCCGGCGAAGGCCACCAGCATGGGCGGCAGCAGGTACTCGGCCGTGGTGACCGCGGCCACCCGCAGGGTGCCTGCGAACTCGCCGCGGTGCGCGGCCATCTCCTCGCCGGCCTCGCGCCACAGGTCGAGGATGCGATGTGCATAGCCTGCCAGCAGCTCGCCCGCCTCGGTGAGGCGGATGCCCCGGCCGGTGCGCTGCAGCAGCGGCGTGCCGGCGGCTTCTTCCAGCGCGGCGATCTGGATCGATACGGCTGGTTGCGTCAGGTGCATTTCTTCGGCCGCGCGCGACACGCTGCCCAGCCGGGCCACCGCGTTCAACGCGGTGAGCTGTCGAAAGGTGGCGTGCTTGAGTGAAGACAGCGCCGGCGCGGCATGGCTCATGGTGTTCATGACGAAGATATAAGCCGGGACAAATAGAACTGCAAGAACATTTAATTTTTCCAAATCACTTCATCTCCCTACATTGGGCTCATCAGCAACGCGAGCCACTACCGATAGGAGCCTGCCGTGGGTGAGATGAACGAGTTGAAGCAGATCGTCGATGCGAAGAAGCGCTACTCCGCCGGTGTGCTGAAGTACGCGCAGATGGGCTACTGGGACGCCGACTACGAGCCGAAGGACACCGACGTGCTCGCGCTGTTCCGCATCACGCCGCAGGAGGGCGTCGATCCCGTCGAGGCGGCCGCCGCGGTCGCCGGCGAATCGTCCACCGCCACCTGGACCGTGGTGTGGACCGACCGCCTCACCGCCTGCGACATGTACCGCGCCAAGGCCTACCGCGTCGAGCCCGTGCCCGGCACGCCCGGCCAGTACTTCGCATGGGTGGCCTACGACCTGAGCCTGTTCGAGGAAGGCTCCATCGCCAACCTCACCGCCAGCGTCATCGGCAACGTGTTCGGCTTCAAGCCGCTGAAGGCGCTGCGCCTGGAGGACATGCGCATCCCGGTGGCCTACGTCAAGACCTTCAAGGGCCCGCCCACCGGACTGGTGGTCGAACGCGAGCGGCTCGACAAGTTCGGCCGCCCGCTGCTGGGTGCCACCACCAAGCCCAAGCTCGGCCTGTCGGGCCGCAACTACGGCCGGGTGATCTACGAGGGCCTGAAGGGCGGGCTCGATTTCATGAAGGACGACGAGAACATCAACTCGCAGCCCTTCATGCACTGGCGCGACCGCTTTCTCTACGTGATGGACGCGGTCAACAAGGCCAGTGCCGCGACCGGCGAGGTGAAGGGCAGCTACCTGAACGTGACCGCGGCCACGATGGAGGACATGTACGAGCGCGCCGAGTTCGCCAAGGAGCTGGGCAGCGTGATCGTGATGATCGACCTGGTGATCGGCTACACGGCCATCCAGAGCATGTCGAACTGGGCGCGCAAGAACGACATGATCCTGCACCTGCACCGCGCCGGCCACAGCACCTACACCCGCCAGAAGAACCACGGCGTGAGCTTCCGCGTCATCGCCAAGTGGATGCGCCTGGCAGGGGTCGACCACATCCATGCCGGCACGGCGGTCGGCAAGCTCGAAGGCGACCCGGCCACGGTGCAGGGCTTCTACAACGTGTGCCGCGAGGCCTACAACCACCAGGACCTGCCGCGCGGCATCCACTTCGACCAGGACTGGGCGGCGCTCAAGAAGGTCATGCCGGTGGCCTCGGGCGGCATCCATGCCGGGCAGATGCACCAGCTGATCGACCTCTTCGGCGACGACGTGGTGCTGCAGTTCGGCGGCGGCACGATCGGGCACCCGCAGGGCATCCAGGCCGGCGCCACCGCCAACCGCGTGGCCCTCGAGGCCATGGTGCTGGCGCGCAACGAAGGCCGCGACATCCGCGAGGAAGGCCCGCAGATCCTGCGCGACGCCGCCCGCTGGTGCACGCCGCTCAAGGCCGCGCTCGATACCTGGGGCGACATCACCTTCGACTACACGTCCACCGACACGTCGGACTACCTGCCCACCGCCACGGTGGCCTGAAGCCCGCACGCACAGGAGAGCCGCATCATGCGCATCACGCAAGGTACCTTTTCGTTCCTGCCCGAGCTCACCGACGAGCAGGTCCTCAGGCAGATCGAGTACTGCCTGGGCAAGGGCTGGGCGGTCGGCGTCGAATACACCGACGACCCGCACCCGCGCAACACGTACTGGGACATGTTCGGCATGCCGATGTTCGACCTGCAGGACGCCGCCGGCGTGCTGCTCGAGATCAAGAACTGCCGCAACACCTTTCCGAGCCACTACATCCGCGTCACCGCCTTCGACTCGACCCATGGCGTCGAGTCGGTGGTGCTCTCGTTCATCGTGAACCGGCCCGCCGAGGAGCCGGGCTTCCGCCTGGTGCGCACCGAAGGGCCGGGCCGCAAGGTGAGCTACGCCGTCGAGAGCTATGCGGTCGCACGGCAGCCGGAAGGCGCAAGGTATTGAGGTGCCCATGGAGCCCACGACGCTGGAAAGAAGCGCGGCCACCGTGGATGAAGCCGCCACCCCGCGCGCGCTGTTCGAAAGCACGGGGGTGAAGGCCGTGCTCGAACAGCTCGACGCCGATCTGGTGGGGCTGGCGCCGGTGAAGGGCCGCATCCGCGACATCGCCGCGCTGCTGCTCATCGACAAGCTGCGCGCTCGCCAGGGCCTGCAGTCGCAGCCGCCTTCGCTGCACATGTGCTTCACCGGCAACCCCGGCACCGGCAAGACCACGGTGGCCCTGCGCATGGCCGAGGTGCTCAGGCAGCTGGGCTATGTGCGCCGAGGCCACCTCGTGGCCGTCACGCGCGACGACCTGGTCGGCCAGTTCATCGGCCACACCGCGCCCAAGACCAAGGAGGTCATCAAGAAGGCCATGGGCGGCGTGCTGTTCATCGACGAGGCCTACTACCTCTACCGTCCCGAGAACGAGCGCGACTACGGCCAGGAGGCCATCGAGATCCTGCTGCAGGTGATGGAGAACCACCGCGACGACCTGGTCGTGATCCTCGCCGGCTACAAGGACCGCATGGACACCTTCTTCGGCAGCAACCCGGGGATGGCGTCGCGCATCGCCCACCACATCGACTTTCCCGACTACGACGAGGCCGAGCTGCTGCAGATCGCGCAGCTCATGCTCGCGCGGCTCAACTACCGCTTCGATGCCGCCGCCGAAGCGGCTTTCGCGCGCTACGTGCGGCTGCGCCGCGGCCAGCCGCATTTCGCCAATGCGCGTTCCATCCGCAATGCGATCGACCGCATGCGCCTGCGCCACGCGACGCGGCTGTTCAAGGCCGACGAGGAACTCAGCCGCGAACAGCTGTGCCTGCTCCAGGCCGAAGACGTGCTCGCCAGCCGGGTGTTCCTCGGCGCCCGCCCCCTCGAAGACGACAGGAGGAATGCCGCATGACCACCCTCCGGGCCCTCATCTTCGACATCGACGGCACGATGGCCGACACCGAGGAGCTGCACCGCCGCGCCTTCAACACCGCCTTCCAGCGTGCCGGGCTCGACTGGGCGTGGAGCCGCGAGACCTACCGCGAGCTGCTCACCACCACCGGCGGCAAGGAGCGCATCGCGCGCCACGTCGAAAGCCTGCCCGACGTGACACCCGCGCAGCGCCGCGCGCTGCATGCGCGCATCGCCGAGATCCATGCCGACAAGACGCGCCTGTACGGCAGCGTGGTGGCCGCGGGCAGCCTGCAGCTGCGCGAGGGCGTGGCCCGCCTCATCGCCGAAGCGCGCGAGGCCGGCTGCCAGCTCGCGATCGCCAGCACCACCACCGCGGCCAATGCGGTGGCGCTGCTCGAAGCCACGCTGGGCCCCCGGGCGCCCGACCTCTTCGACGTCATCGCCTGCGGCGACCTCGTGGCTGCCAAGAAGCCCGCGCCCGACATCTACCAGCTGGTGCTCCGCACCCTGGGCCTCGCGCCCGAGGAAGCGGTGGCCTTCGAGGACTCGGTCAACGGCCTGCGCGCGGCGGTGGCTGCCGGCCTGTGGACGGTGCTGACGCCCACCTTCTGGACCGAAGGCGGCGACTTTTCCGAAGCCGCCTTGCTGCTGCCGCACCTGGGCAACCCGGGCCGCGAGCTGCCGGGCGAACCGGGCGGCCGGCTGCGGCACGCCGCGTGGCTCACCCTCGCCGAGCTGCAGGCGCTGCGCTGCCCGCCGCGCCCGCACAGCGCGGTGCGGGCGCTCTACCAGGGAGCATGGTGATGGGCACGCTCAACGAGTACGACGCGATCGCCTTCGACCTCGACGGCACGCTGATCGACAGCGCGCCCGACATCGCCTTCGCCCTGGGCACGGCGCTGCGCGAAGCGGGGTTGCGCAGCTTCTCGCTGGCCGAGGTGCGCCGATGGATCGGCGACGGCCCCGACGTTCTGATCGGCCATGCGCTCGTCGCGCAGGGGATGGGCGACGCCTCGGCCGAGCTGCGCTCGCAACTGCGTGCGGGCTTCGACGTCGCCACCCTGCAGGCACCCCTGGCCCGCGGCGCGGTGTTCGACGGCATCGAGCACGTGGTCACGCAGCTCGCGCGGGTGATGCCGCTGGTGGTGGTCACCAACAAGCCGACCGTGCTGGCGCAGGCGGTGCTGGCCGCCGCGCGCCTGCTGCCGCACGTGTGCGCCGTGTTCGGCGCCGATGCCCCCGAGCATCGCAAGCCCGCGCCGCACCTGCTGCTGGCCGCCGCCCGCCGGCTGGGCATGGCGCCCGCGCGCCTGCTGATGGTGGGCGACGGCCCGGCCGACGTGCGCGCCGCGCGGGCGGCCGGCTGCGGCGCGGCGCTGGTGGAGTGGGGCTACGCCCATGCAGCCGTGCAGGACGACGGCCTGGCGCCGCCGCCGTGGCGGGTGCGCACCCCGCACCAATTGCTCGGCTGCGCGCTGCTCGACGCCTGCGCGACGACGAATTTCTAGGGCCTGTCAACGCTATTTGGAGAACGCCATGCTGATCGGAGGTCGAACCACGCTGACGCAGTTCCTCATCGAGGAACGGCGCCGCCACCCGCACTCCACCGGTGACCTCAATGCGCTGATCACCGACGTGTCGGTGGCCTGCAAGTCCATCGCCGGCAAGGTTGCCTTCGGCGCGCTGGCCGGCGTGCTGGGCAATGCCGGCACCGGGGCCAACGTGCAGGGCGAGGAGCAGAAGGCGCTCGACGTCCTGGCCAACGAGATCTTCGTGCGCAGCACCGAATGGGGCGGCAACGTCGCCGGCCTCGTGTCGGAGGAGATGGAGGCGCCTTACCAGCTGCCCGCGCAGCACCCGCGAGGCAAGTACCTGCTGCTGTTCGACCCGCTGGACGGCTCGTCCAACATCGACGTCAACGTGTCGGTGGGCAGCATCTTCTCGGTGCTGCGCGCACGCACGCCGGGGGCCGACCCGCAGCCCGCGGACTTCCTGCAGCCCGGTACCGAGCAGGTCTGCGCCGGCTACGCGATCTACGGACCCTCGACCATGCTGGTGCTCACCTTCGGCACCGGCACGCATGCCTTCACGCTCGACCCGCACCTGGGCGAATGGATGCTGAGCCACCCGAACCTGCAGGTGCCGCGGCAGACCCGCGAGTTCGCCATCAACGCGTCCAACAGCCGGTTCTGGGAGCCGGCGGTCAAGCGCTACGTCGACGAATGCACCGCCGGCCGCAGCGGCCCGCGCGACGCCGACTTCAACATGCGCTGGATCGCCTCGCTGGTGGCCGAGACGCACCGCATCCTGATGCGCGGCGGGGTGTTCCTGTACCCGCGCGACAACAAGGACCCCTTGCGCCCGGGCCGCCTGCGCCTGCTGTACGAAGCCAACCCGATCTCCTTCCTGGTGGAACAGGCGGGAGGCCTGGCGAGCACCGGGCGCCACCGGCTGATGGAGGTGCAGCCCGAAGGCCTGCACCAGCGCATCGGCTTCGTGTTCGGTTCGGCCGAAGAGGTCGAGCGCATCGAGCAGTACCACGAGGAGCAGCTCATCGACGACAGCTACCACTCGCCCCTGTTCGGCCAGCGCGGCCTCTTCGCGGCGGTGTGAAGGAATGCCATGTCCATCAAGCACCCCATCATTGCCATCACCGGCTCCTCGGGCGCCGGCACCACCTCGGTGACGCGCACCTTCGAGAACATCTTCCGCCGCGAGGCCGTGAGCGCGGCGATCATCGAAGGCGACAGCTTCCATCGCTACGACCGCCAGGCCATGAAGGTGGCCATGGCCGAGGCCGAAAGGAACGGCAAGACGCACTTCAGCCATTTCGGCACCGATGCGAACCTCTTCGCCGAGCTCGAGGACCTGTTCCGCCAGTACTCCGAGACCGGCACCGGCCGCGCGCGCAAGTACCTGCACGACGAGCTGGAGGCGGCGCCCTTCGAGCAGCCGCCGGGCACCTTCACCGAGTGGGCGCCGCTGCCCGAATCGGAGCTGCTGTTCTACGAGGGCCTGCACGGCGGCGTGAAGACCGACAGGCACGACGTGTCGCGCTACCCCGACCTGCTCATAGGCGTGGTGCCGGTCATCAACCTGGAATGGATCCAGAAGATCCATCGGGACAAGGCCACCCGCGGCTATTCCACCGAGGCCGTGACCGACGTGATCCTGCGGCGCATGCACGAATACGTGGAGTTCATCTGCCCGCAGTTCACGCGCACGCACATCAACTTCCAGCGCGTGCCGGTGGTCGACACCTCCGACCCCTTCGTGGCGCGCACCATCCCCACCGCCGACGAGAGCCTGGTGGTGATCCGCTTCGCCAACCCGCGCGGCATCGACTTCCCCTACCTGCTGTCCATGCTGCACGACTCGTGGATGTCGCGGGCCAACACGCTGGTGGTGCCGGGCGGAAAGATGGAACTCGCCATGCAGCTGATCTTCACGCCGATGATCCTGCGGCTGGTGGAGCGGCGCCGCAAGGCCATGGTGGCTTGACGAGCCATCGAGACATTGAGCAACCAGCCAAGACGGCAGGGACAGGCCATGACGATCACTCCTTCGACGACCGTCGCCCCGCGCGATTTCCGCCGCCAATGCGCCAACGCCCTGCGCTTCCTCGCGATGGACGCGGTGCAGGCAGCCAACTCCGGCCACCCGGGCATGCCGATGGGCATGGCCGACATCGCCGAGATGCTGTGGCGCCACCACCTGAAGCACGACCCCGCCGAGCCGCGGTGGATCGACCGCGACCGCTTCGTGCTGTCCAACGGACACGGCTCGATGCTGCTGTATGCGCTGCTGCACCTCACCGGCTACGACCTGCCTTTGGACGAGCTGAAGCGCTTCCGCCAGCTCGGCTCGCGCACCCCGGGCCATCCGGAGGTCGGTCTCACGCCCGGGGTCGAAACCACCACCGGCCCGCTGGGGCAGGGCCTGGCCAACGCGGTGGGCATGGCCCTGGCCGAGAAGCTGCTCGCGGCCGAATTCAACCGGCCGGGCCACACCGTGGTGGACCACCGCACCTACGTCTTCGTGGGCGACGGCTGCCTGATGGAAGGCATCAGTCACGAGGCCTGTTCGCTGGCCGGCACCTGGGGCCTGCACAAGCTGGCGGTGTTCTACGACGACAACGGCATCTCGATCGACGGCGAGGTGCGCGGCTGGTTCGCAGACGACACGCCGCGCCGCTTCGAGGCCTACGGCTGGACGGTGCTGCGCGACGTGGACGGCCACGACCCCGAAGCGCTCGACCGCGCCATGGCCCGGGCACTCGCTTCCGACCGGCCGGTGCTGGTGTGCTGCAAGACCACCATCGGCTTCGGCTCGCCGCAACGCGCCGGCACCGCCGAAGCCCACGGTGCGCCGCTGGGCGAGGCCGAGGTGGCCAGGGTGCGCGAAGTGCTGGGCTGGAAGGCGCCGCCGTTCGAGGTGCCGGCGGAGCTGCGCGAGGCGTGGTCGGCGCTGGAGCCGGGCGGGGCGCGGCGCCGCGACTGGCTGCGCCGCTTCGACGCCTATGCGAAGCAATGGCCCGACCTCGCCGCCGAGCTGCTGCGCCGGCACGAGGCCTTCGACTCGGGTCTCGGCGGCGCGGCCGAGGCCGCGCTCGCCGAAGCCTGCCGCGCGGCGGAGCAGGGTGCGGCCACCGTGGCCACCCGCAAGGCCTCGCAGCAGGTGCTCGACCGCCTGGGCCCGGCCATGCCTGAGCTGCTGGGCGGCTCGGCCGACCTCACCGGCTCCAACCTCACCGACTGGAAGGGCTCGCGCCCGCTCACAGGCGGCGGCACCGGCAACCACGTGCACTACGGCGTGCGCGAGTTCGGCATGGCGGGGGTGATGAACGGCGTGGCGCTGCACGGTGGGCTGCGGCCCTACGGCGGCACCTTCCTCGCGTTCTCGGACTACGCGCGCAACGGTGTGCGGCTGTCGGCGCTGATGGGCCTGCCGGTGGTCTACGTGTTCACCCACGACTCCATCGGCCTGGGCGAGGACGGCCCCACGCACCAGCCGGTGGAGCACACCTCCAGCCTGCGGCTCATTCCGGGGCTCGACGTCTGGCGCCCCTGCGACGCCACCGAGACCGCGGTCGCCTGGCGCGAGGCCCTGCGCAACGACCGCCGGCCCAGCGCGCTGCTGCTCACCCGGCAGGCGCTGCCGCACGCCGGCAGCGGGCGCGACCGGCAGGGCGACATCGCGCGCGGCGCCTACGTGCTGCGCCGCCCGGCCGGCGAACGGCTGGTGCTGGTGGCCACCGGCTCCGAGGTCGCGCTGGCGCTCGGCGCCGCGGAGCGGCTGGCGGCCGAGGGCATTGCCGCGCGCGTGGTGTCGGCGCCCTGCCTCGAAGCCTTCGACCGGCAGGACGATCACTGGCGCGACAGCGTGCTGCCGCGCCGCCTGCCGCGCCTGGCCATCGAAGCCGGCAGCACCGGGCTGTGGTGGAAGTACGTGGGCGAGAACGGCGACGTGGTCGGGCTCGACCGCTTCGGCGAGTCCGCTCCAGCCGCGCAGCTGTTCCGCCATTTCGGCTTTTCCGTCGAGGCCGTGGTGGCCCGTGCACGCCGGCTCGTGGCGGCTGCTGCGGAGCGCGAGGGGCAGGCTCTTGCGGCTGTTTCGCTCTGAACCCCGATTCATCCACCGCAGAGACGCAGAGGACGCGGAGCACCGCAGAGACGACTTGTGTTCCTCCGCGGTGAAGGTATTCCGCAACTTCAAGGAACCCACCATGCCCATGATCTCCCTGCGACGCCTGCTCGACCACGCCGCCGAGCACGGCTACGGCGTGCCGGCTTTCAACGTCAACAACCTGGAGCAGATCCAGGCCATCATGCAGGCCGCCCACAAGACCGACAGCCCGGTGATCCTGCAGGCCTCGGCCGGCGCGCGCAAATATGCCGGCGAGCCCTTCCTGCGCAAGATGGTCGAGGCGGCCGTCGAGATGTACCCGGGGCTGCCGCTGGTGCTGCACCAGGACCATGGCGCGAGCCCCGCGGTGTGCCTGCAGTCCATCCGCTGCGGCTTCACCAGCGTGATGATGGACGGCTCGCTGCTCGAAGACGCCAAGACGCCCGCGAGCTACGACTACAACGTCGAGGTGACGCGCAAGGTGGTCGAGATGGCGCATGCGGTGGGCGTGTCGGTCGAGGGCGAGCTCGGCTGCCTGGGTTCGCTCGAATCGGGCCAGGCCGGCGAGGAAGACGGCGTCGGCGCCGCAGGCACGCTGTCGCACGAGCAGCTGCTCACCGACCCCGCCCAGGCCGCCGACTTCGTGGCACGGACGGGTGTGGACGCATTGGCCATCGCCATCGGCACCAGCCATGGCGCCTACAAGTTCAGCCGCAAGCCGAC
>CAMLNA010000105.1 GCA_946481025.1 uncultured Rivibacter sp.
TGCAGCGCCACGAAGGCCTTGATCGCGCTGCCCAGCACGTCGTCGGGCACGCCGATCACCGCTGCCTCCCTGACGGCCTGCATTTCATACAGGGCGCTCTCCACCTCGCGCGGGCCGACGCGTTCGCCGGCGGTCTTGATGAGCTCGTCCTTGCGCGCGATGAAGTGCAGGTGGCCGTCGGCGTCGAGCTGGAACAGGTCGCCGGTGCGCAGCTCCCGTTCGCCCGGGTAGCGCCCGGGCCGCAGCGCGCGTTCGGTCTCTTCGGGACGGTTCCAGTAGCCCAGCATCACATGCGGCCCGCGCACGATCAGCTCGCCCGGCTGGCCGGGGGCGGTGAGCACTTCGCCCTGCTCGTTCTCGATCCAGGCCTCCGTGTCGGGAATGGCCGCGCCCACCGAGGTCGGCTTGGCATCCACCAGCTCCGGCGGCAGGTAGGACACCCGGGCACATTCGGTCTGGCCGTACATCGAATAGAACCGTGCCTGCGGCAGCAGCTCGCGCCAGCGGCGCACGTGCGAGGCCGGCATGGCCTGCGCGGCGTTGGTGATGCAGCGCACCGACGCGAAGTCGCGGGCGTCGAGCTCCTTCAGGTTGAGCAGCAGCGCGCTGATGGTGGGCACCAGCGGCAAGGTGGTGGCCTGTTCCTTCTTGAGCTGCTCGATGTACTGGTAGGGGTAGAGGAACTGCTTTTCGAGCACCACCGTGGCGCCGGTGCGAAACGCGGTGAGGACCTGGTAGAGCCCGTAGCCGAAGGCCAGCGGCAGGGCGGACAGGATCACGTCGTTCGCCTGGCTCTGCAGGTAGGCGCAGATGGAGCCCGACACGGCGTCCATGTTGGCGTGGGAGAGCATCACGCCCTTGGGCCGGCCGGTGGTGCCGGAGGTGTAGATGAGGCTCGCGAGGTCCAGGCTGATGTTGCGGTTGTCGGGCGGGGTGGTGGCGCAGGCGGAACGCAGCGCATCGAGCCGGTGCACCTGCTTGCCCGCCTGCTGCAGCAGGCCGGTCGTTTCGGCATCGGGCTGCTGGTCGAGCACCACCACGTGCTGCAGCTGCGGGCAGGCCGTCAACTCATGAGCGGCGGCCGCCAGGGCGCGGGCGCCGACCATCAGCACCCGAACGCCGCAGTCGTCCAGCAGGAACGCAAGCTTGTCGGGCTTCGCCTGGGGGTTCACCGTGACGAACACGCCCGAGGCCTTCAGGGTGGCGAAGATGGCCTCGACCGTTTCGATGCTGTTGTCGTGGTGGATCGCGACCCGTTGCTGGCGCTGCAGGCCGAGCGCACGCAGGGCATGGGCCAGCGCATTGGTGTGGCGCTCCAGCTCGGCATAGCTCGCGCGCCGGCTGCCGCACACCAGCGCGGCCTTGTGAGGGAAACGCTGTGCGGTGTCGTGCAGGAACCGGTCAAGCAACATGTTCGGGTTGCTGCAGCCGCTGCGTCTTGCGCATCACGAACCGCACGATGTTGTCGACCGAATCGAGGTTCTCGGGCACCAGCTCGCGGTCGTCGACCTTCATCGAGTACGAGTGCTCCAGGAACATCACCACCTCCAGCACGCCGGTGGAGTCGATGGTCCCGGTTTCGAGGAAGGACTCGCCGTCGGCCAGCATCGCGGAGGCGTCGCCCATCAGCAGTTCGTTGATCACGAACTGGCGGATGTCAGTGCGCAGCTGTTGCTCGTTCTTGAACATGGTGGGGTTCTCCCTGGGTGGGCAGTTTGAAGTTGTCGACGAACAGGTGGTTGAGAAGCTGCAGCGACGCCACGGTGGCGAGGGCCATCTCGTCGCGTTCGCTCGGCGCGGCCGTGTCCGCCTTGTTCAGCAGCTTTTCGATTGCAGGCACGTTGGCGAAGCCGCTGCGCTGCAGCGCGTCGCGCTCGAGCAGCCGGCTCGTGAGCGTGCCGCGGGCGAGGCTGGCGCCGATGGGCGCCCGGTAGGGCTGCTTGGGCCGCGACGCGATCGCGGGCGGCAGGATGTCGGCGAAGGCGCGCTTGAGGATGTACTTCTCTTCGAGCCCGCGCAGCTTGTGCCGCGGCGGAATGCGCGCCGCCAGCTCGATGAGCCGGTGGTCCAGGAAGGGCACCCGGCCCTCGATCGACTGGCCCATCATCATGCGGTCGCCCTGCGAGTTGAGCAGGTAGCACGACATGAACAGCGTCATCTCGAGGTACTGCGCCCGCGCCAGCGGGTGCCAGCGCTCGCGCCCGGGATCGAGGTAGGCGTCGAGCTCGGCGAACATCGCTTCCTCGCCGGGCATCTGCGCCCGGAAGTCGGGCGAGAACACGCGCTTCATCTGGGCGCCGTTGCTCCAGCGGCGGCGGTGCGAGTAGTACGGGTCGGCCGTGTTCTCGAGGTCCTGCCTGAAGAACAGCCGCCAGAACGCCTCGGCCTTCGGGTCGCGCTCGATGTAGCCGTACAGGCGCGACAGCAGCGCCGGGCGCCACGCCGACTCGGGCTGGCAGGCCCAGAAGCGGCGCACCTTGTCCTCGCGGAAGATGTTGTACCCGCCGAAGATCTCGTCAGCGCCTTCGCCGGTGAGCACCACCTTGACGCCCGATTCGCGCACCAGCCGGGCCAGCCGCAGCAGCGGCGCCGGAGCGGTGCGCATCATCGGCCGCTCGGCGAACCACACCACGTCGGCAAAGCTCTCGCCGATGCCGGCGCCGTCGACCTCGACCTCGCGGTGGGAGGTCTGCAGGTGCGCCACCATCTGCCGCTGGTAGTCGCGCTCGTCGAAGCGCGCATCGGCAAAGCCCACCGAGAACGTGGTGAGGTCGTTGATGTGGTGGCGCTTGACCAGCGCGGTGAGGATGGACGAGTCGAGCCCGCCGCTCAGGTAGGTGGCCACCGGTACGTCGGAGCGCAGCTGCAGGCGCACTGCATCTTGCAGCAGCTCGCGCACGTCGGCCTGCCAGGCCTCGAACGGGCGGTCTTCGTAGTCGCCCGCGGCCGGGAACTCATGGCGCCAGTACTGGTGCAGCGTGCGCCGCCCCGGCTCCAGCACCAGCAAACGCCCCGGCGCCAGTTCCTCGACACCCTTGAACGGCGTGCGCGGCGGCACGGTGACCCACAGCGTGGCGATCTGCTCGATGGCGGCCGGGTCGACCTCGGCCCGCAAGCCTCCATGAGCCAGCAGGGCCTTGATCTCGGAGCCGAACAGCACGGTGCCGTCGGGCAGGGTGGCGTGGAACAGCGGGCGGATGCCCACGCGGTCGCGGGCGAGCACCAGGCGGCGGCGCTTGCCGTCCCACAGCGCGATGGCGAACTGGCCGTTCAGCTCGTCGACGAAGTCCAGCCCCTTTTCCTCATAGAGGTGGACGATGGTTTCGGTGTCGCTGCGGGTCTTGAACACGTGGCCGCGCTTCTCGAGCCCGGCGCGCAATTCGACGTAGTTGAAGATCTCGCCGTTGAAGGCGACCCACACGCTGCCGTCTTCGTTGCACAGCGGCTGCTGCCCGCTGCCCAGGTCGATGATCGACAGGCGCCGGTGGCCCAGCCCGATGCCGGGCGCCTGGAAGTAACCTTCCTCGTCGGGGCCGCGGTGCGCGAGCGCGCGCGTCATCCGGCGCAGCGCGAGGCCGTCAGCCGGTTGGAAATCCTGGTGCCAGATGCCCGCAACGCCGCACATGAATTCGTGAATTCGTGAACCATTCGCCTCGATGGAGACGCCTGGAGGCTGAGGAATATCACACGCGTTACAGGTGGCGGCTAGCCTCCAATTGGGGGTTCCGGCCCGGCGACCCCGCGAGCCGGGGGGCCACCCGGGCGGCAATATTTCTCACTTTCCGGCGCGGGACCGGCCAGGGCCGCTCAGCGCCTGGGCCACAAGGCCCACATGCGCAGCGGCTGTTTCATGCGCCCGGCGTACTCGTCGGCCCCTTCGGTCCAGCCCCAGAAGTAGTCGGCGCGCACCGCGCCCGTGATGGCGCCGCCGGTGTCCTGCGCGACCATCAGCCGCTGCAGCGGCCGGGCCGGCGGCGGGGTGGGCGACCACGGCTGCGGCTCGGTGGTGGAGATCCATACCAGCGTGCCCAGCGGCACCGACGCCTTGTCCACCGCGATCGAACGCCCCGGCGTCAGCGCCACGCCCTGCGCGCCCAACGGACCGACGCTCGGGTCGGGCAGCGGCTCCTCGCGGAAGAACACGTAGCGCGGGTTGGCATGGATCAATTCCTTCACCCGCGCCGGGTTGGCGCGGGCCCACTCCTTGATGGCCGGCCACGACGCCTGCTCCAGCGTGAAGGCGCCGCGATCGACCAGCCAGCGCCCCACCGACTGATAGGGCTGGTCGTTGTGCCCGGCAAAGGCGAGCCGCACCACCTGCTGGGTGTCGGCCAGTCGCAGCCGGCCCGACCCCTGCACCTGCAGCAGCAGGGCATCGAGCGGGTCGGCCACCCAGGCGATCTCGCGGCCGCGCAGGGCATTGCGGGCGGCGGGCAGCGCTTCGATCTCGCTGCGGGTGTACCAGGGCTTGCGCCGCGCCAGGTCGGCGGGCGGCGCGTGCAGCGGTACGGTGTGGCGCGCGGTGCGCTTGCGGGAGGCCTCGATCAGGGGTTCGAAGTAGCCGGTGATGAGCCCCTCGGCGCTGCCGTCGAGCGCTTCCACCCGGTAAGGCTGCAACTGCTGCTGCAGCCATGCGCGCAGCTTGGTTTCGTCGATGTCGCGCAGCTCCCTGGCGCTGGCGCAGGCGGCCTCCCAGCCGGCGGCCGGCTTCTGGCAGCTGCGCAGCAGCGCCACCCAGCTGTGGATCACCGCATCGCTGCTCCAGCCCGGCAGCTCGTCCCAGCGCACCGCCTGCCAGCGGGAGCGCTCGCGCACGATCGGCGGCACGTCGAGCGGTGCCGGCGCCGCGGTCACCGGGGGAGGCGGGGCGGGGGGCAGCGGCGCGCTGGCGCAACCCGCCAGCAGTGCGGCGCCCAGCACGCCTAAGATGCCCGCCAGCATGCGCCCGCGGGCGCCTCGTGTTTTTTCATTCATCGTTTTCACCACCATGTGGCTCCTGTTGCTCGAAGCCTTGGGCGCTTTGTTGATACTCATCTTCGTGGTCTGGTGGACCATGTTCTCGGGTCGAAAGAAAGGCGAGCCGCCTTCGGCCGGGCGCGACGACGACGCCCGCGGCTGACACAAGGGAGTCATGAGGCGGTTTCCGCCGCCGGCAAAGTTTGCGGGGGCAGCAGGAAGGACAGCGGCCTGCTGGCCAGCCGCGCGCGGATGGCCGCGTAGATGCGCTGCCGGTCGCCCACGCGGATGCCGCGCGAACGCATCGCCAGCTTGAAGGCCAGGAAGAAGCTCACCGTGAGGTTGAGCAGGCCGGTGAACGGGATCGCCGCCACGCACCACCAGAACTCGGGCGAGTACAGCAGCCCGGCGCCGAAGGTGCCCAGCGCCGCGGCGATCTGCCCGCTCGACAGCGTGACGTGGCGCACCTCGATGGGCAGCGCGAAGAAACCGGCCACGGCGGGCACGAGACCCAGCATCAGGCCCAGCGAGATGTTCGAGGTGAGGCCGGAGATGTTGGCGCGCCACCAGCGGGCCCAGCGCTCGGCGCGCGAGGCGCCCAGCACCGCGACGAAACGCGGGTTCCAGCGGATGGCGCTGTCGAGCTTGTGCAGCACGAACCAGTTCTCGGCCCAGCCGGCGATCAGGCTCGACAGGAACAGCAGCACGCCGGTGAAGGCCGCGTACAGCGGCGTGGGGCCCCGCAGCGACAGCGTCTCGAGGCTGTGGCGGGCGGCGTGTTCGCCCACCAGCGGCGCTCCGAAGGTGAGCCAGCCCAGCCCTTGCAGCAGCAGCACGACAGGGATCACCACCGCCACGTTGCCGACGATGCCGGCCACCTGGGAGCGGATCAGGTGCGCCACCTCGTCGACGAACCCCTCGAGCTTGTCGTCGCTCGACACGTCATCGAGGCGGGCCGCCATGGCCGGGGCGGTCATCGCCGGCTGCTTGGTGGCCACGGTCCAGTGCAGCAGGTGGATCAGCACGAAGCTGCCGGCGTAGTTGACCCCGGCCAGCAGGCCGGCCCAGAAGGCCGAGAACCCCAGCGCCATGACGAGGAACTTGGCCAGCGTGGTGAAGGCGATCACCAGCCCGCCGCCTGCGGCCTTGGCCAGCATCGCCAGGTATTCGCCGCGGTCGCGGGTGATGTAGTGCTCACCGGTTTCGGCGCTGCGCTCGGCCACCTTGCGCGCGAGCATGGAGTAGGTTCGCGCGAACGGCGCACGCAGGCTGCGGCGGCGCGCGGCGGCTTCCACCAGCTCGGCCAGCAGGCGGCTGAGCTCGGCCCCCGGCTGCGGCGCGATGGCGCAGATGAGCAGCTCCTCGATGCGGTGGGTGCGTTCGAACAGCTGGTCGAGCTGGAACACGATGTCCACCGAGACACCGTGCTCCTCGAGGTGCTCGCGCACGGTGCCGGCCGCGGTGCGGCAGGCGTCGAGCAGCGCGCGCAGGTATTGCACGTCGCGCAGCACCGCGGCCGTGTCGCCGGCCTCGGCATGGTCGCGCATCTGCTCGGCGGCGCGCGCCAGCTGGCGGAACGGCTGGCCCGCCAGCGCCGAGGCGCTCATGCGCTGGCGGATCGGGCCGGAGAAGCCGACGGCCCGCACCTGGGCGGCCAGGAACATGATCGCGTCGTGGAACGGCTCGCGCCAGCCCATCGGCCCCGGCGCCTCGGTGGCCGTCGCTTCGCCGAACAGCGACCCCAGGCGGGCAAGCGTGTCGTCGTCGAGCGCTCGCAGCCAGCGGGCGTCGTCGGCGTCGGCGAACAGCAGTCCGAACAGCTCGGACAGGTCGGTGGTGGCCGGCGTGTGGGGCAGCAGCCGGTTGCGCAGCCGTTCGCCGACCTCGTTGAAGAACGCCAGCCGCGGGGCGAAGCCGAAGTCGGCCAGCAGCGCCGCCACGTCGATCTCGCGCCAGAAGGCCGCCAGCAGGGCGACCACGTGGCGGCGGTGCTCGGGGTGCTTGTCGAGCACGTTGAGCAGGTGGCGGATGCGCAGCACCGCGGTCAGCGTGGTGTTGCTGCCCACGTCCAGCGCCGGGTCGGCCGGGGCGCGATGCCGGATCCATTCGAGCAGGCGGACGAGCCACAGGTGCCGCTCGGGCAGCGGCGCCTTCGGGTCGGCTGCATTCAGCAGCGCGGTGAGGTCCCACGCCGAACGCTGGCGGCGCGATGCGCCGCGGGAGGTGGAAGCCGGCGCCATTCAGTGCAGCGCCGTGTTCATGCTCAGCTCGAAGGCCGGCACCGGCGAGTCGAAGAACTGCGCCGCGTCGGTCACGCAGAAGAACGTGCCCTGCATCTGCCCGCGCGGCGTGGCGATCTGCACCCAGCTGGAGTATTCGAAGTGCTCGCCGGGCTTGATGAGCGGCTGGTTGCCCACCACGCCCAGGCCGCGCACTTCCTGCGTCTTGCCGGCCAGGTCGGTGATGACCCAGTGCCGGGCGATCAGCTGAGCCGGCACGTCGCCGGTGTTGTGGATCACGATCGTGTAGGCGAACGAGTAGAGGGATTGCGTCGCGTCGGACTGCTCGGGCAGGAAGCGGGTGGCGACGCTGCAGGTGAATTCGGGCTTGGCCATGCAGGCATTCTAGGAAGCGTCCCTAAAATCCCCGGCTTACCCCCAGGAAGCCATCACCATGCCGCGCACCTACCGCATCGCCCCCAGCATCCTGTCTGCAGACTTCGCGAGGCTCGGCGAGGAGGTGCGAAACGTCATCGCCGCCGGCGCCGACTGGATCCACTTCGACGTGATGGACAACCATTACGTGCCCAACCTCACCTTCGGGCCGATGATCTGCGAGGCGCTGCGCAAGCATGCCGCCAGGGCCGACGGCACCCGCGTGCCGATCGACGTGCACCTGATGGTGCAGCCGGTGGACGCGCTGGCGCAGGCCTTCGCGAAGGCGGGGGCCGACCTGGTGAGCTTTCACCCCGACGCCAGCACGCACGTGGACCGCACGCTGCAGCTGATCAAGGCCGAGGGCTGCCAGGCCGGCCTGGTGTTCAACCCGGCCGCGCCGGTCGACGTGCTCGAGTGGGTGATCGACAAGGTGGACCTGGTGCTCATCATGAGCGTGAACCCCGGGTTCGGCGGGCAGAGCTTCATCCCGGCTGCGCTGAAGAAGATCGAGAAGGTGCGCAAGCTCATCGACGCGAGCGGGCGCGACATCCGGCTCGAGGTGGACGGCGGCATCAAGACCGACAACATCCGCCAGGTGGCCGACGCCGGCGCCGACACCTTCGTGGCCGGCAGCGCCATCTTCGGCAAGCCCGATTACAAGGCGGTGATCGACAGCATGCGGGCGCAACTGGCCGCGTGAAGCGCTTCACCGGCATCGAGGCGGCCATCGTCGATCTCGACGGCACGATGGTCGACACGCTCGGCGACTTCGTCGTCGTGCTCAACCGCATGCTGGCCGACCTGCGGCTTGCACCCATCGAGCGGGGCTTCGTCGAGCGCACCGTGGGACAGGGCTCCGAGCACCTGCTGCGCTGCACGCTCGCCCGCAGCCAGGACGCCGACGGCGTGCAGCGGCTCTATCCGCAGGCGTGGGCCCGCTATGAACACCACTACCTGGCGATCAACGGCGACCATGCGGGCGTCTACCCCGGCGTGGTCGAGGGCCTGGAGCGCCTGGCCGCGCGAGGCCTGAAGCTCGCGTGCACGACCAACAAGCCGACCGCGTTTGCCCGGCCGCTGCTCGAAAGGAAGGGGTTGGCGCGCTACTTCAGCGTGCTCTTCGGAGGCGACGCCTTCGAGCGCAAGAAGCCCGACCCCCTGCCGTTGCTCAAGACCTGCGAGGCGCTGGGCACGGCGCCGTCGCGCACCCTGATGCTGGGGGATTCGAGCAACGACGCCCGGGCCGCGCGGGCCGCCGGCTGCCCGGTGGCGCTGGTGACCTACGGCTACAACCATGGCGAGCCGGTGCAGGGCGTCGATGCCGACGCCTACCTCGACCGGCTCGACCGGCTCCTGCTGGACTGAGCCGGGCGGCTCAGGACTCGCGGCCGCGCCGGTTGGCGGCCGGCTCGGCGCCCAGCAGCAGTTCCTTCAGCGCCGCGTCGGCGGGTGCCTTGCCCAGCCAGATCTTGAGCAGCGAGTTGAAGAACTCGGCTTCCCTGATCGGCTCGGCGTTCGCCGGCTTGCCGTTGACGACGATCGTGGTGCCGCTGCCGGGCACGTAGTCGATGTCGAAATAGTCGCCGCTCGCCAGCTTCTTGCGGGCCGCGAAGATCTCGCCGAGCTTGATGGTGCCCGGGATGGCCTTGGCGAACTCCTCGCGGGTCGCGTTGTCTTCCATGCCGCGCGTGAACAGCTTGCCGAGTTCGTTGGCGTCGATCTCGCGCAGCATCACGATGTGCATGCGCTTGGGGCCGGGCGCGGCGAGCACCGCCTCGGCCGAGGCCGACTTCGCACCCAGGTACAGCCCGGCGGCATACACCTTGAACATCAGCTTGTAGCGCAGGCCCGCGCCATTGAGCTGCAGCTTGCTGCCCGCCAGCGTGGCCTCGCGTTCGAACTTGATGCCCGCCACTTCGACCGGCGCTTGCTGCGCGAACGACACGGCGGGGGCGGCGAGGGCGGCGCCGGTCAGGGCCGCAAGGAATGCACGACGAAACACGGAGAACCTCCGGGGTCAGTCCCAAAAAAGCACGAGTGTGCTTTCCTGCGTGGGGGGTGTCCATCGAGGAAGTCACGGGGTGCGCCGCGTGGCGTGTCGCCAACGCGACAGGCCACGCGCTGCGCGGCCGGCGGCCGTGCACAAACACACGCTGCTAAACTGCCCCGCCATGTTCATCTCGCGCAAACACACCAAGGGGTCGCACGACCGGGGAGCCTGGCCCTGGCGTCGCCCGCATCTGCTGGTGTCGTTTGCCGCCTGAGCGGTCGCTCCTCCTCTTCTTTTCCTGAAGCGATCGCCCATCCGCGGCGCCTTTCGGCTGCAATAGCGCAGCCGGTTCCTAGGTGAGAGCCGTCATGCATTGGCGCATGGCAGGCTTTCGGGCACAGGAGGCCCCCCGTGATCACTGAACTCGAATTCAAGAGCCTGGCCGCACAAGGCCACAACCGCATCCCCCTCATCGCCGAGGCCTTTGCCGACCTCGAGACGCCGCTGTCGCTCTACCTCAAGCTGGCCGGCAACGCCAGGTACAGCTTCCTGTTGGAGTCGGTGGTGGGCGGCGAGCGCTTCGGCCGCTATTCGTTCATCGGGCTGCCGGCGCGCACCCTGCTGCGCGCCACCGGCCGCGTCACCGAAGTGGTGACCGACGGGCAGGTGGTCGAGACGCACGAAGGCAACCCGCTGGATTTCATCGCCGAATACCAGCAGCGCTTCAAGGTGGCCCTGCGGCCGGGGCTGCCGCGCTTCTGCGGGGGGCTGGCCGGCTACTTCGGCTACGACACGGTGCGCCTCATCGAGCACAAGCTCGCCGGCGCGCAGAAGCCCGGCGGCATCGGCACGCCCGACATCCTGCTGCTGCAGACCGAGGAGCTGGCGGTCATCGACAACCTGTCGGGCCGGCTGTACCTGATCGTCTACGCCGACCCCGGCCAGCCCGAGGCCTTCTTCAAGGGCAAGCGCCGGCTGGCGGAACTCGCCGACAAGCTGAAGTACAGCGTGACCGCGCCGCCGGTGAAGCGCGGGGTGTCGTACGCCGTCGAGCGCGAGTTCGACAAGGCCGACTACCTGGCCGCGGTGCTCAAGGCCAAGGAATACATCGCCGCCGGCGACATGATGCAGGTGCAGGTGGGCCAGCGGCTGAAGAAGCGCTACACCGAGTCGCCGCTCAGCCTGTACCGGGCGCTGCGTTCGCTCAACCCGTCGCCCTACATGTACTACTACGACATGGGCGACTTCCACATCGTCGGCGCGTCGCCCGAGATCCTGGTGCGGCACGAGCACGTGCCCGAGGGCGAGAAGATCATCATCCGGCCGATCGCCGGCACCCGTCCGCGCGGGGCCACGCCCGAGCAGGACAAGGCGCTCGAGGCCGAGCTGCTGGCCGACCCCAAGGAGCGCGCCGAACACGTCATGCTGATCGACCTGGCCCGCAACGACATCGGCCGCATCGCGCAGACCGGCAGCGTGAAGGTGACCGAGGCCTTCGTGGTCGAGCGCTACTCCCACGTGATGCACATCGTGAGCAACGTCGAAGGCCTGCTCAAGCCGGGCATCAGCAACCTGGACGTGCTGCGCGCCAGCTTCCCGGCCGGCACGCTGACCGGCGCACCCAAGATCCGCGCGATGGAGATCATCGACGAGCTGGAGCCGGTGCAGCGCGGCATCTACGGCGGCGCCTGCGGCTACCTGAGCTTTGCCGGCGACATGGACGTGGCCATCGCCATCCGCACCGGCATCGTCAAGGACAACACGCTGTACGTGCAGGCTGCCGCCGGCGTGGTGGCCGATTCGGTGCCCGAGCTCGAATGGAAGGAGACCGAGGCGAAGGCCAGGGCGTTGCTGCGGGCGGCCGAGCTGGTGGAAGAAGGTTTCTGAAGGCGAAGGAGCAGACCATGCTGTTGATGATCGACAACTACGACTCCTTCACCTTCAACCTCGTGCAGTACTTCGGCGAGCTGGGGCAAGAGGTCAAGACCGTGCGCAACGACGAGATCACGCTGGAGGAAATCGAGGCGCTGAAGCCGCAGCGCCTGGTGCTGTCCCCAGGGCCGTGCTCTCCGGCCGAGGCGGGCATCTGCGTGGGGGCCATCCGGCACTTCGCGGGCAAGCTGCCCATCCTCGGGGTGTGCCTGGGGCACCAGAGCATCGGCGCGGCGCTGGGCGGCCGGATCGTCCGCGCGCAGCGGCAGATGCACGGCAAGACCAGCGTCATCACGACCGACCAGCGTGGCGTCTATGCCGGCCTGCCGCGCGACTTCACCGTCATTCGCTACCATTCCCTGGCCATCGAGGAGGCGAGCCTGCCCGACGTGCTGGAGATCACGGCGCGATCGGAAGACGGCGAGATCATGGGTGTGCGCCACAAGAGCCTTCCGATCGAAGGCGTGCAGTTCCACCCCGAGTCCATCCTGACCGAGCACGGTCACGCGATGCTGAAGAACTTCCTGGAACAAACCCACTGAGCGGGGCTGCACATGACGATCACCAACACCGAAGCGCTGCAGCGCACGATCGAGCACCGCGAGATCTTCCATGACGAGATGCTGGCGCTCATGCGCCGCATCATGGGCGGCGAGATGTCGCCCGTGATGATCGCGGCGCTGGCGGTGGGCCTGCGGGTCAAGAAGGAAACCATCGGCGAGATCGCCGCGGCCGCGCAGGTGATGCGCGAGTTCGCCACGCCGGTCACCGTGGCCGACAGGGCGCACCTGGTCGACCTGTGCGGCACGGGCGGTGACGCGTCGCACACCTTCAACATCTCGACCGCCGCCATGATCGTGGCCGCCGCCGCCGGCGCGCGGGTGGCCAAGCACGGCGGGCGGGCGGCTTCTTCCGCCTCGGGCAGCGCAGACGTGCTGGAGGCGCTGGGCGCGAACATCATGCTGAGCGCGCCGCAGATCGCCACCTGCCTCCAGGAAACCGGCATCGGCTTCATGTTCGCGCCCAACCACCACCCGGCGATGAAACACGCCGCTCCGGTGCGCAAGGAACTGGGCGTGCGCACCATCTTCAACATCCTGGGTCCGCTCACCAACCCGGCCGGCGCGCCCAACCAGCTGATGGGCGTGTTCCACCCCGACCTCGTCGGCATCCAGGTGCGCGTGCTGCAGCGCCTGGGCGCCGAGCACGTGCTCATCGTCTACGGCATGAACGGCATGGACGAGATCTCGCTGTCGGGCGAAACGATGATCGGCGAGCTGAAGAACGGCGAGGTGCGCGAATACGTGGTGCACCCGAGCGACTTCGGCCTGCCGGTGTACGACACCCGCGTGCTGCGCGTGGCGAGCAAGGAGGAGTCGGTGCAGTGCATCCAGCGGGCGCTGGCCAACGAGGACGGTCCCGTGCGCGACATCGTGCTGCTCAACGCGGCCGGTGCGCTGTATGCGTCCAACGTGACCGCCTCCATTGCCGAAGGCGTGAAGCTCGCGCGCGAGGCGGTGGCTTCCGGCAAGGCGCTGGCCAAGCTGAGCCAGTTCGTCGCGGTGACGCAGAAGCTCAAGGGCGATTGACGGCATGGCTGACATCCTGAACAAGATCGTTGCGGTCAAGCATGAAGAGATCGCGGCGGCGCGGGCCGTGCGATCGCTGGCTTCATTGCGGGGCGAGGCGGAGTCGGCCGAGCGTCGCGCCGATCTCCGCGGCTTCGAGGCCGCGCTTCGCGGCAAGGTGGCGCAGGGCCGGGCGGCGGTGATCGCCGAGGTCAAGAAGGCGAGCCCGAGCAAGGGCGTGCTGCGCGAGCACTTCGTGCCGGCCGACATCGCCGCGAGCTATGCCAGGCAGGGTGCCGCCTGCCTGAGCGTGCTGACCGACGAACGGTTCTTCCAGGGCTCGGCCGACTACCTGAAGCAGGCCCGCGCGGCCTGCGCGCTGCCGGTGCTGCGCAAGGACTTCATGGTCGACCCCTACCAGGTGTTCGAGGCCCGGGCGATGGGGGCCGACTGCATCCTGCTCATCGTCGCCTGCCTGTCCGACGACCAGATGGCCGAGCTCGAAGCGACCGCGCTGGCGCTGGGCATGGCGGTGCTGGTGGAGGTGCACGACGGCGCCGAGCTCGAGCGGGCGCTGGCCCTCAAGACGCCGCTGGTGGGCATCAACAACCGCAACCTGCGCACCTTCGAGGTCACGCTGGACACCACGCTCGGCCTGCTGCACGACGTGCCGGCCGACCGGCTGCTGGTGACCGAAAGCGGCATCCTGGCGCGCGATGACGTGCGCCGCATGCGCGACGCCGGCGTGCATGCCTTCCTCGTCGGCGAGGCCTTCATGCGGGCCGCCGACCCGGGTGCCGCGCTGGCGGCGCTGTTCGGCTGATGGATCTCTTCGGCGCCGACAACCGCCTGCGCGAGTCCCTTTCCGCCAGCTTCGACCGGGTGCCGGCCGACTGGCGGCCGGTCACCGAGGCCTTCCGGCATTCCCCGCAGGGAACGGCGCTGGTCGAGCACGTCGATCGGCGGGTGGGCGAAGGCGCCGTGGTCTACCCGGCTCACCCGCTGCGGGCGCTGGAACTCACGCCGCTGGCCGAGGTGCGTGTCGTGATCCTGGGCCAGGACCCGTACCACGGCCCCGGTCAGGCGCAGGGACTCGCCTTTTCGGTGCCGGCGGGCCAGAAGCTGCCACCCAGCCTGCGCAACATCTACGCCGAAGTGGTGGCCGACCTGGCCTGCGAGGCCGCGGTGGACGGCGACCTGACCCGCTGGGCCCGGCAGGGCGTGCTGCTGCTCAACACGGTGCTCACGGTCGAGGACGGACAGCCGCAAAGCCATGCCAACCGCGGCTGGGAGCAGCTCACCGATGCGTTGATCGGCAAGGTGTCGGCCCATGCGGAACCGAGCGTGTTCCTGCTGTGGGGCGCCCCGGCGCAGCGCAAGCGGGGGCTGATCGACGAGCGTCGCCATGCCGTGTTCGCCGCCAACCACCCGTCGCCGCTGTCGGCCCGCCGCCCGCCGGTGCCCTTCATCGGCTGTCGCCACTTCAGCCTGGCGAACGCTTGGCTGCACGAACATCGGCCCGGCAGTGCAGCGATCCGCTGGTAAGCCCGGAGGAACCCGCCGCGCGCCGCGGTATCCACAGTAGCGTCGCGCTGAAGCCGTCGCCAGAATCACGACCCATGAAAGACGCCGTACTCGCGTTCAAGCCCGACCCTCGCGGCAGCTCGCCGCTGTATCTGCAGCTGGCGCAGAAGCTCGCGCAGATCATCCGCGACGGCCACTACAAGGCCGAAGAGGCGCTGCCCTCGGAGCGCACGCTGTCGGATGCGCTGCACATCTCCCGTGTCACCGCGCGCAAGGCCATCGACCAGCTGGTGGACCAGGGCCTCATCGTGCGCAAGCGCGGCTCGGGCAACTACATCGCGCCCAAGCTGGAGCAGCCGCTGTCGCGGCTCACCAGCTTTTCGGAAGAGTTGCGCCAGCGCGGCTACACGCCCGGCTCTCGCTGGCTGAATCGCTCCGTCACGCTGGCCTTGCCCGACGAGCAGCTGAGCCTGGGGCTTTCTCCCGGCACCCGGGTCGCGCGGCTGGAACGCCTGCGCCTGGCCGACGACGCCGTGATGGCCTACGAGGTGAGCGTGATCCCGGAGTCGGTACTGCCGGATCCGCAGCTGGTGGACGGGTCGCTCTACGAATGCCTCACCGCGAGCGGCAAGGCGCCGGCACGGGCACTGCAGCACATCCGCGCGCTCAATGCCGATGCGAGGCTGGCCGAGCGGCTCGAGGTGCCCCCAGGGCAGGCGGTGCTGTTCATCACCCGCGTCGGCTATCTCGAGACCGGCCAGGCGGTGGAGCTCACCCACTCGTACTGCCGCAGCGACTACTACGACTTCGTGGCCGAGATGCGCCGCTGAGGCGCTGTGCCCGCACGACCCGGTGCGGCGCCTCTTGGTCTCTAACTGGTATCTCTTGTATCGACCTTGCCGGATCATCCGGTCGGCATGGCTGGCGCCCCGCCGTAGCGTGAGCCGGCGCGTTGCAGTGTGGCGCCGGATACCAGACCAATTGACAATCTGGTATTTCTGGTACTAGACTGGTATCAGAGTTTTCGCAGCCGAGGGCGCCCAGGTGGGCCGCGCGACGGCATCGCACCACCGACCCCACAGGAGTTCGTTCCATGAGTCTTCGGCTGATCCTCTCGTCGTTCTTGCTGGCGCTGGGCCTGGCTGCCGCCGTGCCCGCGGTGCTCGCCCAAACCCCGGCCCCGGCGGCCGACGCCTCGGCGCCGGCGGGGGTGCCAGCGG
>CAMLNA010000106.1 GCA_946481025.1 uncultured Rivibacter sp.
GTGGCCGAAGAAGTCTTGCAGCACAGGGGCGACGACCCCTTGGCGAGCGGCGAGAGCCCCTCGTTCCTGCTGAACCAGCCCGCGGGGAGGTCCGAGCGGCGGCGTGCCCTGGCCGTGCTGCTGGTGTCGGCGGTCGTGTTCGCGGTACTGGCGCCCCTGGCGCAGCGCCAGCTGGCTCCGGTGCCGGCGTTCATTCCGATCTACGAGTCGGCGCTGGTGGTCAACGACCTCATCACCGCGGCGCTGCTGTTCGGCCAGTACCGGATCCTGCATTCGCGCCCGCTGCTCGTGCTGGGCAGCGGCTACCTGTTCACCGCGCTCATCGCCGCCGGCCATGCGCTCACCTTCCCGGGGCTGTTCGCACCCGCCGGCCTGCTCGGCGCCGGGCCGCAGAGCACGGCCTGGGTCTACATGTTCTGGCATGCCGGCTTTCCGCTGTTCGTGCTGGCCTACGCGCTGCTGCCGCGCGAGCCGGCCCGGCCGCACGGCGGGTGGGCCTTCGGCGTGCCCGCGGCTGCGGTGCTGCTGAGCGGGGCGCTGGTGGCGCTGGCCACCGCGGGGCAGGGCCTGCTGCCGGCCATCATGGCGGGCAACCGCTACACCCCCGCCATGCTGGCCACGGTGGGCAGCGTGTGGCTGGCAAGCCTGGTGGCGCTCGCGGTGCTGTGGTGGCGCCGCCGCCCCCATACGGTGATCGACCTGTGGCTGGTGGTGGTGCTGTGCGCCTGGCTCTTCGACATCGCGCTGTCGGCCATGCTCAACGCCGGGCGCTACGACCTGGGGTTCTATGCCGGGCGCATCTACGGGCTGCTCGCCTGCAGCGTGGTGCTGCTCGAGCTGCTGCTCGAGAACTCGCTGCTGTACGCGCGGCTGGCGCAGGCGCATGGCGACGAGCGCCGCCGCAGCGTGGAGCTGGGCATGGCACGCGACGAGGCCCAGGCGGCCAATGCCGCCAAGAGCCTGTTCCTGGCCAGCATGAGCCACGAGATCCGCACGCCGATGAATGCGGTCATCGGCCTCACGCATCTCACGCTGCAGACCCGGCTGGACGAGCAGCAGCGCGACTACCTCACCAAGGTGCACGTGTCGTCGAAGGCGCTGCTCGCGCTGCTCAACGACATCCTCGACTACTCCAAGGTCGAGGCCGGCAAGATCACGCTGGAGGCCGAGGAGTTCAGCCCCGAGGAGGTCATCGAAAGCGTGGGCCAGCTGTTCTCGGCGCGGCTCGAGGAGGCGGGCCTGGACCTCGTGTTCGAAATCGACAAGGACATCCCGCAGCGCCTCGTGGGCGACTCGCTGCGGCTCAACCAGGTGCTCAACAACCTGGTGGGCAATGCCATCAAGTTCACGCCGCGCGGAGAGGTCGTCATCCGCGCCGAACTCGTGTCGGCCGACGCCGAGCGGGTGCAGCTGCGCATCGCGGTGCGCGACACCGGCATCGGCCTCACGAAGGAGCAGGCCGGCCGGCTGTTCGAGGTGTTCTCGCAGGCCGACAAGGCGACCTCGCGCCGCTACGGCGGCACCGGCCTCGGCCTGGCCATCTGCAAGCGGCTGGTCGAGTTGATGGGCGGCACCATCACCGTCGAGAGCGAGCCGGGCGTGGGCAGCACCTTCAGCTTCACTGCCTGGCTCAAGCCGGCCCGGCCGGGCGTCGAGCGCATCGACCTGCACCGCATCCGCGGCATGCGGGCGCTGGTGCTCGACGGCCAGCCCACGGCGCGGCAGGCGCTCGCGCAGATGCTGCAAAGCTGGCGATTCCAGGTGGCCCTGGCCGCTTTCGCCGACGACGCGCTGTACAAGCTGCGCCGTGCGGCCACCGAGGCGGCGTACGAGCTGCTGGTGCTCGACTGGAAAAGCGGCGGGCCGGAAGTGCTCGAGCAGCTGCGCAGCCTCGTCGTGCAGCGTGCAGCGGCGCAGCCGGCCGTCGTCGTGCTCACGACCATGCATGCCCGCGAAGGCGTGCGCCAGGAGCTGGCCGACCTGCCGTGGTGCTGCGTGCTGGCCAAGCCGGTGACGCCGTCGCGGCTGTTCGAGGCGGTGGTCCGCCTGCAGCACGGCGATGCGATGCCCGCGCCGGCCCAGCCGCTGGGCGCCAAGCTCGACCTCGCGCAGGCCATGCTGCCGATTCGCGGCGCGCGGGTGCTGCTGGCCGAGGACGACCTCGTCAACCAGCAGGTGGCCATGGCCTTCCTGCAGATGGCGGGGCTCGACGTGACGCTGGCGGCCAACGGCCTGGAGGCGGTGGACAGCATCAAGCGCGAGTCCTTCGACGTGGTGCTGATGGACATGCAGATGCCCGAGATGGACGGCATCCATGCCACGCGCGCGATCCGGCTGCTGCCGCAAGGCGAGAAGCTGCCCGTCATCGCGATGACCGCAGCCGCCATGGACGAGGACCGGCAGGCCTGCCTGGCCGCCGGCATGGACGCCCACGTGAGCAAGCCCATCGACCCGAAGGAGCTGGTGCGCACCCTGCTGGCCTGGGTGTCCGCGCCCAGCGCCGTGCAGCGGCAGGCGCAGTAGCTTTTGACCTGCATCAGCGGGCGCGCGGTTCCTCCGCGCGCGGGTGTGCCGGCCCCTTGAACTTGCCGCACCGACCACTATTTCGCTCCTCAGGCGCCCGGCGGCCCCGTCGCCGCGGTGCCGAGCGCAACCCACTGAAAGGAGCGACAGCCATGTATGAATCGATGCTGAACTTCCCGGGCAGTGTGTTCGGCGAATTCGAACGCCTGCGCCGCGAACTCGACGACGTCTTCGGCGCCGCGGGCCTCCCCAGCAGCATTCGCTCGGTGGCCCCGGGCACCTTCCCCGCCATCAATGTCGGCAACACGCCCAACAGCGTGGAGGTGTACGCCTTCGCGCCGGGCATCGACGCGTCCAAGCTCGACGTGACCATCGACCGCGGCGTGCTCACCATCTCCGGCGAGCGGCCTTCGGCGCTGCCCGGCGCCGGCGAGGGGCACACCGGCTCGCGTGCCAGCGTGTACAGCCGCGAACGGGTGAGCGGCAGTTTCAAGCGCGCGATCGCGCTGCCCGACGACGTGGACCCGACCCGGGTGAACGCCAGCTACCGCGACGGCGTGCTCAACGTGAGCGTCGCGCGGCGCGAGTCGGCACAGCCGCGGCGCATCGCCGTCCAGTGACCAGGTGCACGACGAAAGGAGGACCATCATGAGCACCCAGCAAGTCAGGACCACCACGACGCAACAGCCGCAGCAGCCGCAACAGCCGCAGCAAGCGGCGCAGCAGCAGGCCGACAACCGGGCCATGGTGCCGCGCGTCGACGTCCTGGAAGACGAGACCGGCATCACGCTGCTGGCCGACCTGCCCGGCGTGCCGAAGGACCAGCTCGAGCTCAAGGTCGAGGGTGACACGCTGCTGATCGAAGGCGCCGTCGCGCCGGCCATGCCGGGCGGCCTGGAGCCGGTGTATGCCGAGGTGCGTGTGCCGCGCTACCGCCGCGCGTTCACGCTGAGCCGCGAGCTCGACGCAACACGCATCGATGCGAACCTGAAGGACGGCGTGCTGAACCTGCGCATCCCCAAGCAGGAACACGCGCAGCCGCGCCGCATCACCGTGCAGGTGGGCTGAGCGCGCGCCGCGCTGCTTGACCTGGCTCAACGGCCTTGGCCATCATCAGGCTCCCCACGGGAGATCCTGATGATGCGCAGTGAAAGCACCGCCGCCGCCAACCCGCCCGCCGCCCCCCGCCGCATCGAGGACCTGCCCGGCCCGCGCGGCTGGCCGCTGGTCGGCAGCCTCCTCGGCGTGCGCAGGCAGCGGGTGCACCAGGCGATGGAGGCCTGGAGCCGCCGCCACGGGCCGCTGTTTCGCGTGAAGCTCGGCGCCACGCAGCTGGTCGTGGTGTCCGATCACGAGTTGATCGGCCAGCTGCTGCGCGAGCGGCCCGAGACCTTCTCGCGCAGCTCGCAGCTGCGCCGCGTCGGTCAGGAACTGGGCGGCGTTCCGGGCCTGTTTTCCGCCGAGGGGGAGGCCTGGCGCCGCCAGCGCCGCATGGTGATGGCGAGCTTCGCACCCGGCCACGTGCGGGCCTACTTCCCCGCCTTGCAGCAGGTGGCGCTGCGGCTGCGCAGGCGCTGGCTCGATGCCGCGCAGTCGGGTGCCGCCATCGACCTGCAGGCCGACCTGAAACGCTATGCCGTGGACATCATCGCGGGGCTCGCTTTCGGCAGCGAGGTCAACACCCTCGAAGCTGGCGAAGACGTGATCCAGCGCCACCTCGACACGGTGCTGGCGACCATCTTCCGCCGGGTGATGACGCCCATTCCCTACTGGCGATGGTTCAAGCTGGCCGACGACCGCCGTGCCGATCGCAGCATGGCCGCGCTGCAACAGGCGATCGCCGGCTTCATTGCCCAGGCGCGCGAAAGGCTGCGTGCCGACCCGTCGCGGCGCGAGCAGCCGCGCAACCTGCTCGAGGCCATGCTGGCAGCGGCCGAAGACGGTGACTCGGGCCTTGACGACCGCGACGTGGCCGGCAACGTCTCGACCATGCTCTTCGCCGGCGAAGACACCACCTCCAACACCCTGGCCTGGCTGATCTGGCTGCTGTTCCACCACCCGCAGGCGCTGGCGCGGGCCTGCGAGGAAGTGCGCCGCGTGGTGCCCGACCTGGCAAGCGCCAGCTTCGAGCAGATCGATTCACTCGACTATGTGGAGGCCTGCGCCAGCGAGGCCATGCGGCTCAAGCCGGTGGCGCCCTTCCTCGGGCTGGAGGCCTTGCACGACACCACCGTGGCCGACGTGCGCGTGCCGCGCGGCACGATGCTGTGGCTGGTGCTGCGCCACGACAGCGTGGACGACCGGTGGTTCGATGCGGCCGAACGGTTCGAGCCCGAACGCTGGCTGGCCGCAGACGGCGCCGGTGCGGCGACGCCGGCGCCGAACAAGCGCGTTGCCATGCCCTTCGGCGGCGGCCCGCGCGTGTGCCCCGGGCGCTACCTCGCGCTGCTGGAGATCAAGCTGGCGATGGCCACGCTGCTCGGCTCCTTCGAGATCGAATCGCTCGCCACGGCCGATGGACGGCCGATGCGCGAGCACATGACCTTCACCATGAACCCGAGCGAGCTGCACCTGCGGCTGCGGCGCGGATCTCACACCTAGCCGGCTGGTAACAGCGGTGTCGCCTGCCTGCCCGGCCCTTGCAATCGCGCCGCGGCTGACTATGCTGTATGTCCGTACAGTGTTCCGGCTTCCCAGCCCCCTGCCCAGGAGACCCCCATGCCCAACCGCAAACCCGTCAAAGCCATCCCCGACGGCTACAGCGCTGTCACGCCCTACCTCACCGTCAAGGGCGCCGCGCAGGCGATCGATTTCTACAAGAAGGCCTTCAATGCCGAGGAGGTGATGCGTTTCAACAGCCCCGACGGCAAGATCGCCCACGCCGAAGTCCGCATCGGCGGCTCGGTGATCATGCTTCACGACGAAGCGCCCGAATGGAAGGCGCTGAGCCCGCAGACCATCGGCGATTCGGGCAGCAGCATCATGCTGTACGTGCCCGACGTCGACGTGGTGTTCAAGCGCGCGGTCGAAGCCGGCGCCACCGTCCTGATGGACGTGGCCGACCAGTTCTACGGCGACCGCTGCGGCAACATCCGCGACCCCTTCGGCCACAAGTGGAGCATCGCCACCCACGTTGAAGACGTCGAGCCCGACGAACTCCAGCGGCGCGCCGCCAAGCTGTTCGAGCAGCAGGGCGGTTGAGCCTGCGAGCTACAGCGTGACCCGCGCGTCGCCAATGTCGTCGAAGGCGACGCGCACGGTGTCGCCTGCCTCGGCATGCAGCAGGCCGCACCACGACCCGGCGCTCACCACGCTGCCGGCCGCCACCGTGGCGCCATGGCGCGTGGCATGGCGCAGCCATTGCGGCAGCACGAAACACGGGTCGGCGAGCGGGTGGCTGCCGCGGTACACCGCCTCGGGTGCCGTGCCGATGCGCACGCGGCAGCTCTGCGCGGCCCAGTCGCGCGACGGCTCGAAGGGCGTCCAGTCGCCCAGCACCAGCGCCGCGTGCGACTGCAGGTCGGCCAGGCGCGCCAGCGGCGGCGCATCCAGCGCCTCGGTCCAGCGCGAATCGACGATCTCGATCGACACGCACATCGCGTCCACCAGCGTCGCGGCACGCTGCGTGTCGAGCGTGGCCGCCAGCGCCGCATCGACGTCGCGGCCCAGCCGCAGCGCCACTTCGGCTTCAACGCCTCGCAGGCGCCATGACGGCCAGCCGCTCGGTGCCACCGCAGGGCTGCGCCACACGCCGGCCGGCGGCAGCGGTGCATGGGTGAGTTCGATGTCGCGCGACGGGCCGCCGCTCTTCCAGAAGTGCGGTGCGCGTTCTCCGGCACCGAACCAGCCCAGGGCCCGGGCCACGCCGTCCTGCACGGCATAGGCGCTGTGCGCGTCGGGCAACGGCACGGCAGCCATCGGCTGGCCGCTGCGCCGGGCCTGCACCAATCGGCTCACGGCCTCGGCAATGTCGGCTGCTTGTGTCATGGCTCGTCTTCAAGATGCCCGGGTCAGCGCTGTGCGGCCGCGCCCGCCGGCTGTTGTGGTTGCGGCGGGTTGGCCGTGGGCGGCGCCGTCGGAAGCTGCAGCCGGCCCACCCACCACAGCGAGGCCAGCGTCAACCCCGCGGCGACCCAGCCGCAATGCTGGTAGCCGGTGACCAGCCCCTGCGCATCGCGGCCGATCAGCGCACCGCCCACCAGTGACGCCACGCCCATTGCGGCCGACTGCACCGATCCGTTCAGGCTCATGAAGGTGCCACGCAGCGCCGGCTTGGCCGCCTGCGTGATGAGCGCCATGCCGGGCACCATGCGGCCGGAGACGAACACGAAGAACATGGTCGTCACCACCAGCAGCACCACGATGGGCACCGGCCCGAGGTAGGTGATGCCCACCAGCGGCAGCAGCGCGATGGCGGCCACCGCGCGGAACACCGGCACCTTGCCGAAGCGGTCGGCCAGCGAGCCGATCCAGCGCGCCGAGAACAGCGTCGCCACGCCGCCGGCCAGGTACACGAGCGGGATCTGCTGCGACGGCAGCCCGATGTTGGCCGTCATGTAGATCGTGAGGAACGGAATGGTCGTGAAGCCGGTGGCCATGACCAGCGCGGTGAAGGCGAAGGCACGCCAGTGGGCCCGTTCGCGCAGCACCTCGCCGATGTCCTGCCAGGCCGAGCGCCGGCGTCCCGATTGCAGGTGGGCGTCGATGACGGGCAGCGTGCGCAGGCCCATCGCGCCGATCGCCAGGCTCGCCAGCGCGATGGCAATGAAGCTGGCATGCCAGCCCCAGAGCTCGGCCAGCCACAGCGAAGCCGGCACGCCGGCCACGGTGGACAGCGAAAACGCCGCCATCACGATGCCCATGGCCTGGCCGCGCCGCTCGAACGGGACGGCATCGCCGACGATGGTCTGCACCAGCGTGCCCATCACGCCGCCGAAGAGGCCCGCCAGCACGCGCGCCGTCATCAGCGCGCCGTAGCTCGGCGCCAGGCCGCAGGCCAGCGTGGCCAGCGCGAAGGCGAAGTACAGCACCAGCAGCAGCCGCTTGCGCTCGAACCGGTCGACGAAGGTGCTGCCCACCAGCCCGGAGGCGCCGGCCGCCAGCGTGTAGGCCGACACCAGCAGGCCGAACTGCGCGTCGCTGATGCCGAACAGCCGGGTCAGCTGCGGCCCCAGCGGCATCATCACCATGAAGTCGACGATGTAGGTGAACTGCAGGGCCGCCAGCGTGTAGAGCAGGGCGCGTTCGTTGAAGCGGGGCAGGGCTTGCTGCATGGAGTGCGGAAGGTGGAGGGGGCCGAAGGAAGCGGGGCGACGGATTGCAGCATGGGCCCCGCGAACCTGCAGTGTCAGGGGCTTTGCGTGCGCCGCGCCCGGGGGCGCGCCACTCGCTACTCGTCTGAAGCGCCGAGCGTCACCTGCTGCTTGCGCGTCCTGCCTTCGCGCCACACCGAGAGCGTGACCTTGTCGCCGGGCTGGAAGCGCTCGAGTGCGCTCAGCAGGCCGTCGAAGTCCTTCACCGGTTCGTCGTTCACTGCGGTGATCACGTCGCCGGCCACGATGCCGCCGCCGTCGCCGCGCGTGAAGGGCTTGAGCCCCGCCGCCGCCGCGGCACCTCCGCGCTGTACCTGCACCAGCGGCACGCCGTCGGGCAAGCCCAGCGCACGGGTCATGCCTTCAGGGCCGACGGCCACCCCCAGCGCGGGACGCACCATGCGGCCGTCGCGGATGAGCCGGGGCACGATGCGGTTCACCTCGTCGATGGGGATGGCGAAGCCGATGCCGGCGCTGGCGCCCGAGGGGCTGTAGATCGCGGTATTGACGCCGATCACGCGGCCGGCCGAGTCGAGCAGCGGGCCGCCGGAGTTGCCGGGGTTGATCGCGGCATCGGTCTGGACCACCCCGCGGATGGTGCGCTGGTTCACCGAGTCGATCTCGCGGTTGAGCGCGCTCACGATGCCGGTGGTCAGCGTCTGGTCGAGGCCGAACGGGTTGCCGATGGCATAGACCTTCTGGCCCACCACCAGGTCGCGGCTGGTGCCCAGCGCCAGCGGCGGCAGCTTCCCCTTCGGGGCGTCGATCTTCAGCACCGCGATGTCGCGGTCGGGGAACACGCCCACCAGCTGCGCACGGTGGGTGGTCTGGTCGGCCAGCGTCACGCGGGCCGCGTTGGCTTCCTGCACCACATGGAAGTTGGTGACGATGTAGCCGCGCTCGTCCCACACGAAGCCGGTGCCGGTGCCGCGCGGCACCTGCTGCACGTTCATCGAGAAGAAGTCGCGCTGCACCGCCAGCGTGGTGATGTTCACCACGGAGGGCGAGGCCTTCTTGAACACCGAGACGTTGTTGCTCTCCTCGGCGTCGAGCGGTCCGCGGGCGGCCGGCGTGCGCGGTGCGGCCTCGGTGCTGCTGCTCTGCACCTGGCAGGCCCACAGCACGCCGAGGACCACCAGGACCGAAAGAAGCCAGCGGCCGGCGCGATCGGTGAAAGAGCGAAACGGGGTGTTCGTCATCGTCAACTCCATGAGGCGGTGAGATGGCCCGTGATGCTACTGGCCGGTGGCCCTCCCGCTGACACAGGTACTGAAAAGTTCGCGTGGTAGTGTCGGCCGCTTCAACGACATGAAAGCCAACATGGACCAACGAGTCGCAGGTCACCATGCCCATGCCGGCACGGGCCGGCTGTTCAGCTATCGCGGCAGCTACCTGGTGCTCGGGCCGATGGTCGACTGGAGCGCCGACGTGCAGGGAGGCGCCGGCGTGCTGGCCCGCATCTGCGGGTCCATCCGCCTGAGCCGCGGCCAGACCCGCAGCGTGGTCCCGTCGCTCGTGACGCTCATGGTGGCCGAGGCCATCGACGCGCTGCAGGTGGCCGAGCCCGCGCTCGGCTGACGCCTTGGCACACGGCGTGCTGCCAGGAATGATCCGGGCAGAGGCGACACGCCATGCCGAAGATCCTCTGGGTTGCACTGCCCCTGCTGCTGGCGACCGTTTGGTTGCTCGCGTGGATGCTGATATCGCGGCGCCTGCCTTCGCGGCACACCCTCAACGTCGCGTCCAGCATGCTGCTCGCGGCCTATGTCTCGGCGACCGCGGGGCTCGGCATCTTCTGGGTGGCCAACCAGCAGTTGCCGGTGTTCGACTGGCACTACCTGTTCGGCTACGCCACCGTGCTGCTGGTGGTGCTGCACCTGTCGTTCAACCTGCGCATCGTGTGGCGCCACTTCACGCAGCGGCGCACGGCACCGAAGGCGATCGCGCCGCCTGAAGCGGCCGCAGGGCGGCGCTTCGTCCTTGGCGGCCTGGGCCTGCTGGTGGCCGCCGGCACTGCCTTCGTGTTCGGCCTGCGCCATGGCCGCAGCGAGCTGCGTGCCGATGCGGGCAGGGGCGGTGGCGTCCGCCCCGGTGCGCCTGCCGAGGCCGAAGCCCTGGCCGTGGTCGATCGCTTCCATGCGTTCTCGTCGCACACGCGCACCGGCGTGCTGCTGCGGGCGCCGGGCAAGGGCTGGGGCGACGCGCCGCCGGCGTTCAAGCGCTACCCCGATGCCGGGCAGGTGCTTGCGTTGCCTGCGCGCCGCAGCCAGAGGGCTGAAAGCCGCTTCGGATTGGCGGCGCTGGCCGAGGTGTTGTGGCACTGCGCCGGCGTCAGCGACAGCCGCGGCGCGATCAAGCTGCGTGCCTCGCCGTCGTCGGGCGCGCTGTTCTCCACGGAGCTGTACGTGGCGGCTCGCGGCGTGGACGGGCTGGCGCCCGGGCTATGGCACTACGACGCGAGCGGCCATGCGCTCGAGCGGCTGCAGGCGGGCCACGTCTCCGACGAAGCGCTGGGTGCGGCGGGTGAGCCCGCGCTGCACGGCGCGCTCGCGGTGGTGGTGGCCACGGCGGTGTTCGCCCGCACGGGCCACAAGTACCGCGACCGGGCCTACCGCTACGTGCTGGCCGACCTGGGCCATGCGCTGGAGAACCTGCGGGTCGCGGCGCTGGCGCTCGGCGCACGACCGCAGCTGTTGAACCACTTCGACGAAGCCCGGGTCGCCTCCACGCTGAGGCTCGACGAAAGCGAGGAGGGGGTGCTGGCGGTGACGGTCTTGCGCTCGGGGCCGCCGCTTCCGGACGTCGCGGTCGGCGCGCGATGGCAGGTGCCGGCCGTGGCCTTCGATGCACAGGCGCCGTCGCTCGACGCCACCGCCGCCGTGCACCGGGCCACGTCCTTGCGGACGACGGGCACGCCGGCCGTGGCGATCGTCCTGCCAACCGCGGCACCTGCGCCGGCTCGCGAAGAGGCGCGGCCCGGGTTGGAGATGCTCGACGTGATCGCCCGGCGGCGCTCGGTGCGCCGTTTTGCGGCCTCCGCCGCGTTGCCGCTCGACGCGCTGGCTGCCGTGCTGCAGGCGATGCTGGCGAAGCAGCCGCCGCTGTTGTCGAAGGCGGTGCGCCTCTACCTCGTGGCCCATGCGGTGGACAGCCTGTCGCCAGGGGCCTATCGCTACGAGCATGCATCGCACCGGCTCTTGCAGGTGCGTGCGCCGGTCGACTTGCGCGCGGCTTCCCGCGCCGCCGCGCTCGACCAGGACGTGATCGGCGATGCAGCCGCCGTGTTCGTGCTGTCGATCGACCGTGCCGCCTTCATGGCAGACGCGGCCGGTTCCGCACGCGGCTATCGGCATGCGTTCATCGAGGCCGGGCTGGTGGGCGAACGCCTCTACCTCGAAGCGGTGCGGCGCGGCCTGGGTGCCTGCGCGGTGGGCGCGTTCTACGACGAGGAAGCCGCTGCACTGGTGGGCATCGATGCCACGCGCGAATGGGTCGTGCACTTCGCCGCGCTCGGCGTGCCGGCCGGTTGAGCGGCTGGTTGCGGCTGTTGCACGCCCGCAAGGCGCATTGAATTTTTCGATGGGCTTCGCGGCGGGCCGACGTAACAAGCTACCCGGGCGGCCCGAACTCACCAGGTGGCGCGACCGGCGCGCCAGCCGGCAAACCGCTCGACCAGATCGGTGAAGGTTGCCGGCACGAACCATTGCGGATCGAAGGTGTCGCCGCCGGCGAGGCGCGTCTTGTAGGTGCCGGGCTCGCAGAACTTCAGCTCCTTGGAACGCACGTCGGCGAACTTGTCGAGCTGGTTGCGAAACGCCTGCAGCTTGAGCATTCCGCTGCCGGCCCGCGCGTTGAGGCTCATGCTGCCTTGGTTCACGAGCACGGCGCGCCGGTCGTCGACCAGGAGCAGGGCAAACAGGTCGTCCCGCGCGGCCGCGTCCTGTACCAGCACGGCGCGGCGCAAGGCTTCGGGCTTGACGATCGACCGGTGCAGCGCATCGCAGTCGATCAGATCGATCAACTGGATCATTTCAACCGGTTTTTGTGCAACGCAGCATGCGCCAAAGTTTGCGCCTGATCGGCCCCAAAACTCAAATTCCCCAGCGGCGCGTGTGTGTTTGAGATGGGTCACGGCGGCGTGCTATACCAAACGCCCGTTGTGGGTTGCTGCGCTGCAGCATGGTTTGTCGCTTCAATATGTTCGAGCCGTCATTCATGTCCACGCCGTACTCCAGCGTCGTTTCTTACCGCACACGGTGGCCTTCGCGGGCGCCGTCGCAAGTTGCACTCGGGCCCTATCACCTCAAGGTCGAGTTCCGCGAGCGCTCCCGCATGTACGACCGGCGCAAGCGCGCCTGCGTGAACATCGAAGACGGCCGCATCGAGCTGCGCGAGGACCTCGTCGGGCTCAAGCTCGCCGAAGCCTTCTTCGAATGCATCATCCGCCTCAGCCACTTCAGCAAGGGGTGCCAGCAGGGCTGCATCGAAGAGGCCTATACGCACAGCTTCGCCACCGGCATGGTGGAGTTCGCGCAACGCAACCCGCAGGCCTGGCAGTGGTTCAACCTGCTGCTTGCACAGCACCTGTCGTCGAAGGACGCGCAGTACGACCGCGTGGTGAACGGCTTCGTCGACCAGCCGCCTGCCATGCCCACGCAGGTGTTCATCGGCGGCCACCCGGTCACCCTGCGCAGCATCCCGAAGGCGCAGTGCGCGGGCGCTTTCGGCTGGTATCACTTCTCGCGTCGCGAGGCGCAGCTCTATGACGGCCTCACCGGCTCCAACCTCGCGGTGGTGGCGCTGCACGAACTCACGCATGCGGTGCACCACACCTACGACCTCAAGAAGCGCGACCTGCACCGCAACTTCAGGCATGCGCAGCTCAAGGGCTGGCTCGGCATCATGAAGCGCAGCCCTCACGTGTGGCGCTGGCTCGCCTGGGTGATGAGCTTTCCGGCCAAGGCGAGCCTGGAAGCCGCCTAACGCGCCCCGCTCGCACGCGACACGTAGTGGGCCAGCGCCTCGATCTGCTCGGCCGACAGCGCGGCACGGTACGAAGGCATGTTGCCCAGCCCGTTGCGCAGGGCGTTGGCCACCCGCGCGGCATCGGGTTTCAGTTCGTCGAGCACCGGGCCGACGCTGCCCTCGCTGCCGGCTTCCTTGAGCGTGTGGCACAGCGAACACGCCGGCATCGCACCGGTGAGGAACAGCTTGCGGCCGAGTTCGAACTGCTCGGCCGACCCTGCCCATGCGGCCGGTGCTGCGGTGAGCGCCAGCGCCGCCGCGAAAGCAAACCCGTGACGCCGCGTCATCCCACCGACACCCTCACCGCGTGATCGGCCCAGCTGTTGTTGTTGTAGCCGGCCACGTTCTCGAGCCGCTGCTCGGGCTGCACGTTGCCGGCGACGTCGGTCGCGCGGCTGGCCAGCACATGGCTGCCCGGCGCCAGCCGCGCCTGCAGCACGAACTGGCGCCAGGCGAACCGGCCCAGGTCGGGTCCGACGAAACGGGCCTCGCTCCAGCTCCTGCCGCCGTCGGCGGACACCTCCACCCGCCTGAGCGCCTGTGCGCCGCCGAAGGCCACGCCGTGGATGAGCACCGCGCCCGCGGCCAGGCTGCCGCTGTCCGGGTGGGGTGAGTTGATCCACGACTTCACGCCCATCTCCAGCACCGAGGGCTGCGAAGGCTCGGCCTTGCCGCCCGGCGGCGTGACGCGATAGCCGTGCGACATGATCTTCGCGTCGGTCTCGGCCGCGGTGAAGGCCAGGCGTTTCACGTACTTGATGTTGTTGATGCCGCTGTAGCCCGGCACCACCAGCCGCAGCGGCCCGCCATGGGCCAGCGACAGCGGCGCGCCGTTCATTTCCCAGACGAGCAGCGCGTCGTCGAGCGCCTTGATGGGCACCGAGCGCTCGACCACGATGGTCTTCGGGTCGATGCCTTCGGGCAGCTTCTCGCCGCCGGTGCCGGTGATGAACAGCATGCCGTCGGCCACGCCGCCGAGCGCCTGCACCACGGCCCTGAGCGGCACGCCGCTCCACAGCACGCAGCCGGCGGCGCCCACCGTCCAGGGCGTGCCGCTGGGCTTGCTCGGGAAGAAGCCGCGGCCGTTGCCCGAGCATTGCAGCACCGCAGCCACCGTCTCCACGCCCAGCGCCTTGAGCTCGCGCACGCTGAGGCTGCGCGGCTGCTTCACGCCTTCGATGCGCACCTCCCACGCATCGCGATCGGCGACGATGGACGCGTCCGGCGCCGGCAGGTTGTTGCGGACATACAGCTGCTCGCCCGGCGTGATGACGCTGGTGCCGAAGGCGCTGCGACGGGTTTCCAGCGTGCTCGAGGTGTGCACGATCAGGCTGCTGGCGTCTTTCCAGGCGGCGTAGGGCGGCAGCGGCTTGGGGGCAGCCGCGGGCGCGGCGGCCTGCTGCGCGGCGGCCTTGCCTGCCAGCGGCGTGAGGCCGGCGGCCGTCAGTGCGCTGGCACTGCCGGCGAGCAGGCGGCGGCGATTCAAGGTGGGTGACGATGGCATGTGTCCTCCCTCATGCTGGTTGTGTGAAGAAAGCGGTTGTGCCTCAACTGCAGCCGTTGCGCAATCGGGAACACGTGCTTCCCGTCGTGGCTCGCAGGCATACAGTCACCTGCACGCACCCCCCGCACCACCACACCACCACAACCCGCACGGAGGCCCTCATGCGTTGCGTCGTGATCCAAAGCTTCGGCAAGCCCTCCGAAGTGCTCGAGCTCGGCGAGCACCCGTTGCCCGAGCCCGGCCCCGGCGAGGTGAGGCTGCAGCTCATCCTGTCGCCCATCCACAACCACGATCTCGCCATCGTGCGAGGCGCCTATGGCTACCGGCCGCCGCTGCCGGCCATCCCGGGCACCGAAGCGGTGGCCGACGTGGCGGCGCTCGGCCCCGGCGTGTCGCACCTGAGCCTCGGCCAGCGCGTCTGCTTGGCCGGTGCCAGCGCCACCTGGGCCGAGTACTTCATCGCCAAGGCGGCTGCGGTGGTGCCGCTGCCCGAGGCGGTGCCCGACGAAACCGCCTGCCAGCTGCTGGCCATGCCGCTGTCGGCCAGCATGCTGCTCGAAGACCTGCAGATGAAGCCGGGCGACTGGCTGATCCAGAACGCGGCCAACGGCGCGGTGGGCAAGGTGGTCAACGTGCTGGCCCGCAAGCGCGGCCTGCACGTGGTGAACCTGGTGCGCCGCCGTGCCGGCGTCGACGAGATGCTTGCCGCCGGTGCCGAGCACGTGCTCGCCACGGAAGAGCCCGACTGGGCCGCGCGTGTGGCACGCATCACCGGCGGTGCACCCGTGTTGCGGGCGGTCGATTCCATCGGCGGGCGTGCGGCCAACGACCTGATGAACGTCATGGCGCCCGGCGGCCTGCTCATGGTGTTCGGCGCGATGTCGGGCGAGCCGCTTTCCATCGACGTGGGCCAGGTGATCTTCAAGCAGACCACCATCCGCGGGTTCTGGGGCAGCAAGCGCAGCGAAGCCACCAGCGGCGCCGACAAGCAGCGGCTGATCGGCGAGCTGGTGCAACTGGCGGCCGGCGGTGCATTGCGGCTGCCGGTCGCGGGCAGCTACGAGTTGAGCCAGGCCGCCGAGGCCGCCGCTGCGAGCGAACAGCCGGGCAAGCCGGGCAAGGTGGTGCTGCGGGCCGACTGACGCTTCTGCGGCTCTGGGCACCCCATTTGCCTGAGGCTGGGGACGCATTTTGCCTCAGCCTGCCTTTGGACAAGACCTCCCGTTTCGCGCTGTTCGCCAAGCAGACCTCGCGCCTCAGCGGGCGGCCCGTCAGCTTCATGCTCGCCTTGCTGCTGGTGGTGGTCTGGCTGGTCTCCGGGCCGATGTTCGGTTTCTCGGACACCTGGCAGCTGGTCATCAACACGGGCACCACCATCGTCACCTTCCTGATGGTGTTCCTGATCCAGAACACGCAGA
>CAMLNA010000107.1 GCA_946481025.1 uncultured Rivibacter sp.
CTGCCGGCGATAGACCCGCGTCAGCCGGCCAGGATCGCTTCCAGGCGTTCGGTCATCGCGGCTCAGGCATCCAGCAACGCGGCCAGTGCCTTCGGTGCCAGGTGACGGTAGCTCGCCCTCAGCAGGCCGGTCACCTCGTCCCAGTCGGTGTCGGCCTCGTCCAGGCGCATGCCGACGATGTCCGGAAACCAGACCGGGCGGAAGAACGGCTCCCAGGTGTAGGCATGCAGGTCGAGCTGCGGCAGCGGCGAGCGGAAGGTCAGCACGCACAGCGGCCCGTTGGAGCCGGCCGCCTGGGCATAGGCCGGCGGCCGGCCGTCGTTGACCATGAGCACGTGGGCGAAGGTCTGCTGGCGGATGCGCCATCGCGTGCCCACCCATGCGGCCTCCTCGCGCGCATCGGGCAAGGCCAGGCAGGCTTCGCGCAGCCGCGCCAGGACGAGGGCGGGGACTTCCAGTCGCTTCGATGGGCTCATGGACGCCTTCGCTCGCTGGTGGTGTGTGAAGCGCAGCAGTCTAGGGCCTTCGCACCGACACAAGCAAAAACGCCACGCGTTCGCGTGGCGTCTTGCGAGAGGACAGGGCCGGCCCGAGGTCAGCCTCGGCGCCCGTCGCGGCGGTCGTGCCAGTTGGGCACGCCATCGCCATCGCGGTCGTGGCGGCGGTTGTCGTAGCGGTCATGGCGGTTCGGCACGCCGTCGCCGTCACGGTCCCAGCGCGGGTTGTAGAGGCGGTCGTGGTGGTTCGGGATGCCGTCGCCGTCCCGGTCCCAGCGGGTCTGGTGGTAGTAGCCGTCGCGCCGGTCGTACCGGTCGTGATGGCGATAGTGCGGTTCATGGTGCACGACCACCGGCCGGGGCGCCACGACCACTGCCGGCTGCGGGTAGTGCCGCACCACGGGGGCGGGCGTGCCGATCGTCACCGACCATTGCACGTCAGCGCCCTGGGCTTGCGCCATGCCGGTGCCGAGGGCGCCGGTCAGGGCCAGGGCCGCGGTGATCAGAAGCTTGCTCTTGCTCATGAACTCATCTCCTTGGGTGCGGCCGGTGCCTCGAAGTGAAGTTGGCGCGGCCGTATGCACACAACGAGGCGGCCGGGGCGGCTGTTCACCGGGTTGTGCAAACGCCATGTAAAGCTGCGTGAAGCGCATGGGGCGGCCGCCTTGTCACGCAGCGGCCCGTCGTCGGGCGCAACGATCCTGCGGAGCAGGCCAAGGTACTGCCCTGCCAGCCGCCGGTGCGCTGAAAAGGTGTGAACCCCTTCCGAGCCGGCCGATATCATCGGCAGCCCCTGCCGCAAGCCTGCCTCCCTTCCGCGATGTCGCCACTTCCCACCGCCGCTGACGATCCGCCGCCCGTTGCGCCCGAGCCGCCGCAGGAAGGCGAGTGTTGCGGCAGCGGCTGCGACCCCTGCGTGTACGACCTCTACTACGAGGCGCGCGAGCACCATCGCGTCGCGATGCGCGAATGGCAGCAGCGGCGCGCCGCCGCCGCGCCCGCTGCATCCATCGAGCCAATTGCAACGGCGCGCGATTCCGAGAAGTAATCCCGCCCCGCAAGCTTCGTTACGTGCCGGGCAGGCACACGGTTTGAGCAGCCTCGCCAACAATCCCGGGCATCAAGCGGGATGGCGATGGACTGCTCCAACCAACAACAAGCACTACCGGCGACCACGCAGCACGAGCGCGTGCGCGAGTTCACCTTGCTGCTGGCACAGCTGGCAGCCCAATGGCACATGACGGAGGGGGAGCTCGCGGCAGCAGCCGGCGGCGCCTGTGCGATCGGCCGGCTGCTGCGCCGCGTCACGGCCGAAGAGCAGGGCATCGCGGTCGAGGACACCTCGGCCGAGCTGCTGGTCATGTTGTTCGACACGCGCCTGCGTCAGCGCGTGCAGGTGGGAGCGGGCGAGGAAGCACAGGCGGTCGATCCGCTGGTGCTGCAGCCGCCGGTGGTTTCCTACCAGTAGCCGCTCATCGGCGACTGCGCTTCCATTCCTCCACGGCCTTCAGCGTGTTGGCCACGTGGCCTTCGGGGCTCATGCTCGAGTACACGTAGGCGACCTTGCCCTCGGGGCTGATCACGTAGGAGATGCGGTCGGCCATGTCGCGCTTGGCCCACAAGGCGGCGTCGTACTGTGCGGTGATGCGCGCGCCCGCGTCGGCGGCCACCGCGAACTTGTTGCGGCAGGCCTCGACGGAAAACTTCTTCAGCGTCTCGATGTCGTCGTTCGACATGCCGATCACCGTGGCGCCCAGCGCCTCGAACTTCGGCGTGGCCTCGGCAAAGGCATTGGCTTCGATGGTGCAGCCGCTGGTGAAGGCCTTCGGATAGAAGTACAGCACCACCGGGCCCTTCTTCAGCGCCTCGGCCAGCGAGAAGGTGGACGTCTTGCCGCCCAGCGCGACGGGCACCGTGAAGTCGGGTGCGTTCTGGCCGACCGCCAGGGCGGCCAGGGCAGGAGCGGGCAGCGTCGATGCGAGCGCAGCGAGGGCGATTCCGAGCGCCGTGCGGCGGCGCAGGTCGGCGGTCAGGGGCATGGCGTTTCTTCGGTCAGGGCTGGCGCTGGAAGAAGCGGGGGATCGACAGCGCTTCGAGGAAGCGGCCGACGCGCGCGCCCAACCCCGGAGCGACGGCGGGCTCCAGCAGCGTGGGTTGCACGCGCGGGCGTGGCCGAGCGGCCGGCGGCATCGGGCGCGCCATCGCCGGCGCTGACGTCACGGCGGCGGGGGCCGCCACGGTGACGGGCTTGACGGCGAGCGACACCACGGGGCGGGCCGCCGGCTGGACCACCGGACGGCTCTTTTCCTCCACGGCCACCGGCGCCTGGCGCAGCACCGGCTCCAGCCATTCGAGGATGGGCTGCCACTGCGCCATGTCGATCTGTGTTTGAGAGGCCGGCAGGTCGAACAGCGTGAGGCCGCGCTCGACACTGCGAACGTAGGCCTGGGTTTCCCGCAGCACGCCCAGGAAGGGCACTTCATGGCGGGCCGCCCAGGCCTGCAGCACCTCGTCGGCCTTGGTGCGCGCGTCGAGCCGCATGCCCACCGCGGCCACCTTGCAGCGGCTGCCGGCGATGCGCGGCAGCGCCTTCAGCTCGGCAAGACACTCGGCCGCCGACTCGCGGTCGAACACCGAATTGCACACGGGCATCAGGATGGCATCGGCAAACCCCACCACCCGGGCGAGGTCGAAGTCGCGCAGGCCGCCGGGGGTGTCGAGCACCACATGGCGGATGCCGGCGGGCGGCCGCAGCACGTTCTTCGGGTCGATGGCCCAGCCGACGATGGGCGCGCAGCTCGACGGCAGTGCCTGCGAGCTGCGCAGCTTCAGCCAGGTCTGGGTGGACTGCTGGCGATCGACGTCGCCCAGCATGACCGGCAGGCCCCCGTTCGCGCAGAAGGCGGCAAGGTGTGTGGCCAGCGTGCTCTTGCCGCTTCCACCTTTGCGATTGACGACTGCGATAACGGGCATGAAGGTCTGACTACCGGGCGCCGCGGGCGAGGAGGTGCCGAATTCTCGGTCGTCCAGTCGATGTGCGCCGTGGAAGCGGCGCTCCATCGTTGCTCTTTGGCGACAGGCAAGACTACACGCGCGGCCTGTCGCTGCGTGCTTGATGCGCCGCACAAATGTGAGCGGATGTGAGCGGCGGGGCGTAGCGTGCGGCCGCGCCCCCCGCTGGCGTCAGGCGTCGCGCTGCAGTTCCACGTGGGTCGCCGCGATCTCCATCGATCCGTCGCCCCTCACGTCCACCCACTCACCGCTCTCCAGGCGGTACTCGGACTGGCCGGTCGGCTCCCAATGGGCTTCGGCCAGGGTGGTGAGGGTGGGGTCGCGGGCCAGGTGCTCGTAGGCCATGACCTTGTAGGTGGCGCCGTCGCTGCCGCGCGCCTTGAAGCTCTCGAGCAGATGCAGCCGGGTGTCCATGCATGCCTCCTGCGTTGACTCGAAGGAACAACGGCCCGGGCAGAAGGCCCGGGCCGGGAAGGCGTCATGGTCCGCCAAATGGCGGCCCCTCACCAGGCAAGGGGCTTGGGGGCGGGCGCTTCAGCGGCCGCCGCGCGGGCCGCCGGCTCCCGGCGCGCCGCCTGCCCGGGCGGGGCGGCCCTGGCCGGCAGGCTTGCCCGCGCCGCCCTGGCCGCCGGAACGCGGCTTCGACGGCTGCTGGGCGTTCGAGCCGCCGCGTGCATGCTGCTGCGGTTTGCCCTGGCCGGCAGGCCGCGGCGGGCGGTTGCCGCCACTGCCACCGCCACCGCCGCCACCGCCCCCTGAACGGCCCAGGCCGCCGTTGAGCGTGCGCCGGCCGATCTGGATCGGCTCCGGCTTGGCATGCGGGTCGGGCTCGAAGCCGGGCACCACTTCCTTCGGGATGGGGCGCTTGATGAGCTTCTCGATGTCGCGCAGGAAGGCCAGCTCGTCCACGCAGACCAGCGACACCGCCTCGCCCTGGGCGCCGGCGCGGCCGGTGCGGCCGATGCGGTGGACGTAGTCCTCGGGCACGTTGGGCAGCTCGTAGTTCACCACGTGCGGCAGCTGGTCGATGTCGATGCCGCGCGCGGCGATGTCGGTGGCCACCAGGACCTGCAGCTCGCCGGTCTTGAAGTCGGCCAGTGCCTTGGTGCGGGCACCCTGGCTCTTGTTGCCGTGGATCGCCATCGCGGTGATGCCGCTCTTGACCAGGTGCTCGGTCAGCCGGTTGGCGCCGTGCTTCATGCGGGTGAAGACCAGCACCTGGTGCCAGTCCTGCGACTTGATGAGGTGCGTGAGCAGGTCCTTCTTGGACTCGCGGTCCACCGGGTGGACCTTCTGCGCGATGGTGTCGGCCGTGGCGTTGCGTCGCGCCACCTCGATGACTGCCGGCTTGTTGAGCAGCCGCTCGGCCAGCGTCTTGATCTCGTCGCTGAAGGTCGCCGAGAACAGCAGGCTCTGCTTCTTGGGCGGCAGGACCGCCAGCACCTTCTTGATGTCGTGGATGAAGCCCATGTCCAGCATGCGGTCGGCTTCGTCGAGCACGAAGATCTGCACGTTCGACAGGTCCAGCGTGCCCTGCTGGTGGTGGTCGAGCAGGCGGCCGGGCGTGGCCACCAGGATGTCGACGCCGCGCTTCAGGCGGTCGATCTGCGGCTGCATGCCGACGCCGCCGAACATCACCATCGAGCTGAGCTTCAGGTACTTGCCGTAGGTGCGCACGCTTTCCTCGACCTGGGCGGCCAGCTCTCGCGTGGGGGTGAGGATCAGCGCGCGGATGGCGTAGCGGCCGCGGCTGTCCTTCAGCGGGTGGGCGCCGGCCAGCTTGTGCAGCAGCGGCAGGGTGAAGCCGGCCGTCTTGCCGGTGCCGGTCTGTGCGCCGGCCAGGAGGTCGCCGCCGGCCAGCACGGCGGGAATGGCCTGCTGCTGGATGGGCGTGGGCTGGTCGTAGCCTTGATCGCGCAAGGCTTTCAGGAGGGGCTCGGCGAGTCCCAGGGTATCGAATGACATGGGTTTGTGGCGCGCAGGCAATGCCTGCGACGTCAAGATCGGCCTGCCGCCGCGTGAGGTTTTCACGGGCGCCAGTCGTGGAGGCAGATGGGGGAGGAGAGGTCGGAATCGACTGCAGCGCATGGACTGGAACTGCGCGCTGCGGGGCGGATTGTAGGGGCAGGGCGCCTCGGGCGGGGGCGCTCGCGCGACAAGTCGCGGCGAAGTGGCCTGAAATCCACACTCCGCCCCCTTGAGTGCAACAGTTGGTCACGGCTGCGCGGCGCGCGCGCGGCTTTCCCGAGAATGCCGGCCTCGTCCGACCCCACCGTCATCATGCGATCGAGAACAACAGAACTCGCCGGCTGGTTGCTGGCCGTGGCCGTGGCCGTGGCCCTGGCTGCCTGTGGCGGTGCAGGAGAAGACCCGCCGCCCGCGCAGGGTGTGGCGGGGACTTCGACGCCGACGCCCGCCCCCACCCCCGCACCGACACCTGGGCCGACACCTGGGCCGACGCCGCTGCCCACGCCCGCACCGACCCCGACGCCGACGCCGACGCCGGCCCCCAGCCCCGCGCCCACCGCCGAGGCGACCTTCGTGTCGACGTCGGCCGAGCTGGCGAACCCGGAGCGCGGCATGTACGTGTGGGCCGGTGACGACTTCCTGAAGATCGCTGCGGCGGACGCGCAGGACGTCTACGCGCGGGGCTACCGGCTGGTGTATGGGCTGGTGCGGCTCGACGCCTACAAGTCGGCCGCGCTGCCGGCGGGCGTACTCGACGACCTCGGCACGGCCTTCGGCGTGGTCAGGCAGGCCGGGCTCAAGGTCGTGCTGCGCTTCGTCTACAACTACCCGGAGAACGAAACGCAGTACCGCGACGCGCAGGACGCGCCGCTGGCGGTGCTGCAAGGTCATCTCGCGCAGCTCAAGCCGGTGTTCCAGGGCAACGCCGACGTCATCGCCTACCTGCAGGCGGGTTTCATCGGCGCGTGGGGCGAGTGGCACACGTCGTCGAACAACCTCACCGGCGCGGGCAGCATGGCGGCCGTGCGCGATGCCCTGCTCGACGCCTTGCCGCCGACGCGTTCGCTGCAGGTGCGCTACCCGGCCATCCTGATGGGCTGGTCGCCGCAGGCGGGCGCCAACGCCCGCATCGGCATGCACAACGACTGCTTCCTGGCCTCGGCGACCGATGTCGGCACCTACAGCGAGGACGCCGCCACACGGCAGGGCGAGCGCGCCTACGTGCAGCAGCTCGCCCGCACGGCGCCGTTCGGCGGAGAAACCTGCAACCCGGTCGACGAACAGGGCGCCCAGCCCCGCACGAGCTGCGACGACATCCTGCGCGAGGGCCGCGCCTACGGCCTCACCTACCTCAACGACGACTACTACCGGGATGTCTTCCACAACACCTGGGAAGCCCAGGGGTGCATGGCCGAGGTCCGGCGCAGCATGGGCTATCGGCTGCAGCTGGTGAGCGCGCGGCATGCCGGCGCGCTGGCGGCGGGCGCCACCACCACCATCGGCTTCACCGTGCGCAACGTGGGCTGGGCGCGCGCCCACAACCCGAGGCCGGTCGTGCTGGTGTTGCGCCACCGCGGCGGCGGGCAGGTGCTTCGCCTGCCTGTCGCCGGCGTGGACGTGCGTGACTGGGCGCCCGGCGCCGACATCGCCGCCGGCGGCAGCGTCACCTTGCCGGCAACCATGGCGGCCGGCGCCTACGACGTGTACCTGGCCATGCCGGATGCGGCCTCGCGCCTGGCCGGCGACGTGCGTTACGCGCTGCGCCCGGCCAACGCCGACGTGCCGGCCGGCGGCCAGGGTTGGGACGCCGCGCTCGGTGCCTTCCGCCTGGGCACCACGGTCTCGGTCGGGTCGCCCTAGCCGAGTGAGTCGCGCGGGTCGAGTCGCGCGAGTGATCGGTTCGCCCGCCGTCCCTGAATACCTTCACCGCAGAAGCGCCTCCGCGGTGAATGAATGCGTTCTACGCGTGCCGCGGCACCTCCTGCAGGTACTGCAGGAAGGTGGTGCACCACCAGTGCACGTCGTACTTGCGCACGTTGTCGAGCAGCACCGCATGCCGGTTGCAGCGCTCCTCGTGCGACATCTGCAGCGCCCGCTGGATGGCCTGTGCCGTGCCCTGGATGTCGTACGGGTTCACGAGCAGGGCGTCGCGCAGCTGCTCGGCGGCGCCGGCGAAGCGCGACAGCACCAGCACGCCCGGGTCGGCCGGGTCCTGCGCCGCCACGTATTCCTTGGCCACCAGGTTCATGCCGTCGCGCAGCGGCGTCACCAGCGCCACGCTGCTCACGCGGCACAGGCCCGGCAGCCGCTTGCGGGCCACGGTGCGGTGGATGTAGCGCACCGGCATCCAGTCGAGTTCGCCGTAGTCGCCGTTGATCTCGCCGCACAAGCCTTCGAGCTCGCGCCGGATGTCGGTGTAGGCGTCCACGTCCTCGCGTGAAGGCGACGCGATCTGGATCAGCGTGGCGCTCTTGCGGTGCTCGGGGTAGTTCACCAGCAGTTCCTTGAACGCGCGGATGCGCTGCGGCAGGCCCTTCGAATAGTCGAGCCGGTCCACGCCCAGCAGCAGGCGGCGCTGCGCGTACTCGTGGCGCATGTGCTCGAAGGTGTCGCGCGAGTCGCGGGTCTGGGCCAGGCGCTCGAACTCGCCGACGTCGATGCCGATGGGCACCGCGCGGGCGCGCAGCGTGCGGTTGAAGGCGAGGTACAGGTCGTCGCCGAGCGGGCGCGCCCCGCCTTCGTTCTGCACGTAGCGCGAGAAGTGCGCGAGGTCGGCCTCGCTTTGCAGCCCCACCAGGTCGTAGGCGAACAGCGCGCGCAGCATGACCTCGTGGCCCGGCAGCGCGGCCATCACCAGCGGCGGCGGGAACGGGATGTGCAGGAAGAAGCCGATGCGGTGGCGGCTGCCCAGCGCGCGCAGTTCGGCGGCCAGCGGGATGAGGTGGTAGTCGTGCACCCACACCACGTCGTCGTCGTTCAGCAGCGGCATGAGCTTCTGCGCGAACAGGCGGTTCACGCGCTGGTACCCGCTCAGGTAGGTCGGGTTGAAGTCGGCCAGGTCGAGCCGGTAGTGGAACACCGGCCACAGCACGCGGTTCGCATAGCCCAGGTAGTAGGCGTCGTAGTCGGCGCGGCTCAGGTCGATGGTGGCCAGCTTGACGTCGCCGGCCTGCTGCACGTGCGTCTGGCCTTCCGGGGCGGCCGTGCCTTCGGCCACCGGCTCGGCGATGTGGCCGCTCCAGCCGAACCACAGGCCGCCGGTGTTGTTGAGGGCTTCGCCCAGGGCGACGGCGAGGCCGCCCGCAGCGGGCTTGCGAGGGTCCGCAAGACGGTTCGATACGACAACAAGACGGCCCACGCTGGCGATTCCTTTCCTGAGGTGCTGAGGAGGTCTAGATGGCGGTGTCCCACGGTGCCGACAGCCGCACCGCGCCGTTGATGAGCCCCACCATCGAATAGGTCTGCGGGAAGTTGCCCCACATCTCGCCGGTGACGGGGTGGGTGTCTTCCGACAGCAGGCCCAGGTGGTTGCGGGCCTTCAGCATGGCCTCGAACACCTCGCGCGCCTGCTGCTTGCGCCCGATGCGCGACAGCGCGTCGATGTGCCAGAAGCTGCACACGTTGAAGGCGACCTCGGGCCGGCCGAAGTCGTCGGGCGCCTCGTAGCGGCGCATGAAGGGGCCGTCGCACAGGTGCTTCTCGAGCGCGTCCACCGTCGACACGAACCGCGGGTCCTTCGGGTCGATGAAGCCGACCTCGGCCATCAGCAGCACGCTCGCGTCGAGGTCCTGCCCGCCGAAGCTTTCGGCGAAGGCCTGGCGCTTTTCGTTCCAGGCCTCGCGCAGCACGCGCTCGCGCATGTGGTTCGCATGGCCGTGCCAGTAGCCGGCGCGGTCGGGCAGCCCGAGCTTGGCGGCGATCTTGCCCAGGCGGTCGCAGGCGGCCCAGCTCATCAGCACCGACGAGGTGTGGATGCGCGCCCGCGTGCGCAGCTCCCACATGCCGGCATCGGGCTTGTCATGCACCCGGATGGCCTGCTCGCCCACGGCTTCGAGGTGGTGGAACTCGGTGAGCCCGGCACGGCGGAACAGGCGCCGGTCGTGGAAGGCCTGTGCGGCGCCCAGCACGATGTTGCCGTACACGTCGTGCTGGAAGTGTTCGCAGGCCTGGTTGCCCACCCGCACCGGGCCCTGGCCGCGATAGCCCGGCAGGTGCTCGACGAAGCTTTCGGTCAGCTTGTCCTCGAGGCCGATGCCGTACAGCGGCTGGATGTGCCCCTCGCGCATGACGGCCACCACGTTGGTGAGCCAGCGCAGGTAGTCCTCCATCGTGCCCACCTCACTGAGGCTGTTGAGCGCGCGCACCACGAAGAAGGCGTCGCGCAGCCAGCAGTAGCGGTAGTCCCAGTTGCGCGCACTGCCCGGTGCCTCGGGCACGCTGGTGGTCATGGCGGCGATGATCGCGCCGGTGTCCTCGAACAACGAAAGCTTCAGCGTGATGGCTGCGCGGATCACCGCGTCCTGCCATTCGAGCGGCACCGCCAGCCGCCGGCTCCAGGTGCGCCAGTAGGCGCCTGTCTCGAGCTCGAAGCTGCGTGCGGTGTCGGCAATGCCGCCCATCAGCGTCTCGTCGGGCCCCAGGATGAAGTTCATCGGCCGGTCGGCGACGAAGGGCGTCTCGGCCAGCACGTAGTTCAGCGGCGCGTCGCTGGTGAGCCGCAGGGTCTGCGTGGCACCCACGTAGCGCACGTGGTGGCTGCCCTGGGTGATGGTGGGCGTGTGCAGGCCCCATTCGAACTTGGGCCGCAGCCGCACCCGCAGGCGCGGCGTGCCGGCGATGGGGCGGACGCGGCGGACCAGTTGCACCGGCCGGAACATGCGATCGCGGCTGAGGAAACGCGGCGCGAAGTCGGTCACTTCGACGCCCTGGCCGCGCTTGTCGTACAGCCGTGTGTGCAGGATGGCGGTGTTGATCTGGTATTCCTGCTCGCTGTGGCTGAACTCCTCGAGTTCGATGCTCCACAGGCTGCCGCTGGCCGTGGGGTCGAGCAGGGCGTTGAACACCGGGTCGCCGTCGAAGCGCGGCAGGCAGCACCACACCACCCGCGCGTAGCGGTCCACCAGGGCCGAGAAGCCGCAGTTGCCGATCACGCCGACCTCGAGCGACGAGGTCGTGGGCAAGGGGGTGTTGCTTTCGACGTTGCTGTCCATGGCGTCCTCCTCGAAGGGTTGTTGTTCGTTCGTGGTCCGTTCGTTCGAGCCCGGCGCGTCAGGCCGGCGCGATGGCCGCGTGCTGCAGCCACTGGCGCAGCGCCGCCGGATGCGGCAGGCGCCAGCGCGCCAGCGTGCTGCCTTCGCCCACCTTGATGCCGCAGCCGCCCAGGCGCTGGGCGGCGGCAAAGCCGGCTTCGTCGGTCACGTCGTCGCCGGCAAACAGCGGCCGGCGTCCGGCGAAAGGGGCCTCGGCCATGAAGGCTTCGATGGCGTGGCCCTTGCTGGCACCCAGCGGCTTGGCCTCCACCACCTGCTTGCCGTGCAGCAGGGTGAGGCCCGGGTGCCGGGCGACGGTTCTTTCCATCAGCGCGAAGCAGGCGGCCTCGAAGGCGGGCGCCAGCCGGTAGTGCAGGGCGACGGCGCCGGGCTTGCGTTCCACCAGCAGGCCCGGGTGTTGCGCGGCCAGGGCCTCGGCCTGGACGGCCAGGGTTTCGAGCACCCCTTCGAGGGTGGTCTCGAGGCGCACCACCTCGCCGTTGGCCTGTCGCCTCTCCGCCCCATGCACACCGGCGCAGGGCAGCATCAGCGGCGCCAGCAGCCGGTCGAGCTGCTCGATCGGCCGGCCGGACACCACGGCCAGCGCGCCGTCCAGCCGCCGGTGCAGCGCCTTCAGGGTTTCGGTGAGGCCGGGCAGCAGCGCGACCGCGTCGGGACGCGGAGCGAGGTCCGCCAGGGTGCCGTCGAAGTCGACGAACAGCGCACAGCCCGCATCGATTGCCGGGGCATCGAGGTTTTGCATGGCGGACAAAGGTAGCAAAGCGACGCTGAAATCTCTGTAGGCGTACCGGCAATCCGCGGGCCGTGCGCGGGTTTGGCGCGGTTTCGTAACAGATGAAAAACCCGGCCAGCGACGCCTTGCCCGGGCGGGCTCAATGCGCGCGGTTTCCTGTCGATAACCCGTTGACGCAAGACCCCTTGCGCCGGAGCTCCCGTGCGTCGTTCGCGACGAAGGGGCGCCGGCCACCAACATGAGGATCGACATGCCATACGCCAAACGTGGTGGAGAACGTCGCGCACCAGGCGGGCGGCTCGCTGCGCGCCTGCTCAGGCTGCTGTGGGCTGCGGTGTTGCCGCTGCTGTCGCTGCTGGCCATGCCGGCTGCCGCGACCGCTGCCGAGCCGGCCGTGCGGCTGCGCATCGTGGGCGGGCTGGCTGGCCTGCACCAGTACACCCGCCATGAGGAGCCCTTCTGGTCGCGCGAGCTGTCGCGCATGACGGGCGGACGTGCCAGCGCGGAGGTCGTGCCGTTCGACCGCGCCGGCATCCGCGGCCAGGAAATGCTGCGGCTGGTGCAGCTGGGCGCGGTGCCGTTCGGCACGGCGCTGCTGAGCGTGAGCGCCACCCAGGACCCCGAGCTCGCCGCGCCGGACCTGGCCGGCCTGAACCCCGGCATCGACTCCAGCCGCCGCAGCGTCGCCGCGTTCCGGCCCTACCTGCAGAAGATGCTGCGCGAACGCTACGGCATCGAACTGCTGGCGCTGTACGCCTATCCGGCGCAGGTGATCTTCTGCAGCAAGCCCCTGGCCGGCCTGGCGGACCTGGCCCGGCGGCGCGTGCGCACCTCCAGCCCCTCCCAGGCCGACCTGATGGAGGCGCTCGGGGCCGTGCCCGTCCAGACCGGCTTTGCCGAGATCGTGGCCAACGTGCGCAGCGGCAACCTCGACTGCGCCATCACCGGCACGATGTCGGGCAACACGATCGGCCTGCACGAAGTCACGACCCACATCCATTCCGCTCCCATCAACTGGGGCCTGGCCGCCTTCGTCGCCAACGGGGCCGCATGGGAGGCTCTGCCGAAGGAGGTGCAGGCGCTGCTGCGCCAGGAGCTGCCCCGCCTCGAGCAGGCCATCTGGGCCGAGGCCGGGCACGAAACCGGCGAAGGCGTGGCCTGCAATACCGGCGCGAGCGGCTGCCGGACCGGACGTGCCGGCCGCATGAAGGAAGTGCCCGACTCGCCTGCCGACCAGCGCCTGCGCCGCGAGATCCTGGTGAACACGGTGCTGCCGCGCTGGGCGCGGCGCTGCGGCCCGCAATGCGCGCAGCTGTGGCAGCAGACGCTCGGCCCGGCGCTGGGCATCGAGCTGCGCTGAGGGCACGACCCGGATGGACGGACTGCACGCACGCACCGAGGCGGCCCCCGGAGCGCACCACGCGCGCCGGGTGTCGGTCTTCATCTGGACGGCCGTGCTGGGGCTGGCCGGCGTGACGCTGTTCGCCATGGCCCTGCTGCTGGAGCGCGGCAGGGAACACGAGCTCAAGGAAGGCGAGGCGCGCGCCGTGCGGTTCGTCGCCGGGGCCGAGGCGTCGCTGAACCGCACGCTCATCGGCATCGACCTGCTGCTGGCCGACATGGCCGAGGTGCTGCGCCCGGCCTCCGACGATGGCGGCGCGATCTACGGGACCGAGGCGGCGCGCCTGCTCAAGAGCCAGGTGAACCGCAACCTGCTCCTGCGCGACCTCGCGCTCATCGACAGCGAAGGCAGCGTGCTGGTGGCCGCGCGGCGCGACACCGAACGCCTGGGCGTGCCGCTGCCTCGCGGCTTCCTGCATGCCGTGGCCGGCCAGACGGCGCCGGCGCTGGTCATCAGCGATCCGCTGGTCAACTTCGCGACCACCGAGCGGGCGCTGTACTTCGCCCGGCCGGTCACCCTGCCGGGGCAGCAGCGCCTGGTGGTGGTGGCCGAGGTGCCGCTCGTGCTCATCGCCAACATCCTGGGCCAGGGCAGCGACATTCCCGGCCTGACGGTGAGCTTCGAGCGCAACGACGGCCAGCTGCTCACCAGCCTGCCGTCCGTCGATGCCAAGCTCGGCACGCTGCTGTCGCCGCCGCTGGACGCCGGCTTTGCCAGCGGCGAAGCCCATCGCGTGGCGGGGCGTCTCGACGGCAGCGACTCCATCGTGGTGGCGCGGCCCACGCTGTACCGCACGGTGCTCATCGCGGCCAGCGTGCCGGTCGACAAGGTGCTGGCCGACTGGCGGGTGCGCGAACGCCGCATCGTGCTGGCGGCGGCCGTGTTCGTGTCGGTGCTGCTGCTGGCGGGCGCGGCCCTGCACTGGCAGGTGCACCGGCTCGCGCTGGCGCGGCACGAGATCGGGCGGGCCAAGAAGACGCTCGACCGGGCGCTGGGCGCCATGGCCGACGGCTTCCTGCTGTGCGATGCCGCCGATCGGGTGGTGGCCTGGAACGACCGCTATCTGGAGATGTTCCCCTGGCTGCGCGGCGTCATCGCCCAGGGGGTGCCGTTCGAGGCGCTGGTCGATGCCGCCGTCGTGGGCGCGGTGCCGGACGGCGATGCCGCCCAGCGCACAGCCTGGCGAGAGACGAGGCTGTCGCTGCATCGCAGCGGCTCGGGCATGTGCGAGATGGAGCTCGCCAACGGCACGGTGATCCATGTCATCGAGCGCCGCACGCCCGACGGCGGCGTGGTCGGCGTGTTCCGCGACATCACCACCGCCGAACGCGCGCTGGCCCGGGCCAAGGGCGATGCCGAGGCCGCCAACCTGGCGAAGTCGCAGTTCCTGGCGGCCATGAGCCACGAGATCCGCACGCCGCTCAACGGCGTGCTGGGCATGAACAGCCTGCTGCTCAAGACCAGGCTCACCGACGAGCAGCGCAGCTATGCGCAGACCATCCACAGCTCGGGCAAGAGCCTGCTCGCGCTCATCAACGACATCCTCGACCTCAGCAAGATTGAAGCCGGTCGCATGGAGCTGGAGGCGGCGCCCTTCGAGCCCCATCGCCTGGTGTCGGAGGTGGTGGCGGCGCTGTCGGTGCGTGCGCAGGAAAAGGGCCTGGCCCTGAGCGTGGAGTCGGCCGCCGACGTGCCCGGCGTGCTGCAGGGCGACGCGAGCCGGCTGCGCCAGGTGCTGTTCAACCTGGTGGGCAACGCGGTGAAGTTCACCGACCAGGGCAGCGTGTGCGTGCTGGTGTCGCAGCGCCCGCTCGCCGACGCGCGCATCGAGCTCAACATCGCGGTGCGCGACACCGGCATCGGCATCGACGCCGACAGCCTGCCGCGCCTGTTCCAGCGCTTCACGCAGGCCGACAGCGGCACGGCGCGACGCTACGGCGGCAGCGGCCTCGGGCTTGCGATCTGCCGCGAGATCGTCGACCTGATGGGCGGCCGCATCTCGGTGGAGACCGACCTCGGCAAGGGCAGTACCTTCCGCATCTCGGTGCCGCTGGCGCGCGCCAGCCTGCCGGCCGAGGCGCAGGACACGCTCGCCGAGGTGCCGTCGGACATGGCCGGCGGCCTGCGGGTGCTGGTCGCCGAGGACAACGAGGTGAACCAGATCGTCATCCGGGCGCTGCTCGAGCAGATGGGGCACCACGTCGACATCGTCGACAACGGGCTCGACGTGGTGGAGCGGGTGCAGTCGGGCCACCATGACCTGGTGCTCATGGACATCCAGATGCCGGGCATGGACGGCGAAACGGCGGCGCGGCGCATCCGGGAGCTGCCCGGCGCGGCGGGCCGCCTCCCCATCGTGGCCCTCACCGCCAACGCGATGGCGGCCGAGCGCGAGGCCTACCTCGCCGCCGGCATGAACGACTACGTGTCCAAGCCCGTGAGCGCCAAGCGGCTGGCGGCCGCGATCGCCCGGGTGGCGGGCGGCGTGGAGGCCTGAGACGCCTCCCGGGACCACCCCGAAAGCGGGCGATCGGGGCTGGGGCGATAATCGGCCCGCATCTTTGCGGCACCGGCCACCTGCCGGCCGGGTCCGGCTCCTCAGGCCGGAAACGCCGCCCCTCCCGTTTCCTACCCAGAGCTCGTCACATGGCGCAATACGTCTACACCATGAACCGCGTCGGCAAGATCGTCCCGCCGAAGCGTCAGATCCTCAAGGACATCTCGCTGTCGTTCTTCCCCGGCGCCAAGATCGGCGTGCTGGGCCTGAACGGCTCGGGCAAGTCCACGCTGCTCAAGATCATGGCCGGCATCGACAAGGAGA
>CAMLNA010000108.1 GCA_946481025.1 uncultured Rivibacter sp.
TGGCCATCGCCATCGGCACCAGCCATGGCGCCTACAAGTTCAGCCGCAAGCCGACCGGCGACATCCTCGCCGTCGACCGCATCCGGCAGATCCATGCACGCCTGCCCGACACGCACCTCGTGATGCACGGCTCGTCGTCGGTGCCGCAGGAGTGGCTGGCCGTCATTCGCGAGCACGGCGGCGACATCAAGGAAACCTACGGCGTGCCGGTCGAGGAGATCCGCGAGGGCATCCGCCACGGCGTGCGCAAGGTCAACATCGACACCGACATCCGCCTCGCCATGACCGGCGCCATGCGCCGCGCGATGCACAAGGACCGCGCGGAGTTCGACCCGCGCAAGTTCCTCAAGGAGGCGACCGCGGCGGCGCGGGACGTGTGCGTGGAGCGCTTCGAGGCGTTCGGGTGTGCGGGGATGGCCTCGAAGGTCAGGCCGGCCTCGGCGGCCCTCTCGTAGCCCTCCGCGTGTGCCGCAGAGGCAGGCGGGGCAGGTCCGGGCGGAAGCGCAGCACCAGCAGCAACAGCGCGGCCAGGGCCGGCAGGGCGTTGAGCCGCGTGGGCACCGGTCGGCGGTGCAAGGCGCGCGGGTCGGTCATCGCGGCCTTCATCGCCGTGGGGCCGTCCAGGCGTGCATATCCGAAGCCGGTCTGCCGTGCCAGCGCCAGCAGGTGGGCCTCCCGCAGGCCGGAGAGGTGTTCGGCCGCTGCCTTGCCGCCTTGCACCACCTCGTCGGCGCGCCAGTAGCCGATGCGCCGCCCCGCATCATCGGTGCGTGGAATGGGCTGGGGCGCCGGCTCGCCCGCGCCCAGCAGCCAACCCACGATCTCGCCGGGCTTCACGTCGTCGAACGGTGCGATCTCCGAAGAGTCCAGCGGCGGCGCCTCGTGGCCGTCGCTCACGAACACCACCGCGGGGTGCGGCTGCAGCTCCTTCGCGGCCCGCACCGCCCAGAACACGCCCTTGCTCACCTGGCTGGCATTGGCCCAGCGCATGCGCCCGTCAATGAGCGCGAGCGAGGCCAGCAGGTCGCCATGGTGCTCGCAGACCTCCAGCGGGGCCACGAGCAGCAGCGTGCGGTACTCGGCAAACGCACCCCAGCCGACGCGCGAGCCGCAAGGCAGCTCGCCCAGCGCCTGCCGCGCCGCATCGCGCGCAAAGGCCAGGCGGCTTGCGGGCGCCTGGCCAAGGCGCTGGTCCTCCGCGTCCATGCTCTGCGTGATGTCGAACACCACCACCGCATCGTGCGTGGCGCGCGGCAACGCAATCGGCGGCAGCCAGAGCGCCAGCAACAGCAGCACGAAGGCGAGTGCAACGAGCCGCACATCGGGGGGAGGCAGCAGCTGCCTCGCCTGCTGCCGCCGCCGGATGCCCAGCCGTCTCATGGCAGGTCGCCGCCGTCGCTGCGCATCGTGGTGATGGCGCGTTCCCTGGGTGTCGTTCGGGCGTCGTCTGCGCTCGCGGCGTCGTCCGCCTCGGGCGCCAGCCACAGCGCGCGCTCCAGGTTGTAGCGTGCGTCCCAGCGGCCGGGGTCGGCGCGCAGCAGGTCGCGGTAGTGCTGCTTCGCCAGCTCGATCAACGGCAGCGAGCGGATGGCTTCACCCTCGCCGTTCTTCAGCGCCTCGCGCAGGTGCAGGTTGCCGGCGTTGTAGAGCGCCGCGCCCCGCAGGTCGGCGCGGTCACCTTCGACGAGCGCCTTGTAGGCCTTGAGGGCCGCGTCGACGTCGCCGGCCTTCGCCAGCGCCACGGCCTGCGCGAAGCGCGCTTCATCCGGTGCGTCGTCGCCTGGCTGCACGGCCGCCGCCGGCGCCGCCAGCGAGCGTGCCACGTCGTCGTTGAGCCGCCAGGCGGCATGCAACCGCCAGGCCTGGTGCGCCAGGAGCACGCCCACGATCGCCGCGGCCGCGCCGAACAGGCGGTGGGCGTGGCGGCGCTTCATGGTGCCGTCCTCACGAACGCCGCACGCGCGGCCAGCAGCAGCGCGCAGCACAGCGAGGCGACGGCCAGGCAGAAGGGCGTGAAGTCCAGCCTCGGCACCAGCTCGGCAAATTCGAGCGGGAAGTTCTCCCGTGCGCCGACGTCGATGATGGCCTGCTGCAGGTCTTCTTCGGCATCGGCCTGGTAGGCCCGGTAGGGCGTGGCCAGAGACTGGAACGTGCGGTGCAGCGCCAGCTCGGGCGGCACTGCGTCGCTGCCGGCGCCGACGGCCGCGGCAGCGTCGTCGAGCATCGGGCCGCCGATGGAGCGCAGGTACACCCAATACAGTGCGATGCGGTTGCGCGCGAGGCCCGCATGCAGCTGCCTCCGTGTCTGCTCGTCGAGCCGCGCACCGCCGTCGGATACGAGCAGCACGATGCGGTTGCCGGCATAGGTGCGCTCGTCGAACTGGGCCACCGCGGCGAGCAGGGCCCGGCCTACGTCCGTCTCGGCCAGTCCGCGGCCCACCGCGCCGGCGGCGATCACGGCGCGCACTGCGGCGTCGTGCTGCGTGAAGGGCACCACGTGGATGGGCCGGGCGCTGAAGAACATCACCGCGAAGCGATCGTCCGGGCGCTGCTCCACGAAGCGCATGAGCAGGTCGCGTGCCACCCGGCCCTTCTGCGGGCCGCGCGAGCGCGCCTGGTGCCGCAGCACGATGGGGTCGATGCTGCGCCAGTCCGGCGGCAGCATGCGCTCGTCCATGCTGCGGCTGCGGTCCATCAGCAGCAGGATCTCGGCACCGCGGCCGGTGCGCATGACCTGCGTTTCCGGCAGGCCTGGCGAGGCCAGAGCCAGCGCGGTGGCCAGCAGCGCCAGCACCGCGAGGCCGTGCCACAGCCACCCGGCCGCGCGGCCCCACGGGTCCGCAGGCAGCCAGGCCAGCCATGGGAACGCGCGTGCGTCGCGCCGTCGCGGCAACAGCGGCAGCACGGCAAGGGGCACGAGGAGCAAGGCCCAGGGCTGCGCGAAATCGAGCTGGGCCAGGTTCATCGCGCGTGGCGCCTTTCGGCGCGGCAGAGCTGGCCGCACAGCACGCGAAGCGACAAGGGCACGTGCTCGGGCGCCGCTTCGCCGCAGCCATAGAAATGGGCCGCGGACTGCGCGTAGAACGCCTCGATGGCCCCGCGCAGGGGCAGCAGGTGTGGCGCGCGTTCGAAAAGCCGCGGCAGCGTGGAAGCCTGCACGACCAGGCCGGCCGTGCGGTCGAAGGCTCGGTGCAGGGCCTGCCAGGCGGGCGGCCCGGCTTCGGCGCCGTTGCTCAATGCGTGCAACTCGCGCAGGGCACGCGCGAAGGGCAGCTGCGCCGCGTCGCCGCGGTTGCGCCACAGCCACCAAACCAGCCAGGCGCAGAGCACGAGGGCCAGCACGGCGCCGAGCACGGCGACGCGGCGCTCGATGGGCTGCGTGTCGATGCGCGGCGGCGGCAGGTCCGGGCGCAGTGCGGTGAGCGCGCCCGCGGAAAAAGCGCTGCGCGGCGTGAGCGGCGCCACGCTGAGCGGCCACTCGGGCACCTGCAGGGCGGCCCCACCACCGGTCAACGGCAGCTCCCACCGCGGCAGCTGCACCGTGGCCAGCGCCTGCGGTGCATTCACGAGCTGGTACTCCACCACCAGCCAGCGCCGCCCGGCACCGTCGCGCTCGATGCGAGCGCCGCGCCGCTCCAGCCAGCTGCCCACGCGCCCCGCGCCGGGCAGGCTGCGCGGTTGCACGCCATGCCCGCCACGCTCCAGCAGCACGCGCTGCGTCAGCAGGTCGCCGATCACGTGGCCGAAGGCGCGCGGCTGTTCGATGGTCACTTCATCCCCTGCAGCCGGTGCCGTGCCGTGAGCCACGCAGGTGACGGCCAGCGCCGCGGTTGCGCGCCGCAGGGCCTTCATGCGAAGGCCTCGATGAAATGACGCGACATCGCCTCTGGATCGAAGCGGCCTGTCAGATGCAACGGGTGCAGGCCGCGCGCGCCGAACACGGCCGCCAGCTGCGCGCGGCGCAGGTCCACCGCGGCCTGCCAGCGCCGCTGCAGGGCCGGGCGCATCCACAGCGTGCGGCGCACCCCGGGAGTCTCGGCATCACGCAGGAAGGCAAGCCCCTGCGGCGCCGGCACCTCCGTCTCGGCGGGGTCCCACACGACCACCGGTACGACGAAGGCATGCGACAGGCAGTCCAGCGCGGGCGCCAGAAGGTCCAGCGGCCAGTGAAAGTCCGACACCAGGAACACCAGGGCCTGCCGTCCCGCCCACCGCTGCGCCACGCGCAGCAGGCCACCCGCGCCGGGGGCGCCGTTGCGCGCCTCGCATTGCCGCAGCCTTTCGGCCATCAGGCTGCCGGCGGCGCGACCGCGCATCGGTGGCATGAACAGGTCGTCCCGTTCGTCGCCGTCGAAGGCCGCCAGGCCCAGCATGTCGCCCAGGCGAAAGCTGCTCGCGCCCAATGCGTCGAGCAGGTCCGCAGCCACGTCCAGCTTGCGCCGCGGCCGGCCGAACGCCATCGAGGCCGACACGTCGACCACGGCAAGGGCCGTGGTGGCGGCGCGCTGCCGGCTCACGCGCACGAGCCACTCGCCACCCGGTTGGCGCAGGCTCGCGCGCAGGTCGAGCCGGCGCGGATCGGGCCAGTGGCGCAGGGCCATGTGCGAGACGAACTCCATGCCGGCGCCCAGCGCGGTGCCCGCGTGCGCGCCCGGCCGCCAGCCTGCGACGCGGCGCGGCAACCGGTACTGGAATTCGATCTGCGGCCTTGGCGCGCCTGTAGCCATGGTCGTGCCTCACGCCCGCGGCGTTGCCACCTGCTGCAGGATCTGCCGCACCAGCTCGCCTGCGATCTCGGCGCGCCGCAGCTCGTACACCGGCGTGAAGAAGATGCGGTGGCCCAGCACCGCCGGAGCGACGCCCGCGATGTCGTCGGGCAGCAGGTGACTGCGGCCGTCGAGCCAGGCCACCACGCGGGCCGCGCGCGCGAGTGCCATCACGCCGCGAGGGCTGGCGCCCGCAAGCACCAGGCGGTCCATGTCCACGCCGTCGATGCGGATGCCGAAGTCCTGCGGCGCACGGCTCGCGTCCCACAGGTCGACCACGTAGCGCTGCAGCGCCTCGCTGGCGGTGACGCCGCGCTGGATGGCCGCGCCGATGGCATTGAGCTCCTGCCACGGCACCACGCCCGGCGACACCTGCCGCAGCAGCCCATCCACGTCGTGGAAGGCCGGATCGAACACCAGCGCGCGGCGCGTCTCGAAGTCGCCCGGCGTGGGCATCGAGACTTCGAGCATGAAGCGGTCGCGCGCGGCCGAGGCGAGTTCGAAAGTCTCCTCCTTCTCGACCTTGTTGCGGTCGGCGAACACGATCATGTGCGGGAAGCGGAATTCCTCGCCGAAGGCCGACACGGTGCGCTCGGCCATGGCGCGCAGCAGCAGCGACTGCACCTGCGGGCGTGCACGGTTGATCTCGTTGAAGAAGAAGGTGACCAGCCGGTCGCGATGGCGCAGGAGCGGGCCCGGATCGATGCGAGGCTTGCCTTGCGCGTCGACGTAGGTGTGGTAGATCAGGTCGCCGGGCAGCAGGTCGACGGTCCCTTCGACACGCTCGAAGTCGCCGCCCACCGCGCGGGCGAAGGCGCGCAGCAGCGTTGTCTTGCCCACGCCGACGTCGCCTTCGAGCAGCACGTGGCCGCGCGCGAACAGCGCCACGTCGATCAGGCGCACGGTGTCGTGCTGGCCGATCACCGCCTTCTCGACTTCGCGCTCCATGCGCAGCGCACGCTCGCGCCAGTCGGCCAACTGCTCGTCCAGGGCCATGGGTTACGCACTCGCCGCTTCACAGGCAAGCGTCTGCAACGTCAGGCCGGGAGCATGGGCGCACGGCCGTGCCGCGGTGCAGCCGGGACTTCCCCCGGCTTGACGGGGGCGGCTGCGCGATCGGGGTGGCCGCCGTGTCCCGCTTTGGCGCGCTGCGGCCGCGCGGGGGGCGGCTGGCGCGCCAGTCTGGCTCAGTGCCGCGCCAGCTCCAGCCCGGCGGCGCGTTCGTAGGCCACCCGCACCGCGTGTGCATCGGCCGGGGCCAGCGCGGTCAGCGTGGTCGGGTGCAGCTGCTGCATCTGCTGCGCGTCGAGCCGGCGGATGTAGCGCCAGCCGGCAGGGGTCTTGATGTAGGCGTGGCCGGTGGCGGGCTCGACGTAGACGTCGAACTCCCGGGCCGGTGCCGGCTCGCCTTGCGACCAGGCGGGCGCCGCGGCCAGGGCCAGCGCGAGGGCGGCCGCGGTGGCGGCGACGGCGGTGGTGAAGGTGAGGGCGCGGTGCGGGAGCGGCTGCATGGTGGTCTCGTCTCTGGGTTGGCTGTTCGTGGCGCCAGTGTCGCGAGCGCTCGTTTCAGCCGTGCTTTGCCGGGTTCCCGGCGTGTTTCATTTGTTGCGCCGCCGCAGGCGCGCCGCGTGTGAACTGTTCGACGGCCGGCGCCCGCCTGTTGCATTTGCGGCCTTCAGGCCAGGTGCGTGCCCTCCGATATCCGGCACTGGACAGACGCAACGCGGGACGAGGGGTCGAGTGATGATCTGGATGCGGCATGTGAGCCAATGCAATCGGGTGAGGCTGGGCTTTGCGCTGTGCGCGCTGCTGCTGGCCACCCTGGGCGGCTGGGCGGCGGCGCTCCTGTCGGCGGCGGGCCAGGGCGCGGCGGCCTGGGCCGTGGGCGGCACGGGTGCCGGCGCGGCGCTCTTCTCGGCGCTGGCCGGCTGGGTCATCGCCCACAGCATCAAGGAACCGGTCGAAGACACGGTGCAGGCCGTCATTCGCGTGGCCGGCGGCGACCTCGAGACCAGGATCGAATCGCCTGGCAAGGACGAACTCTCGTGGCTGCGCCACGAGCTCAACTCGATGCGCAAGAAGCTGCGCAACACGGTGCTCGAAGTGCGGCAGACGGTCGATTCCGTCACCTCGGCCTCCGAGGAGATCGCGCGCGGCAACACCGACCTCTCCACCCGCACCGAAAGCCAGGCCGGCGCCCTGCAGGAAACCAGCAGCTCGATGCACCAGATGGTCGAGACGGTGCGCAGCAATGCCGAGCACACCAGCGAGGCCCGCAACATGGTGTCGCTGTCGAGCGAGGTGGCCGGGCGCGGCGAGCGCCTGATGCACGAGGTGGTCGAGCGCATGGAACAGATCAACCAGAGCGCCGGCCGCATCGCCGAGATCATCGGCGTGATCGACGGCATCGCCTTCCAGACCAACATCCTCGCGCTCAACGCCGCCGTCGAGTCGGCGCGTGCCGGTGAGCACGGCCGCGGCTTCGCGGTGGTGGCCTCCGAGGTGCGCAGCCTGGCGCAGCGCAGCTCGGTGGCGGCGCGCGAGATCAAGGCGCTCATCGTCGATTCGACCGAGAAGGTCAGCGCCGGCTCGAAGCTCGTCAACGAAGCAGGCAGCACGATGGGCGAGATCGTGAAGAGCGTCGGCCGCGTCTCCGAGCTGATGGACGAGATCGCCCAGGCCGGGCAGGAGCAGAGCCGCGGCATCGACCGCATGCACCAGGCCATCGCGCAGATCGACGGCGTGACCCACCAGAACGCCGCGCTGGTCGAGCAGATGGCCGCCGCGTCGATGTCGCTCAAGGGCCAGGCCGAGCGTCTGGGCCAGGCCATGGGGTCGTTCCGGCTGGCGGCCTGAGCCGCCGGCGCCTCAGCTGCCGTAGCGAGGGTTCGCCTGCCGCTTCTCGGCCATGTCGCGCACCAGGTAGCGCACGCTGCGCTCCCACGACTCGTCGTTGTTGCTGCGCATGTCCACCGACTTGGTGAGCAGCACCCGCTCGCGGTCCACCGCGATGACCTCGACGTTGAAGTTGAGGATGAGCTCGCTGATCTTCTGCACCCAGCTCGTCATCACGAGGTCGGCGCCCAGCTTGCGGCCGAGCTGCACCGCGCAGTCGATGCAGGTGTGCATGAACTCCTGCTGCCTGAGCAGTTCATCGAGCAGCGGCCGCGCGGGCGCGAAGTCGAGCACGCGGTAGAGCTGGCGTTGCGCGAGCTCGCGTTGCAGCTGCTCGTGGGCGCGCGGCAGGCGCCGCTGCTGGGCGGCCATCACGGCCGGGTCCGGGTTGTGGTGGTGGTCGATGAAGTCCGGCGGCAGCACGGCGATGCTCTTCGGCGCGGGCTGCGCATGCAGCAGCACCGGCGGGCCGCCTGCGAGCGCCAGCGCCTGCAACAGCAGCCGGCGGCGCGGGTTCGATGGGGGCATGAGCGTCCTCCTTCAGGGTCTTGCATCCGTCGGCGCCGAGGCGGCCTGGCCCAGCCAGCGCAGCTCGGCCGCCAGGTACTGGCGCTGCACGTTGCGCGCATGCCAGCCGTCGTACTGCGCCCAGCCTTGCCATGGGGGCAGGGGCGCGCGCCGGGCGGCCGCGGCCAGGCCCGCGCCTTCCTGCATCAGGGCCTGCACCTGCTGTTCCAGGGCCCGGAGGTAGGCGTCGGTGGCTGCGATCAATTCGCCCGGCGGGCCGGGAGCGCCATACCCCGGTACCAGCGTGCGAAGCGGCTGCTCCGCCAGCCGTGCCAGCACGGCGCGCCACGGGGCGGCTTCGCCATGCGCTTCGAGCTGCGGAATGCGCCCGGCGCCCACCAGCGCGCCGGCGAAGGCGGTGCCGGTCTGCCGGTCCACCACCACGAGGTCGCCCTCGGTCTGCGCGGCGCCGAAAAAGAGGATGTCGATGCGCCGTCCGCCCGGGGCGACGCGCAGGCTCGCGGTGACCTGCCGCGTGGGCGCCACCAGCCGCGTGCCGGCCATTTCGGCCTCGCCCAGCGTCTGCCGCAGGCGGCGCAGGCATTCGATGCAGCGCCCGGCCATGGCGCGCGCGGTGGCCTCGTGCGCCACGATCTCGATGCCCCGCGCTGAAAACGCCGCCGCGCCCATCAGGAATTCCGGCTGCGCCTGCGTGATGACGGCGAGCACCACGCGCCTTCGCGTGGTGCGTTCGGCGGCCGCCAGCAGCGCCTCGCCCAGGCGCAGCGAGCCGCCGGTGTTCACCACCACCGTGCCGGCCGGCGTGGCAATGAAGCCGGCGTTGCCCACCGCGCCGCGGTTGGCGGGCGAGGCGGCATCGAGGCTGCCGGGCACCACGAACACGCCCGGCGCCACCTGCAAGGGCCCGGCCAGTTGCGCGACGGCCGGCCCGGCGTGCAACTGCCAGAGCGCCAGCCACGCCAACGCGCGGCAGATGCGCCCGAGGCTCACCGTGCCGCACCCGGGCGCAAGGTGGTGCGCTGCTCGAAGCGCAGGTCTTTCGAGTCCACCACCTCGGCCGTCAGCTCGCCGCCTGACGCGCTGCCGCCCGGCGTGAAGTAGAAGCGCAGGTGCGGGTTCTCGCTGATCGCGAAGTCCACGTCGGCCTGCAGCACCAGCTTGCCGTTGTGGCGCACGTCGATCTGCCGCACGAACCACGCGGGCGTGTACAGGCGCGTGGCCTGGTCCATCACCAGCCCCGAATCGTTCGGGTGGCTGATCATCAGCTGGGCGAGCACCGGGCGGCCGGGCAAGGCTTCGGGCTTCACGCTCAGGCGCATCTGCCCCAGCGTGGCCTTCGCGGCCTGCGGGTCCTTGCCGGGCGGGGCCGAGCAGCCGCCGGAGGCCTTGACGAAACGCTTGCTCATGTGCAGCTGGCCGTCGCCGGTTTCGGCAATGGCTCGCACGTAGGTGTATTCGTCGATGCGCACGCGCGTCTCGATGTCGGCGCGGCCGCTGTCGAGCGTGTAGGTGAACACCGCGGCCAGCGGCGAGGGGTTGTTGTCGATCACCAGCGTCATCCTGCGCACGTGGCGCTCGGGCTTCTGCTCGAACTGCGCGCGCAGGGCGATGGGCACCACGGCCGCGTCTTCGGCGCGTGCCGGTGCCTCCAGCACCACCACGCTGTCGTCTTCGGTGATCGGCCGCTCGCCGAACAGGCTGGCGCGCACCTTGCGCCAGCGTTCGTTGTCCACCGAGTTGTCGGCGGTCTTGATCTCGGCCCCGGCGGCAGGTGCGCCGGCCATGGCCAGCAGCCAGGCCAGCGCGAGGCGGCGGTGGGTGTCGTGTCGGAATGCGGGGTTCATCGGCTCCACTCCAGTTCGGCGTAGGCGGCCGTCACGTTGCGGCGGTGGAAGGCTTCGCCCAGCAGCCAGCCTTCGGGGGCACGGCCCAGCCGCTCGACGGCCTGCGAGAGGCTGGTGCCGTCGTCCAGCGCGGCGTTCACGTCGTCGCGCAGCTGCTGCAGGTAGCGCCGCGTGGGCTGCAGCGCTGCGGGCCAGTCCTCGAACACACGGCCGTGGCCCGGAACGGCGCGGGTGGCGCGCACGCCCGCCAGCGCGTCGAGCACCTGCAGCCAGCCGGCCAGCTTGCCGTCGAGCACCGGCAGGTGGCCTTCGAACACCAGGTCGCCCAGCCACAGCGTGCCGGAGGCGCGGTCCAGCACGGTGAGGTCGTTGTCCGTGTGCGCGGTGGGCCAGGCGCGCAGCTCCAGGACGCGTGCGCCCAGGTCGAGCGGCTGCATCTCCTGCACCGCCACGTCGGGCGGCGCCATGCGCTCGAGGCCGCCTTGCGCGGCGCCCACGTCGCGCGCGAACGCCCGGCGGTAGTGGGGCTCCCGCGCGGCCAGCGCCGCCGCCAGCCGCGCATGGCCCACGAACCGGGGTGCCGTTCCGCCGGCATTGGCCTGCGCGAAGGCGGCGTTGCCCAACAGGTGGTCGGGGTGCACGTGGGTGTTGATCACATAGCACACGGGCAGCGCGCTCACGCGGCGCACGGCGGCGAGCAGGGCGCGCCCATCGGCCGGGCTGCCGCCGCTGTCGATGACGGCCACGCAGCGGGTACCGACGACGAAGCCGGCGTTCGCCACCCGCGTGCGTCCCTGGTCGCCCCAGGGCGCATGCTCGCCCGGCAGGTGAAAGGCGCCGGGGGCGAGCTCCACCGCCTGCGGCGCGGCGTCGGCCGCGTGGGCCGGCGGGCAGCACGGCAGCGCGGCAACCCACGCCGCGCCCAGCAGCATCGCGAGCAAGGGTTGTTGCGGCATTGCCTTCATGGCGCGCTTGCCCACAATGCACCGGCACGACACCACTTCGGGAAACAGCGGCCATGCACGAGGGGCTGGAGGATTCGTTGCTGGGGGAGGCCGCGCGGCGCGCCGTGCGCTACCTGCAGGGCCTGCCGGGCCGCGGCGTGGCACCCGCGCCCGAGGCGCTGGCGCGCCTGGCAGAAGTGGGGGCGGCCGTACTGCCGCAGGGCCCGCAAGACCCGCACGCCACCTTGCGCCTGCTCGACGAAGCCGGCTCGCCGGCCACCATGGGCAGCGCGGGCGGGCGCTTCTTCGGCTTCGTGATCGGCGGGGCCCTGCCGGCGAGCGTGGCCAGCCATTGGCTCGCCACCGCCTGGGACCAGAACGCCGCCTACCACGCGCCGTCGCCCGCCACCGCGGTGTTCGAGGCGGTGGCGCTGCGCTGGCTGCTCGAGCTGCTGGGGCTGCCCGCCGGCACTGCGGGCGCCTTCGTCACCGGCGCCACCATGGCCAACTTCAGCGCGCTGGCTGCGGCGCGCCATGCGCTGCTCGCACGCGCAGGCTGGAACGTCGAGGCCGAAGGCCTCTTCGGCGCGCCGCCCGTGACGGTGCTGGTGGGCGAGGAGGCCCACCCCACGCTGATGAAGTCGCTCGGACTGCTGGGCCTCGGCCGCAAGCGCGTGCTGCGCGTGCCGGTCGACGGGCAGGGCCGCATGCTGGCCTCCGGGCTGCCGCCGTGGCGGGGGCCGGCGATCCTGTGCACGCAGGCGGGCAACGTGAACACCGGCGCCTTCGACCCCTTCGGCGAACTCATCGACGCGGTGCGCTCGCGCGCCGGCGACACCTGGGTGCACGTGGACGGCGCCTTCGGCCTGTGGGCTGCCGCCAGCCCGGCGCACGCCGTGCTCACCGGGGGCATGGAGCGGGCCGATTCGTGGGCGACCGATGCGCACAAATGGCTCAACGTGCCCTACGACAACGGCCTGGCTTTCGTGCGCGATGCCGATGCGCTGCGCTCGGCCATGGCCATTTCGGCCGACTACCTGCCGGCGCCGCAGCAGCAGGTGCGCGACCCTTCCGACTACACGCCCGAGCTCTCGCGCCGTGCCCGCGGGGTGGACGTGTGGGCCGCGCTGCACACGCTGGGCCGCCAGGGCGTCGCCGGGCTGGTGGAGCGGTGCTGCGCCCATGCGCGCCGCTTTGCGGGCGGGCTGCACGGCGCGGGCTTCGAGGTGCTCAACGAGGTCGTGCTCAACCAGGTGCTGGTGTCCTTCGGCGATGCCGAGGCCACCCGCCGCGTGATCGCCGCCCTGCAGGCTGAAGGCACCTGCTGGTGCGGCCCCACGCAATGGCAGGGCCGCACGGCCATGCGCATCAGCGTGTCGTCGTGGGCCACCACCGAAGACGACGTGGAGCGCAGCCTGGCCGCGATGCTGCGCGTGGCGCGCGAGCAGGCGGCCACGTAGGCGCTTCATCGCCCCTCGGCAAGCTGCTTCAGCCGTGCAAGGCCCGCCTGGTAGACGCCGGCGATGGCTTTCACGACCTCGGCGTCGTCGCGGCCCGGTGCGGTGACGGCGTGGAAGTCGCCGCGCCATTCGACCAGCGAGCGGCCCGCGCCATCGGGCCGCACGTGCAGCGAAGACACGTAGCCGGCCACCGGCAGGGCACCGCCGTCCTGGGCGCGGTAGCTGTAGCCGCGCTCGGCGTCGCTGTGGGCGAGCAGCGTCTCGACGATCTCGCCGCCGCCGTGCAGGCCCAGGCGCCGCACCGAGCCGACGTTGTTGCCGCGGTCCGCCGGACCGGAGGCCACGGCAGGGTGCCAGTCGCTCAGGGCGTTGAAGTTGCGCATGCGCTCCCACACCACATCGGGCGATGCCGCGATGGCCATCTTCTCGACCACGGTGTGGCGTTGCTGCGAGTCTCGTGTCTGCATGTCCCGTCTCCTTTGGGGTGGACGCGCCTCAGTCGTACTTGATGTACTTGAAGCGCGGGTCGTCCGGGGTGCCTTCGAGCGCCGACCCCTCCTCGCGGCCGGGCTGCCACATCAGCACTTCCTCGATCTTCTTCGCGAGGGCGAAGTCCTTTTCGGTCACGCCCTTGGCGGCGTGGTTCATGAGCTTCACCGTCACGAAGGCATACGAGACGGTGAGGTCGGGGTGGTGCCAGGCGGCTTCGGCCAGGTGGCCCACGGTGTTGACCACCATCAGCGTGCCCTTCCAGCCGGAGGTCTTGTACTTGCGGCGGATCCAGCCGTCTTCGAAGTACCACTGCGGCAGCTCGTCGGCGAGCCGGGCGGTGATTTCCTCGGCGGTGCAGGTCTCGTCGGCAGTCTTCTTGCGCCACTGGGCCATGTGTGTCTCCTTCAGTCGCTGCACGCCGGTGCTGCGGCGGCTGCGTGTTGCGCGGGGCCGCCTTCGCCGCCGCGGTGGTCGAGCCCGGTCAGGAAGCGGGCCTTCAGGCGGCATTCGTCATACTCCGACGCGGCCTCGCTGTCGAGCACGATGCCCGCGCCGATGCCCAGCCGGGCCGGCGCGAAGCCATGCCGGCGTTCGCCCAGCACCAGCGTGCGGATCGCCACCGAGAGGCAGAAGTCGCCGCAGGCAGCTCCGTCGCGCGGCGCGTCGATCCAGCCGATGGCGCCGGTGTACAGGCCCCGGGGCGTGGTTTCGAGCCGTGCGATCAGCTCCATGGTGTGGTGCTTGGGCGCGCCGGTGATCGAGCCGCACGGGAAGGTGGCGCGCAGCAGGTCGGCGAAGGAGAGTTCGCCCTGCAGCTGCGCCTGCACCGTCGAGGTCATCTGGAACACCGTGGGGTGCGACTCGATGTTGAACAGCTGCGGCACCTTCACCGAGCCGATGCGCGCGATGCGGCCCAGGTCGTTGCGCAGCAGGTCCACGATCATCAGGTTCTCGGCGCGGTTCTTCTCGTCGTTGGCCAGCCAGCGGGCCATCTCGCTGTCGCCCTCGGCGGTGCGCATGCGCGGGGCCGTGCCCTTCATCGGCCGCGCGGTCAGCAGGCCGGCCTCGTGCTTCAGGAAGAGCTCCGGCGAACACGAGAGCACGTGGCGCGGGCCGCCGTCGCCGGGCAGGGTGACCAGCGCGCCATACGGCACCGGCTGGCGCGCGCGCAGCCGGCGGTACAGCGCCAGCGGCGACCCCCAGGCCTGGCCGTCGAGGCGGTAGGTGTAGTTGATCTGGTAGGTCTCGCCGTCGCGGATGTATTCATGGACCGCCTCGATGGCCCGGCGGAATTCCGGCCAGTCCACGCTGGCGCGCATCTGCGACACGCCGGCCGGGGTGGGCGTGTCGCTCGCCTCGTCGCGCTCGCGCAGCCACTCGTCGACCTGCAGCTTCGACAGGCGCGCCAGGCGTTCGAACATCAGCAGGCGCAGCGAGGCGCCGTCGCCTGTGGGCAGCGCCTCGTGACCCGCGCGCAGCAGCTTCGCTCCCCATTCGTAGTCGGCCAGCACCACCGCATGCAGGCCCGCGCGCTGGTCGGCCAGGGCTGCGGCCCACACCGCGTCGAGCGTGGCCGGGTCGGTGCAGCGGTGCTCACGCACGAAGCCGGTGTAGAGCCGGCTGGTGGGTTGCAGGGTGCTCGCGTTGCGGTCGTCGAGCAGGGCCCAGCTTCTCATGATCGGCTCCTTGAAATGCTTCACCGCGGCGCGGTGAAGGTATTCGGCATCTCCCTCGCAAACAGCAACCCCGTTCGCCCTGAGGTATCGAAGGGCCGCCACCAACCGTCGCGGGGCTTCGATACCTCAGCCCGAACGGAGGGTGGCTGTGCGCCATGGCGGGAACCCCAATTCATTCACCACGGAGACGCGGAGAGCGCGGAGGACCACGGAGAAAGCCAGAGGTCTTCTCTGCGTGCCTCCGCGTCCTCCGCGCCTCTGCGGTGAAGGTATTCGGTGCGCGCCAACTTGCTGCCCTGTTTCATCGAGCTAGCTCCAGTCGTCCATGTCGTGCCTGATCTTGTGGCGGTTGGCGATCAGCTCGTCCACGGTCGGCTCGTTGGCCAGTGCGCGCCGCAGCGCCAGCTTGGTGGCCTCGTAGTTGGTGCGGTACATGTCCTTGCGGTCGAGCTCCGCATGCGTGGCGCAGCGCGGGTCGATCCACACCAGGCTCACGATGCACAGCTCGTTGGCCAGCTGGCGCGGGATCACGCCTTCGATCAGGCAGTCCACCACCGCGTCGGCCGTGGCCGACTGCACCACTCCGCCGAACAGGTTGACGTTGGCCATGTCCTTGAGCGTCACCTTGGGCACGATCATCGTCACCGGCCGCACCAGCTGGTTGCAGGCGCGGATGGCGAACATCGCGGTGTGGCCCTTGGTCTGCGCCATCATGTTCGCGAAGGCCTGGCCCACCGGCCCGTCGGTGCGGCCGATCAGCACCTCCGGCATCGCGTCGGTGAACTGGCCTTCGGCGGCCAGCACGGTGGCTTCGCCGGCATGGAAGAGGTAGTCGCTGCTCATG
>CAMLNA010000109.1 GCA_946481025.1 uncultured Rivibacter sp.
GGGTCGGCCTGGCTGATGTAGATGGTCTTCAGCGTCTTCTTGCTGTCGAGCACCATCGCGGCGATGCGCAGTGCGTCGGCCCGGGTGAAGCCGGTGTCGAGCAGCACGGCATCGGTCTTGCCCGACACCAGCACCGCGTTCACGTGGAAACTGGCGCCGTCGGCGTTGTAGACCTGAAGCGACAGCGGCGCGGCGACAGGCGACTGTGCAGGCGACTGGGCCGCCGCGGGCCCGGCGGCCACCATGCCCAGGGCCGTGGCGGCCGGGGCGACGAATCTGAGCAGCTTGCGGAAGGTGGTGTTCATGTCGAGGTCTCCTGGTTGGATCGCGCCACTGTATTGGCTCGATTTGCGCAGATAAACTCCAAGAACATAGAAAGTTTGTTGAACAGATCAGCCAAATAGCGAGGTCAAGCGATGGACCGCCTTACCGCCATGCAGGTGTTCATCGAGGTGGCCGACCACGGCAGCCTCACCCAGGCGTCCGAGCGCCTCGACATGTCGCGGGCCATGGTGAGCCGCTACCTCGCCAGCCTCGAGCAATGGCTGGGCGCACGGCTGCTGCATCGGACCACCCGCCGCATCGGCCTCACCGATGCCGGCGCCGAAGCACTGCCCCGGTGCCGCCAGATGCTCGAACTGTCGGGCGAAGTGGAGGCGGCCGCGGGCACGCGCCTTCAGCAGCCGGTGGGCAAGCTGCGCATCGCCACCAGCCTGTCGCTGGCGCAGTCGCAGCTCACCACCGCGCTGGTGGACTTCCAGGCCCGCCATCCGCGGGTCGACATCGAACTCACGGCGGCCGACCGCCAGGTGAACCTGGCCGAAGAACGCATCGACCTCGCAGTGCGCATCACCAATGCGCCGGACCCCAACGTCATTGCGCGCAAGCTGGCCGTGTGCCGCTCGGTGTTGTGCGCGGCACCAGCCTACGTGCGCCGCCATGGCAAGCCCGGCAGCGCGCAGGACCTGAAGTCCCACAACTGCATCACCCACGCCTTCGGCAACCGTGCCGAATACCGCCTGCGGCACAAGGGCCAGAACACCACGGTGGCGGTGGCGGGGTCGATCTTCAGCACGGAAACCGCCGTGCTGCGCCAGGCAGCGCTCGCCGGAGCGGGCATCGCGCTGCTGCCCACCTACTACGTGGGTGCCGACCTGCGCGCCGGCGCGCTGGTGCGGCTGCTGCCGGACCACGAACCGGAACCGATGGACATCCATGCGATGTACCTGTCGCGCCATCACCAGCCGCAGGCCCTGCGCCTGCTCATCGAGTTCCTGGCCGAGCGCTTCGCCGGCGAGCCGTGGGACCATGACCTGCAGCCTGCGCCAGCAGGCCCGTGCCGCCCCGCCAGGGCGCCTGCAGCGAAACGGCCGAAGGGATGAGGAGCGCCAAGACCCCGCGCCGGCAGCGCGCCTTCGCCTTGCCGACAATCCGCGCCTCCCTCACCGTCCTGCGGGCGCCCGCCGCCCTCGCCACCGTCCCACCATGCGCCGCGGAATCATCTACGCCGCCCTCGCCTACATCTGCTGGGGCCTGTTTCCTCTGTACTTCAAGGCGCTGCAGAACGTGGCGCCGCTCGAGGTGCTGGCGCACCGCGTGCTGTGGTCGCTGGTGTTCGTGGCGCTCGTGCTGCTGGTGCAAAGGCACTGGAGCTGGCTGGGCAAGGTGCGGCGCGAGCCGCGGCTCGCGCGGCCGTTCGTGGCCAGCGCCACCGTCATCGCGCTCAACTGGTTCGTCTACATCTGGGCCGTCGTCAACGGGCACGTGGTCGAGGCGAGCCTGGGCTACTTCATCAACCCGCTGGTCAACGTGCTGGTGGGCCGCCTGGTGCTGAAGGAAAGGCTGCGCCCGGGCCAGTGGGCCGCCGTCGCCCTGGCCGCGCTGGGCGTTCTGTGGCTCACCGTGCTGGCCGGCAAGCTGCCGTGGATCGCGCTGGTGCTGGCCTTCAGCTTCGCCACCTACGGCCTGCTGCGCAAGACCGCGCCGCTCGGCGCGCTCGAAGGCCTGGTGCTCGAGAGCTCGGTGCTGGCCCCGTTTGCGCTGGCCGGCCTGCTGTGGGCCGCCTCGCACGGCCACGCGAGCTTCCCGGTGGCCGACGCCGGCACGCAATGGCTGCTGGTGGCGGCCGGCCCCATCACCGCCATCCCGCTGCTGCTGTTTGCGGCCGGCGCGCGGCGCATCCCGTTTTCGCTGCTGGGGCTGCTGCAGTACTTCGGCCCCACGCTGCAGCTGCTGATCGGCGTGTGGGTGTTCGACGAATCCTTCGAGCCGGCACGCGCGGCAGGCTTCGCCGCCATCTGGCTGGCGTTGGTGGTCTACAGCGCCGAAGGCTGGTGGCAGGGGCGCCGCAGCGCGGCGGCGCCCGCCTAGGGCGGCAGAGCGCCGCCCTACTGCTCCGCCACCACCTTCACCAGTTGGCCCGGCTTGGGCTCGCCGCCGGCATAGAAGCCGTTGAGCAGCCGCAGCTGCTGCTCGGCATAGGTGGAAAGCGGCGACTGCTTCGCCAGCTCCGCGAAGCCGCCGCGCGCATAGGCGACGGTGCGCACCACCCACGGGCGGGCCGCCTTGCGGTCGGCCGCGTTCAACGCGCGGAACGACGCTTCCGCCTCCTTGAGCTGAGGCATGGCGCGTTCGAGGCTGGGGGCGTCCTTGGCGGCATAGCGGAGCAGGTAGTGGCGGTCCTGCGGGCCGTTGGCCACGGTGGCCACCACCCCCTGCGACTGCCCGCGCTCGTTCTTGCGCGTGCCGGTGAAATGCGTGGCGGCAAAGCCGTTGAGGTTGCGCTTTTCGGTGCGGCCCTGTTCCGGCTTCACCACGTTGCGCAGGATCTCCTCGTGGGTGCTGCCCGCCTTGGGCGGCACCGCCTGCATCACCAGCCCGGCAGTGCCCTCGCCATTGACGAGCGCCACCGCCTCGGCGCTGTTCTGGATCTTCCAGCCCACCGGCGCGGTGAGCGCAATGCCCAGAGGCTCGTGATAGAAGTTGCGCCCGCGGGTGACGCCCTGCTCGCGGCTTTCGCCGAAGCTCATGCCGTCGACCGCCTGCAGGAAGCGCGTGCGGCCCTCGTCGCTGTAGTCGCCCTTGTACTGCGAGGCGATCTGCGTGATGTCGCGCAGCCGCTGCTCGTTGCTCGGGTGCGAAGCCAGCCAGTTGTGCTGGGCGGGCGGCGCCTTGCCTTCAGCCTTGGCCTGGTCGGCCGCGAAGGCTTCCTGGTTCTTCAGCAGCTGGATCACGTCGACCATGTTCTGCGGGTTGTAGTGCACCCGCGAGAGGTACTCGGCGCCGAGCTTGTCGGCCTGCAGCTCCTGCTCGCGGCTGTACGAGGCGATGTAGCCGGCCGCCACGCTCTGCGACAGCTGCGACGCGATGTCGCCCACGCCGAGCACCGCGCCGAGCACGGTGGCCGCCAGCACGCCGATGCCGGCCGTCTGCTGCCGCGTGGCGCGCTGCGCGCCGTGGCGGGCGGTGACGTGGCCGATCTCGTGGCCCAGCACGCCGGCGAGGTCGGCCTCGCTGTCCATGTAGGCCATGATCCCGCGGGTGACGTAGACATAGCCGCCGGGCAAGGCGAAGGCGTTGATCTCGGTGCTGTCGAGCACCGTGAAATGCCATTCGAGCTGGCTGCGGTGCGACTGCTTCGCCAGGCGCTGGCCCACGTCGTTCACGTAGGCCTGCAGCTTCGGGTCCTTGTAGGCGCCGTACTCGGCCAGCACCTCCTCGTGCGCCTTCCTGCCCTGGGCGACTTCGTCGCTTTCGCTCATCACCGAGCGTTCGCGCTCTCCGGTGACGGGGTTCTCGACGGTGGCGCAGCCGGCCAGCAGCACGGTGGCCGCCAGCGACACGCACCCCACGAACTTGCGCATGGTCCTCTCCTGTTCGGTGGTTGCAGGCTGCGGATTGTCGCGATCCTGCAAGACCTTGCGCGCAACGGAAAGCCGGGGCTGCTTCAGCGCCCCCAGAGGTGGCGCGCCGCCACCACGATCGGCAGCCCGAGGCCCGCCCAGGACAGCGCATCCCAGGCGCCGTCGCCCACGAGTGCCGAGGCCAGCCCGACCGCGCTGACGATGCCCAGCAACAGCGGCCAGCCCCACAGGCGGCGGAAGGCGGGCGTCATTCCAGGCCCCCTCGCGCCTGCGACGGCTGGCCGCCCAGTGGCGCCGGGGCGAGCGGCTCGATCACGGCCTCGGCCTCGTCGGCCAGGCTGCGCGGCTGCCGGCGCTTCAGCCACAGGTACAGGCCGCTGCCGAGCACCACGATGGTGGCGATGTCGAGCAGGGCCCACAGGATCTGCATCGGCATGCCGCCGTAGTCGCCGAAGTGCAGCGGCTGCGACACCAGCAGCGCCGTCAGGTACCAGGGCAGCTCCACGCTGGCGGTCAGCTGGCCGTTGCCGGCGTCCATGAGCACCGGCTTCACCAGCCGCGAGGTCAGGGGCTCGTTGCCGCGCATGAACACGGTGTAGTGGTGCGGGCTCGAGAACGCGGTGCCGGGGAAGGCCACGAACGACAGCGTCTTGTCGGGCTCGGCGGCCTGCGCCCGCGCGAACGACTGCTGCAACGACGCCAGCCGCGGCGGCACCTGGTGGTCGCGGTACGGCGCCAGCAGCGTGGAGAGCTGGTCGTACTGCCAGTACTTGATCAGCAGGTCGGCCCAGGTGTTGATGACCCCGGTGAAACCGACCACCAGGGCCCACACGAGCGTCACGATGCCCAGCAGGTTGTGCAGGTCGAGCCACTTGATGCGCGGCGTGCGTTCGCGGCGCACGGTGCCGAAGTCGAGCTTGCGCATGAAGGGGGCATACAACACCACGCCCGACACGATGGCCACCACCAGCAGCAGGCCCATCAGCCCGAGGAACAGCTTGCCGGGCAGGTCGGCGAACAGGTCCACGTGCAGCTTGAACATCACGTACATGAAGCCTTCATTGAACTTCGGCTCCGCCAGCACCTGCGCCGTGCGCGCATCGACCGCGACGGTCTTCTGGTTCCTGTCGTCGAGCGGCGTGTCGCCGAAGGTCACGTACCAGAACTTGTCGTCGTCGATCTCGCGCGACAGGAACTGCGGCGCCTTGCCGGGGTGCCGCGCCTGCGCCACCGCCATCACGTCGTCCAGGCTCGCGCGGGGCGTGCCGGCAGGCATCTCGGGCGCCTCGACTTCGGTGCCGAGCAGGTGGCCGATCTCGTGGTGAAAGATGAGCGGCAGGCCGGTCAGGCACAGCAGCAGCATGAAGACGGTGCAGACGAGGCTGGACCACTTGTGGATCCAGGCCCAGGTCTTGACGGTGGTGCTGGTCATGGGAGCCTCTTGATCCTCTGTCAGAACCAGGTCTCGACGCCCACGCCCACGCTGCGCGGGCGCGGCAGCGAGGCGGTGTCGTTGGCCGGCTGGGCGTTGGCATCGGCGCTCACGAGGAGGGGCCGGTCCGAGTCGAACACGTTGTTGACGTAGGCGAACACCTTCGCCGCGCCGATGGGATAGGCGGCGCGCAGGTTGGCGATCCACCCCGGTTCGACGCGTCCGCGCTGCACGTTGGTCACCTCGGAGTAGTAGGCGGTGGAGTAGCGCGCGCTGGCGCCCAGCTGCAGGCCCAGCGGCGTGCGCCATTGCACGTCGAGGTTGAGGGTCGCGGCCGGCGCGCGGGGCAGTTCGTGGCCTTCGACACCGGAGCCGGGGTACTCGTCGATGCTGGTATGCAGCAGGCCGAGCTCGGCGGCCAGCTTGAGCCCCGCCTGCGGCAGCCAGGTCACGCCCAGTTCGGCGCCGTAGGTCGAGGCACGCGGCGCGTTCAGCACGATGTAGGACCACACCGCCGGATCGCCGTTCTGGTCGAACGGCACCTGCATGTTCCGGTAGCGGCTGTAGAACACGTTGCCGGTCAGGCGCAGCCTGTCGTCGAGCAGGTTGCTGCGCACGAACGCCTCGTAGTTCCACACGTACTCGGGTTCGAAGGTGTAGTTGGTGTACGGCTCGTCGTAGGTGAAGGCCGCGCCGCCACCGTTGTAGCCGCGCGAGATGCCGGCCCCCACGGTGGTTTGCGGCGAAGTGCGCCAGGCAACGCTCAGCTTGGGCAGGAAGGTGTCGTAGGTCTCGTCGAAGTCGGTCACGAAGAACGCCAGCGCACCCTTGCGATAGCGATGTTCCCGCTCGTGGCGAGTCCCGAGGGTGAGGTCGAGGTCGGGCCGCACGCTCCACGTGCCCTCGCCGTACACCGCGTAGGTCTGCGTCTTGTCGTCCCATGCGCCCCCGCCGAACAGGTCGATGTCGTCGCGCTGCTTCGCGTCGAAGGCATACAGGCCGACGAAGCCGTTGAGCGTCTTGTCGGCAGAGGCCAGCCGCAGCCTCGGCTCCACGGCGAAGTCGCGCCCCTTGATGGTGGCGTTGCCGTCGGTCGGCACGGCCTTGCGCCGGATGTACAGGTCGCCGTAGACGACGCGGTTCTCGAAGGTCACGGCTTCCGAAAGCTTCCAGTCCAGGTCCCACACGGCGCTGGTGACGTGCGGCGCGAACACCGGCATGGCCGGGTAGCTGCTCGCCTTGCTCTCGAACGGGCGTGCGACGCTTTCGGTCTGCGGCCCCCGGTGGTCGGCATGGCTCAGGGTCCACAGGCTGCGCAGCCCCGGCACGGCCTTCGACCGGTACAGCAGCTTGGCGCGCGCCATGTTCGACTCGAACTCGCCCGGGTCGGAGACGCCCTCGTAGGGCTGGTAGCCGCGGGCGAAACTCTGGCTGCCCTGGTGGTCGAGCGCGATGCGCAACGCCCATTCGTCGTCGATCGGGGTGGACAGCACCGCGGCGTACTCGCGCTGGCGATGGTTGCCGAACAGCGCGCGGGCGCCGAATTCCGGCTCGAATGCCGGATCGTTGGTCTTGTAGACCACGGTGCCGGCGATCGAGTTGCGGCCCTGAAGCAGGCTCTGCGTGCCGCGGAAGACCTCGACCTGGCTCACGTCCCACAGGCCCAGCTCGCCGAAGGTCACCTCGTTGTAGCTGGCGGTGCGGCCGTCCACCACGATGTTCAGCCGAGGCCGGGTACCGGCCAGGAAGGCGTCGGCCCCCTGCGCCGGGCCGGTGCCGTCGACACCCCGCACCGCCGGGGCCAGGTTCTGCACGCCGCTGGCCGTGACGTTCGCGACGTTGCCCAGCAGCCCGTCGGTGCTCATGAGGCCGGGGTTTTCGCCGATCTCGCGCGCAGTGATCACGCGCACGCTCGACGACGTGCCAGCCAGCGAACGCCGGGTCTTCTCGCCGGTCACCACGACCGGCGGCAGGCTGTTCTCCTCCGGAGAGGACGGCGCCGTCTGCGCCCAGGCGGGCAGGCTGCACATGGCCAGGGCCACCATCGGCCACGACGGGCGGGAGTTGCGGGATGAAGGCATGGGCGGACTGCGGCACTTCGCCACGACAAAAGAGAGCGAATGATAATGATTTGCAATTGCAAGACAAGATGCCGGGGAGGCATCGAAGGTCCGCGACCCCGCAGGGTCAGGTGCTGCTGCAGCGGCGTCAGCCCAGCCGGCCGGCGCGCCCGAGCTTCACCCACCGGGCCAGCACTTCCACCAGCCGTGCCGGCTCGATGGGCTTGGCCAGGAAGTCGTTCATGCCCTGCGCCAGCGCCGTCTCGCGCACCGACACCAGCACGTCGGCAGTGAGCGCCACGATGGGCAGGCCGGCGCCGCCGGAGCGGGCGCGCAGTGCGCGGGTGGTGTCGATGCCGCTCATGCCGGGCATGTGCAGGTCCATCAGCACCACGTCATAGCGCTCGCCCCGGCGTTCGGCCTGGTCGACGGCGGCGAGCGCATCGGCCCCACCCACGACCCGCTCCACCTCGGCGCCCCACTGCTGCAGCGTGGCTTGCGCCACCAGGGCATTCACCGCGTTGTCTTCGACCAGCAGCACCCGGGCCCCGTGCAACTGCGCGGCAGGGTCGGCGCTGCGGCCGTTGAGACCGCTGGGCAGGCGTGCCAGCGGCAGCGGCAACTCGGCCCAGAAAAGACTGCCGCGTCCCGGTTCGCTGCTCGCGCCCACCTTTCCGCCCATCAGCTCGGCCAGCCGGCGGCACACGGCCAGGCCGGGGCCGGCACCGCCGTCGCGGCTGGAGCGCAAGGCGTCATTCATCGAGCGCGGCTCGAACAGGCGGGCCTGCGCCGCCGTCTCGATGCCGATGCCGGTGTCGCGCACCAGGATCCTCACGCGGTCCCCCGAGGCGCAGGCCAGCTCGAGGCTCACCCGCCCGCGGGCGGTGAACTTGAGCGCATTGCTGATGAAGCTGCTGACGATCTGGCGCAGGCGCACGGCGTCGCCGCGCACCCAGGCCGGCACGCCCGCCTCGATGCCGATGTCGAACTGCAGGCCCTTTTCGGCCGCCAGCTCCGCATAGGCCCCGTGAGCCTTCTGCATCAGCGCATGCAGGTCGAAGTCGACGGCTTCGATGCTGAGCTGGCCTGCCTCGATCTTGGAGACGTCGAGGATGTCGGAGATGACGCCTGCCAATGCCTGCGCGCTCGACTGGATGCGCTCGAGGTAGTCGCGCTGCACCGCGGGGTCGAGCCCCGGTGCCAGGGCCAGCCGGGCCAGGCCCAGCAGGCCGTTGAGCGGCGTGCGGAGCTCGTGGCTCGTGTCGGCAAGGAACTCGCTCTTGGTGCGGCTGGCCGACTCGGCGGCTTCTTTCGCCGCCGCCAGCGCCAGCTGCGCTTCGCGCTCCTGGGTGATGTCCTCGATGATCCAGATCGTGCCGCCGCTGCCGGGCCGGTTGGGGTCCACCGCCCGGGCGCGGATGCGCGCCCAGAACACGCTGCCGTCGCGCCGGCACATCGGGCTCGACATGTCCAGCGGCTCGCCGGCGGCCAGCACCGGCGCGGCGATGCGGCCCATCTCGGCATACGCCTCGGCCGAGGGCCACACCGCGCTGCCCGGCCGGCCGATGATCTCGCCGTGCGGCCAGCCGAACATGGCTTCGAAACGCGGGTTGACGTGCTGGAACTGGCGCTCGCGGGTGAAAGCGATGCCGACCATCGCGTTGTCCAGGATGGCGGCCATCTGCAGCCGCTCGAGGTCCTGCGCGGTCACGTCGCGCATCGACGCGACCAGCAGCGTCTGCGCGCCCTCGTGCACCACGGTCGCCGAGATGCGCAGGTTGATGGCGCGGCCGTCCCGTGAGCGGAACTCGGCGGCCCAGTCGTTCACTGTGCCTTGCGCCTCGAGCGCCTCGATGTAGCGCCGGCGCTCGTCACCCTGGCCCCACAGGCCCACGTCCACCGCAAGGCGGCCGACCAGCTCGGCGCGCGCGAACCCGGTGAGCCTCACGAACCCGTCGTTGACCATCAGCAGCCGGCCGGACTCGAAATCCGTCACGGTGATCGGGTCCGGGCTGGCCTCGAACAGGCGCGTCAGCATGGCCACGCTGGAAAGCGAGGCCGGGCTGCGTTCATGGGCAGTGGAAGCGGGCGGCGTCACGGTAGCCGCCCATTAAATCGGCGTGCCGCGACCGCCACAAGCCGCCCCCGCTTGCGACAGCGCTGTAACGTGCATTGCGCCACACGCTCGCCGGCAAGCCGGTGCGCCGGTCGCTTCGGCTCCGCTCCGCGGTATCGTGCTGGCTTTGCACCCCCGCCTCGCCCCGCATGCCGAAAGTCCTGCGCCACACGCTCCTGTCCGTGCGTGACCTGCTGGTCACGGCCGGCCCCTTCCTCGTGCTCGCGCTCGCGCTGCTGGCGCTGGCCTATTGGGCACTCGACCCGACGCCGCCCCGGCGCGTGGTGCTCGCCACGGGGCCCGAGCAGGGCGCCTACGCCGAATTCGGCCAGCGTTATGTCGAGCACCTGAAGCGCTATGGCGTGACGGTGGAGTTGCGCAAGACGCAAGGGTCGGCCGAGAACCTGCGCCTGCTGCGCGAGGAAGGCTCGGGCGTGGACTTCGCCTTCGTGCAGGGCGGCGCGGGCCGCCTGCACCAACCCACCGAAGAAGCGATCGAAGGCCTGCTGACCCTGGGCAGCCTGTTCTACGAACCGGTGTGGCTGTTCTATCGCGAGGCCGTCGCCCAGGAGAAGCTCCAGCAGCCGGCCGTTTCGGGGCTCATGCAACTGAAGGGCTGGCGCATCAACATCGGCGCGCCCGGCAGCGGCATCACCAACCTGATGCTCCGGCTGTTCGACACCAACGGGCTCGATGCCAGCGACCTCACCGTGTCGCGGCTGGAGCAGACGCCAGCGGTGATGGCCTTCCTGGCCGGCGAGATCGACGCCCTGGTGTTCGTGTCGGCGCCCGAGTCGCCGATGGTCCAGATGCTGCTGCAGACGCCGGGCGTGAAGCTGCTCGACTTCGCCCAGGCCGAGGCCTATTCGCGCCGGCTGCCGGCGGTTGCGCCGGTCACCCTGCCGCGCGGGGTGATCGACCTGGCCCGGGACCTGCCGCCGGCCGACGTGCGCCTGGTGGCGCCCACGGCCATGCTGGTGGCGCGCGAGGACGCCCACCCGGCGCTGCAGCAGCTGTTCGTGCAGGCGGCCCGCAGCATCCACAGCCAGCCGGGCTGGTTTGCCCGCAAGGACGAGTTCCCGTCCACGCGCAACACCGTGCTGCCGGTGTCGAAGGAGGCGCAGCGCTACTACGAGTCGGGCCCGCCCTTCCTGCAGCGCTACATGCCGTTCTGGGTGGCCAACCTGGTCGACCGCATGTGGGTGGTGCTGGTCTCCCTGATCGCGATCCTGATTCCGCTGTCGCGGGTGGTGCCGCCGCTGTACGAGCTGCGCATCCGCTCGCGCATCTTCCGCTGGTACGGGCGGTTGCGGCAGATCGAGGAGAACCTCACCGACGCGCAGGCCGACCGCGCGGCGCTCCTGAAGGAACTCGACGAGCTGGACGCGAAGGTGGAGCGCATCGCGGTGCCGCTGTCGCATGCGGACGAGCTGTATGCGCTGCGCAGCCACATCGAGCTGGTGAGGAAGAAGCTGGGGGCGCTCTAGGAGCCTGGGCCTGTCAACGCGCTTCAGGCCGGGCTGTCTTGCCCAGGAGGCAGCCCGCCGGGATGTGCGCCCGGCAGCGCAGTACCTTTCTTTTGCTTGCCCAAAAGAAAGGCACCAAAGAAAAGGGCACCCTGCCGCGCTCGGTCCGCCCTGAACGGCCGGACTACCCTGCGGGCTTGCGTCGCGAGGGCGGGCAAAGAACTCGCCCTGCGGGCTCAAACAGCTTTGCCCGACCGCTTCGCGGCAACCCTCGCGCCACTGCGCTCCTCGGCGGCGCAGAAGGGACCCGGAAGCCGGTCCGACGAGCCGGCCTCGGGCCGGCTGCCAGTGCGAGATCTTCGCGAACAAGCGCCATCCGTTCGCAGCCGGGGTTTACGCCCGACCCATGGATCGCCACACCTGGCGCGCGCCCCGAAAAAGGAAGCCGGATGCTGCGCCGCACAATCCTCCCCGGAGGCTGGTGTAAAAAGCACCCGAGGAGAAAAGAGATGCAAGCACCCCCCGTCCCCACCAAGACCGAGCGCCCCCGGGTCGTCGTCATCGGCTGCGGCTTCGGCGGCATCGAGGCCGTGCGCAAGCTGTCGAAGGCGGCGCTCGACATCACGCTGATCGACCGTACCAACCACCACCTGTTCCAGCCCCTGCTCTACCAGGTGGCCACCGCCGGCCTGCCGGCGCCGGCCATCTCCGGCCCCATCCGCCACATCCTGCGGCACGAGATCCAGCGCGGCAACCTCACCGTGCTGCTGGGCGAAGTGATGGACATCGACGCGCGCGCCCGCTGCGTGGTGCTCGACGGGCAGGAGCACGTGCCCTACGACGCGCTGATCGTGGCCACCGGCGCCACCCACAGCTACTTCGGCCACGACGGCTGGTCGGCCTACGCGCCGGGCCTCAAGACGCTGGCCGACGCCTTCGACGTCCGCCGCCGCCTGCTCACCGCCTTCGAGCGTGCCGAGCGTGAAGGCGCCGAATCGCCGGTGCGGCAATCGTGGCTCACCTTCGCGGTGGTCGGCGCAGGCCCCACCGGCGTCGAGATGGCCGGCACCATGGCCGAGATCGCCTATCACACCCTGCCCAAGGAGTTCCATCGCATCGACTCCCGCCAGGCCCGCGTGGTGCTGATCGAAGGCGCGCAGCGCGTGCTGGGCGCCTTCCCGGAGGACCTGTCGGCCAAGGCGCACGAGCAGCTGCGCACGCTGGGCGTGGAAGTGCTCACCGGCGCACGCGTCACCCACATCGACGCGCAAGGCCTCAGCTACGAAACCACCATGCCGGACGGCGGCGTGGCCAGGCACGTGCTGCCCGCGCGCACCGTCATCTGGGCTGCCGGCGTGGCGGCTTCGCCGCTGGGCCGTGCACTGGCCGGCAGCACCGGCTGCACGCTCGACCGCGCCGGCCGCGTGGTGGTGGAGCCCGACCTCAGCGTGCCGGGCCACCCGGAGATCCAGGTGGTGGGTGACCTGGCCGCCGCGAAGAGCTACCCGCCCAAGGGAGAACCGACCGCGGTGCCCGGCGTGAGCCCCGGGGCCAAGCAGATGGGCCGCACGGCCGCAGCCAACCTCCTGCGGCGCCTGAAGGGCGAGCCCACCCGGCGCTTCCGCTACGTCGACTACGGTTCGCTGGCCACCATCGGCCGACGGCGCGCGGTGATGATGATCGAGGTGCCGGTGCTGGGCCACGTCAAGGCCAGCGGCTTCCTGGCGTGGCTGTTCTGGCTGTTCGTGCACATCTACTTCCTGATCGGCTTCCGCAACCGGATGGTCGTGTTCATGGACTGGGCCTGGGCCTACTTCACCTCGCAGCGGCATGCGCGCGTGGTGCCGGACCCCATGCCGTCGAAGCGCAGCCCGTAGGCAGGGCGCGGCCAGGGGAGGAGGCGGCCCCTAGAATCGACCACCCTGTCGACCCCGGGCGCCGTCACCCCTGGCGCCCGCAGCCGGAGCCTCACCATGGACACCCGCACTTCCCCCATCCGCCCCCGCCTGGCGGCCCTGCGCGACGCGATGTCGCGCCACGGCATCCATGCCGTGCTGGTGCCCTCAAGCGACCCGCACCTGTCCGAATACCTGCCCGGCCGCTGGCAGGGCCGCGAGTGGTTCTCCGGCTTCACCGGCTCGATGGGCACGCTGGTGGTGGCGAAGGACCGTGCGGCGCTGTTCGCCGACAGCCGCTACTGGGTGCAGGCGGAGGCCGAACTGGCCGGCAGCGGCATCGAGCTGGTGAAGATTCCCACCGGCACCTCGTCGGCCCATGTGGACTGGCTCGCCGCCAACGTGCCGGCCGGCCAGGCCGTGGCGGTGGACGGCGCCACGCTGGGCCTGGCCGCCGCAGGGCAGCTGCGCGCTGCCCTCGAGCGTGCCGGCGTGCCACTGCGCACGGAACTCGACCTGCTGGCCGAGGCCTGGCCCGAGCGCCCCTCCCTGCCCACCGCGCCGGTTTATGAACACCGCGCACCGCATGCCCCGCTGCCGCGCGCCGCCAAGCTGGCGCACGTGCGCGAGGCCATGGCGCGGCACGGCGCCACGCACCATTTCGTGTCGACGGTGGACGACATGGCGTGGCTCTTCAACCTGCGCGGCTCGGACGTCAGCTTCAACCCGGTGTTCCTGGCACATGCCCTGATCTCGTGCGAGGCCGTGCTGCTGTTCGTGGGCGAAGGCAAGATCGACGCGGCACTCGCCCAGCTGCTGGCGGCCGACGGCATCGCGTTGCGCCCCTACGGCGATGCCGGCGCGGCCCTGGCCGCGCTGCCGGCCGGCAGCACCCTGCTGGTCGATCCCAGGCGGGTGACCCTCGGCCTGCGCGAGGCGGTGGCCCCGCAGGTGAAGGTGGTCGAAGCCATCAACCCCTCCACGCTCGCCAAGAGCCGCAAGACCGAAGCCGAGGCGGCCTTCGTGCGCGAAGCCATGGAGCGCGACGGCGCGGCCATGTGCGCCTTCTACGCGTGGCTGGAGCAGGCGCTCGGCCGTGAAGCCATCACCGAACTCACCATCGACGAGCGCCTCAGCGCCGAGCGCGCGAAGCAGCCGGGCTACGTGTCGCTGAGCTTCAACACGATCGCGGGCTTCAATGCCAACGGCGCCATGCCGCACTACCGCGCCACCCGCGAGTCGCATGCGGTGATCTCTCGCGCGAACGGCCTGGCCGCCGAAGGCCTGCTGCTCATCGACTCGGGCGCGCAATACCTGGGCGGCACCACCGACATCACCCGCGTGTGGCCCATCGGTGCCCCGACGGCCGAGCAGCGTCGCGACTACACCCTGGTGCTCAAGGGCACGCTGGCACTGTCGCGCACGCGCTTCCCGCGGGGCACGCTGTCGCCGATGCTCGATGCGATCGCCCGCGCCCCGCTGTGGGCCGAAGGGCTCGAGTACGGCCACGGCACCGGCCATGGCGTGGGCTACTTCCTCAACGTGCACGAAGGCCCGCAGAGCATCTCGAAGGCGGTGCCCGACGCCCACATGGCGATGGAGCCGGGCATGATCACCTCCGTCGAGCCGGGCCTGTACCGCCCCGGCCAGTGGGGCATCCGCATCGAGAACCTGGTGCTCAACGTACCGGCCGGCACCACCGAGTTCGGTGAGTTCCTGGCGTTCGAGACGCTCACGCTGTGCCCGATCGACACGCGCTGCCTCGACCGTTCGCTGCTGCGCCAGGACGAGATCGACTGGCTCAACGGCTACCACGCCGAAGTGCGGCGCCGGCTGTCGCCGCATGTGAGCGGCGACGCCTTGCGCTGGCTCGAAACGCGAACCGCCCCGGTGTGAGCGGGGCGGCCGGGCATCGTCCGTGCCCATGCAGCATCAGGAACGACCCGGTTCTGCCGCGCAGGCTCCCGGGGCTCAGACCGCCATCGCCATTTCTTCGCGGCCCAGCCGGAAGGCCCGCACGGTGGCGGTCAGGCGTTGCGCCTGTTCCTTCAGGCTTTCTGCGGCGGCCGCACTCTCCTCCACCAGCGACGCGTTCTGCTGCGTCATCTGGTCGAGCTGGGTGACGGCGGTGTTGACCTGGCCGATGCCGTCGCTCTGCTCGGACGCGGCCGCGGTGATCTCGCCGATGATGTCGGAGACACGCGCCACGTCGGCCACGATCTCGGCCATGGTGCTGCCGGCGTCCTGCACCAGCTTCGAGCCGGTTTCGACCCGCTCGACCGAGGCGCCGATCAGGCTCTTGATCTCCTTGGCGGCCTCTGCGCTGCGCTGAGCCAGGCTGCGCACTTCGCCGGCCACCACCGCGAAGCCGCGGCCCTG
>CAMLNA010000110.1 GCA_946481025.1 uncultured Rivibacter sp.
GCTCGCATGGCGCGGGGAGCTTAGCAGCGGGGTCTCAGGCGGCGTGCGGCCCCGAGGTAACGGTGTGTTGTTCCTCCCGTGAACGAGGGAGGAAAAAGCCGCCGGGCCGGCCCCCACGTCCCCGATCGGTGGAAACCCACTGCGCGAGGTGAAGGCGGCCCGGGTGGGCCGCTTCGTGCCGGCCCGGGCGGAGACTCACCACCAGGACTCGGCCTGGATGCCCACCGACGTGCCCGACTTCTTGTCGGCGTACACCTCGGCCAGGCGCCCGCTGAGCGTCTGGCGGGCGGCCTCGTTCCACACCGCGTGGGTCACGAACAGGCGGATGGTCGGGCGCGAACCGGCTTCGTTGCCGGCCGACACCGCGCCGGCCAGCGTGAGCTTGGTCATGTTGCGGGTGGGGCCGCCATCGGTCTTGACCTGGTCTGTGCCCAGTTCGACGAGGAAGCGCAGAGGACCGCTGATGTGGGTGTCGGTGCGGCCACCGAGCGAGTACCACTTGCTGTCGACGCCGTTGTTGGTGTTGAGGCGGTACTCGCCGATCAGGTCCCAGGCGGTGCCTGCGCCCAGCTTGCCGGTCTGCTGCACCACCAGGCGGGTGTTCTTCACCTCGCCCTGCTTGTCGTGCTTGAAGCCCACGAGGGTGTTGCCGCCCAGCGTGCCGTTGATGCTCTGGTACAGGCCCACCGCAATGCCCTTGGGCTGGTCGGCCGGGTCCACGCCGGTGACCTGGTTGCGGCTTTCGAGCTGGGCCGAAGGCGTGACGTACACCGACAGCGAGCCGTTGGGCAGCGTGGGAATGCCGGTCACGCGGATCGGCAGCGCGAAGCGGTTGTTGTTGGCCGTGTCGAGGTCGCGCGGGTTCATCATGAACGCGAACGACAGCTTGGCCGTGCCGCCCAGCTCGATGTCCTCGATGCCGGCGCCGTCGCCGTCGTTGTTCTCGAGGAACTGGTCGTTGATGCCCAGCTGCAGCCGGTTGTAGAAGCGGCGGCCCGCCCAGACCTTGCCGTTGCCCAGCATGGCGATCTTGTTGCCGTAGGCATAGACCTGGCCGAAGCGCGTGACCAGCTCGGTGGTGCCGCTGCCGGCCACGGTCTGGTCGCCCGGCGTGAGCGAGGTCTGGAACTCGCTGCCGCCCCAGGCGCGGTAGACGCTGGGCATGAAGTGCACGTACCAGTCGGAGCCTTCGTGGCTGGCGATCTTGGCGGCGAAGTTGGGTTCGATCACGTAGTCGCACTCGTTGCCCAGGCGCCATTTCGTGTCGGCGCCCGGCAGGCCGTAGCACACCTGCGTGCCGCCGCGCGCGTTGACGCCGGTGCCGGCGCGGAAGTAGCCGCTGAACTCGATGGGCGGCGCGGCCGAGGCCGCCTGGGCCAGCCCCGCCAGCGCAAGCGCGGTGAACAGCTTGGTCTTCGTCATTGCGATGTCTCCTTGGTCTCTCTTGGGGAAAACGCCGCCTCCTCGGCGGCAGTGGGTGGATTCGTGCCTCACGCGGCCTGCTTCAGCGGCGCGGCGAGCAAGGCGCGGCCTTGCGTGTCGAACAGGTGGACCATGTCGAGCTGCGGCATCACCCGCACCGGGGCGCCGGCCTGCAGCTGCCTGAGCAGCGCGGTCTGCTGCGGCGCGATGCGCATCGCGAAGGGCGCGCCCGAGACGGCCAGGCGCGCATGCACGATCACCGCGTCGCCCAGGTGCTCGACCATGCTCACCTGCGCCGCCAGGCCGACCTCGCCTTCGACCACCTGCAGGTGCTCCGGTCGCACGCCCAGCTGCAGGTCGCCCGAAGGGGTCGCGCCCGGCCACTCGATGCGGCCTGCGCCTTCGAACACCAGCCGCGTGGCCGAGCCGCCGGCGGCCGGCTCGGCGCGGCAGTCGAAGAAGTTCATGCGCGGTGAGCCGAGGAAGCCGGCCACGAAGCGGTTGGCCGGCGCGTTGTAGAGCTCCAGCGGTGCGCCCACCTGCTCGATGCGCCCCTTGTTGAACACCGCGATGCGGTCGCCCAGCGTCATCGCCTCGACCTGGTCGTGGGTCACGTAGACCATGGTCGTGCCCAGCTCCTTGTGCAGGCGCGCGAGCTCGATGCGCATCTGCACCCGCAGCGCCGCGTCGAGGTTGGACAGCGGCTCGTCGAACAGGAACACGCGCGGCTTGCGCACGATGGCGCGGCCGATGGCCACGCGCTGGCGCTGCCCACCCGAAAGCGCGGCGGGCTTGCGGTCGAGCAGCGGCGTGATCTGCAGGATCTCCGCCGCCTGGCCCACGGCCTTGGCGACTTCTGCCTTCGACTGGCCGGCGAGCTTGAGCGCAAAGCCCATGTTCTCGGCCACCGTCATGTGCGGGTACAGCGCGTAGCTCTGGAACACCATGGCCACGCCGCGCTCGGACGCGCTCACCTGGTTGACCACGCGCTCACCGATGGCGATCTCGCCGCCGGTGATCTCCTCGAGGCCGGCGATCATGCGCAGCAGCGTGGACTTGCCGCAGCCCGACGGGCCCACGAACACCGCGAACTCGCCTTCGGCGATGTCGAGATCGATGCCGTGCACCACCGGCAGGTCGCCGTAGTTCTTGCGCACCGCGCGCAGGCTCAGGGCCGCCATGTCAGAGGCCTCCTGCCAGCGCGGGCGCAGGCTGCTGCGTGTTGAGCGTGGCCGCCCGCGCCGCGTCGATGTGGCCGTGATACCAGTGGGCGCTGTCCTTGAGCGTGCGGCGCTGGGTGGCGTAGTCCACGTGCACCAGGCCGAAGCGCTTGTCGTAGCCGGAGTCCCACTCGAAGTTGTCGAGCAGGCTCCAGTAGAAGAAGCCCCGCACGTCCACGCCCTCGGCCATGGCCGCGCGCAGCGCCGCCAGGTGGCTGCGCATGTACTCGATGCGCTGGGCGTCGGCCACGCGGCCGCCTTCGAGCCGGTCGGCGCAGGCGATGCCGTTCTCGGTGACGTAGATGGGCGGCAGCTCGCCGTACTGGCGCTTCAGGCCCACCAGCAGCTCGGTCAGGCCCTGCGGCCAGTTCTCCCAGCCCATGTCGGACTCGCCGTGCGGCTTGGGCGGCGGCAGGCCTTCGCTGGAGGCCCAGATGCGGGTGTAGTAGTTGATGCCCAGGAAGTCGAGCTGCTGGCCGATGATCTTGAAATCGTTGTCATGAACCGCCGGGTAGACGGACACGCCGGGAGCGGTGGGGTACCGCCCCTTGAAGATAGGGTCCATGTACCAGCGCACGAACAGCGCGTACTCGCGCTCGGCCTTCTGGCGGTCGGCTTCGCTGTCGGTGGCCGCGGTGACCGACGACTGGTTCAGCACGATGCCCAGCGGCGCCCGCGCGCCAGCCGCCCGCATGGCCTGCAGCGCCAGCCCGTGCGACAGCAGCAGGTGGTGCGACACCTGCGCGGCGACCTGCGCGTCCTGGATGCCCGGCGCGAACTTGCCCACCAGGTGGCCCAGCGTGGCGGTGCACCACGGCTCGTTGTGCGTGGCAATGGAGCCGAGCCGGTCGCCCAGCCGGCGGGCGATGTGGGCGGCGTAGTCGGCAAACCGCTGGGCGGTTTCGCGGTTCTGCCAGCCGCCCTGGTCCTGCAGCGCCTGCGGCAGGTCCCAGTGGTAGAGCGTGGCATGCGGCCTGATGCCACGAGCCAGCAGCGCATCGACGAGCCGGTCGTAGAACGCGAGGCCCTGCTCGTTCCAGGCGCCCTGCCCCAGCGGCTGCACGCGCGGCCAGGCGATCGAGAAGCGGTAGGCATCGACGCCGAGCGAGGCGATCAGCGCCACGTCGTCGCGCCAGCGGTGGTAGTGGTCGCAGGCCACGTCGCCGGTGTCGCCGTTCACCGTGCGGCCGGGCGTGTGCGAGAAGGTGTCCCAGATCGACGGGCCGCGCCCGTCCTCGTTGGCGGCGCCCTCGATCTGGTAGGCGCTGGTGGCCACGCCCCAGACGAAGCCGGGCGGGTACGGATGTGCAGCAGTCACTCGGTGGTTCCTTGGTCGAAACGAGGTGAATACGGATCAGGACTTCACCGCGCCGGCGGTGAGCCCCTCGATGAGGCGGCGCGAGGCGAACACGAACATCACGAGCAGCGGCAGCACGGCGATGGCCGAGCCGGCGCAGATGGCGCCCCAGGGCACCTGGCCCGAGCCCTGCAGCGAGCGCAGCGCGAGCGGCACGGTGAACATCTCCATGTCGCGGATCACCACGAGCGGGCCGATGAAGTTGTTCCACGACGCGATGAAGGTCACGAGGCCGAGCGTGCCGAGCGCGGGGCCGATGAGCGGCAGTACGACACGCCAGTAGATGCCGAACTCGCCGCAGCCGTCGATGCGGGCGGCGTCGATCAGGTCGCGCGGAATGGCCGAGGCCATGTACTGGCGCATGAGAAAGATGCCCAGCGCGGCACAGGCGCCCGGCACGTACAGGGCGCGCGGCTCGTTCATCCAGCCGAGCCAGCTCATGATCAGCGCGCTCGGGATCATGCCCACGAACGCCGGCAGCAGCATGGTGGCCATGACCGCCGCGAACAGCGGCTCGCGGAACCGGAATTCGTGCATCGCGAACGCATAGCCCGCCAGCGAGCAGAAGAACAGGTTCAGCAGCGTGGAGGCGGCCGCCACGTAGACGCTCCAGCCCAGGTTGTGCCAGAAGTACGGCAGCTTCTCGAGCAGCAGGCGCAGGTTGTCGACGAAGTTCGTGCCGAACCACAGCGGCGGCGGCAGCGAAAGGATCTCGCGGTCGCTGTGCGTGGCGAAGACGAACATGAAATAGAACGGCGCGAGCATCAGCACGGCGCCGGCCGCCAGCACGGCCAGCGACACGACCCTCCGCGGGTTCATGGGTGCGTTCATCGCCGGGCTCATGACTTCTGCCCCAGCAGGCGATGGTTGGCCCAGGTGGTGGCGCCGATCAGCAGGAACAGCAGCCAGGCCACCGCCGAGGCGGTGCCGAAGTCGCCGTCGACGAAGGCGGTGGCATACATGTGCATCGCCGCGGTCTTGCCGGCCTGGTCGATGCCGCCGGTGCCGCCGGTGAGGATGAATGGCTCCTCGAAGAGCTGCAGGTTGCCGATGATGGTGAGCGTGACCGCGAAGAACACCATGGGCTTGAGCAGCGGCAGCGTGATGTGACGGAACTGCTGCCAGGGCCTGGCGCCATCCATGGTGGCGGCCTCGTACAGGTCGCGCGGGATGGTCTGCATGGCGCTCAGGTACAGCACCGCGTTCCAGCCCACGTAGCGCCACCACACCACGAAGGCGATCATCCACTTGGTGTAGCCGGGCTGCGCCCAGTCCACCGGCGCGGCGGGAAAGAGCGCGCCGACCACCGGCCATTGCGACATCGACGTGAGCACCACGTTGACGACGCCGAAGTCGCGCGAGAACAGCGACGAGAACACCAGCGAGATCGCGACGGTCGACGTGATGAAGGGCAGGAAGTAGATGCCTACCACGGTGTTGCGCCAGCGGCCGAGCGCGGTGTGGAAGAAGAACGCGAGCGGCAGCGCGACGAGATGCTGGGGCAGCCCCGACACGATGGCCAGCCACAGGGTGTTGTAGAGCGACTTGTGGAACCAGTCGTCGTCGCGCAGCGAGTAGACGTAGTTGTCGAGCCCGACCCATTGCATGGCTTCGAGGCCTGCCGCCGGGTCCCAGCGGTGGAACGACAGGACCATCGAGAACAGCAGCGGGAACAGGCCGAACACCAGGAACAGCACGAAGAACGGGCTGATGAAGAGATACGGCGCCCAGCGCGGCGACAGCCAGCGGCGGCGCGTGCGCGCGGGTGCGGCGGCGGCGCCGGCTTCCACCGCCGGCGGCGCGGCGGCAAGGACCTGGGGCGATGACGAGGTGGCCTGCATGTGAGGAATTTCGGGCGTAGGGAGCCCCCGCGAGCCGCGCGCGGCGGCTCGCTCCGGGGGCCTTTCAGTGCTGGGTCGGCGGCTTCAGCGGCGCACGCGGCGCGTGATCTGCGCCTGCGCATCGGCCAGGGCGGTCTTCACGTCCTTGCCCTGCTCGAGCACCTTCTCGAGTTCGGCATTGACCACCTCACGCGCGATCGGGTCGAGCTTGTTGACCGCCGCGGCCTTGATCTGGTCGGCGGCCTGCTTCCACTGCTGGCGTGCCGTCTGTCCGCCCAGGTATTCGATCGGCTCGTTGAGGAAGCTGTCGTTCTGCGCTTCGAGCAGGGCGGGGAAGGCATCGAGCTTGCGGAAGGCCTCGATCTGCATGTCCTTGTTGAGGGTCAGGAACTGGATGAAGTCCCACGCCTCCTTCTTCTGCTGCGCCTTCTTCGGGATGGCATAGAACGACCCGCCCCATGAGGCATAGGCGCCGCCCGGCAGCTGCGCCGAGCGCCACTTGCCCTTCTGGTCGGGCGCAAGCCAGTTGTTCAGGTGGCCGGCGAGCCAGGCGCCCATCATCTGCGAGGCGATCTTGTCGCGCTTGAAGCCCTCGCTCCACTCGTTGGACCAGGCGTTGATCTTGCCGTCGATGCCGGCCACGCGCGCCGACTTGGCGAGCTCGAACGCCTTGACGAAGCGCGGCGTGGTGACCAGCGGGCTGCCCTTGGCGTCGAAGTAGATGCCTTCGCCGTCCTTCAGGCCCGAGCGGATGTAGATGGCCTGGATGTCGACCGCGTTGCCGAGCATGTAGGCGCCGGTGGCGGCCTTCACCTTCTTGCCGGCCTCGATGTAGGACTCCCAGCTCCTGGTGAGGTCGGCCTCGGAGATGCCGGCCTTTTCGATCAGGTCCTTGCGGTAGAACAGGGCGCCGGGGCCGATGTCGGTGGGCACGCCTGCCAGCGCGCCGGTGCTGCTGGTGCCCTGCGGCACGCTGAACTTCGAGAGCTTGGCGCGGTGCTGCAGCGCGTTGTAGGGCGCCTTGCCCAGGTCCTCGAGGCCGCCGGACTCGGCGAACTTGCCGATGAAGTCGAAGTCCACCGCCATCACGTCCGGCAGGTTGGCGCCGGTGGCCAGCGCGGTGGTCATGGCGGTGTGGTGGTCCGGGTAGGCCAGGCTGGTGAGCTTGATCTCGACGTTGGGCTTGACCTTCTTGTACAGCGGGATCGCCGCCTTCACCGCACGGTCGAGGTCGGGGAAGGACGCCACCGTCACCACCGTCTGCGCATGGGCAGCGGTGGTCGCGAGCCACAGGGCCGAAGCGGCCACAAGCGTTGTCTTCAGTCTCATTGCCTGTCTCCTTGATGCACTGGAATCTTTGGCATCGTTTTCATGATCGATCTTTAAAAGGCTGCAGATGCTCCTGCAGCCTTTCTCAGCGCCCTGGAAATCCTTTGAAAAGGATTTCATCATCAACGGGGCGGAGTGTCTTCCCCGCCAGGAGCCACCGTCAAGGGCGTACCCCTGCTGAAACTCCGGGTTAAGGGAAAGTCCCGAGGGAAGACTTCGGTCATGAATTGGCAATGCTTGCCAGCCGCAAAGCAGGGTCCGCTAGGTGATTGCTCGGCATCCGGCTGAAATCGTTGTCATAATTTCTGCCGTTGCGACCTCCCGACGAGATTCCAGAAGTGCCAGCCTCCCGCTCCAGAGCCCGCCCTGCCCCCGCGCCCGTCGCGCCCGCCGGCCCCACCACGGTGATCGACGTGGCCCGCGTGGCAGGCGTTTCGGCCAGCACCGTGTCGCGCATCCTCAACGGTACCGCCCGGGTGGCCGACAGCAAGCGCACCGCGGTGGAAGCGGCGATCCGCCAGCTCGACTTCCGCCCCAACCTCTCGGCCCGCAGCCTGAAGATGGGTACCACCATGACGGTGGGCATCCTGGCCCAGGACATCGAGAGCCCCTTCTTCACCCGGGCGATGCGCGGCATCGAGGAGGGGCTGGCCGACAGCGGCTACGCGCCCATCATCGTGAGCGGCCACTGGAATGCCGTCGAGGAAGCCCAGCGCATCCGCCTGCTGATGGCCCGCCGCATCGACGGCCTGGTGATCCTGACCGGCCACCTGGCCGACGAGCAGATCGTCGAGTTCGCGCGCCACCAGCCCATCGTCGTGACCGGCCGCAAGCTGCAGCGCCACGAGAACCTGGTGGCCACCTGGCTCGACCAGACCGAGGCGGGCTACCTCGCCACCCGCCACCTGATCTCGCTCGGCCACCGCCGCATCGCCCACATCGCAGGCCCGCGCGACCATGCCGACGCCGTGGACCGGCTGGCCGGCTATCACCGCGCCCACGAGGAGGCCAACCTGGCCCCCGACCCGGCGCTGGTGACGCAGGGCGACTTCCTCGAAAGCGGCGGCCTGCTGGCGATGAACCGGCTGCTCGACAGCGGCACGTCTTTCACCGCGGTGTTCGCCGCCAACGACCAGATGAGCTATGGGGCGCGCATGGCGCTGTACCGCCGCGGCATCCGGGTGCCCGACGACGTGTCCATCGTCGGCGTGGACGACCTGCCCGCCTCGGCCTACGTGACGCCGCCGCTCACCACGGTGCGCCAGCCCATCTACGAGATCGGCCTGTTTGCCGCCCGTGCGCTGCTGCACATGCTGGGCCAGCGGGTCGAGCCGGTGGACGTGCCGCCGCTGGAGCTCATCGTGCGGGAGACGACGCGGCGGGTGTAGGAGCGCAGGAGCCCGGCCCCTAGTCCCGCTTGCCGCCGTTTCGCCCGGCCTGGTTCACCGGCGGCGGCGTGCGGTTGGGCACCGAGCGCGCCCTGTGCGGCACGGTGTACGACTCGGCATGGCCCATCGCTTCGTCGAGGTTCTCGCGTTCCTCGATGCGGTCGCGTGCTTCGCGAACGGGCTTTCCCGGCCCCGAGGGTGCGTTCGAATTCGGCATGGCTTGCTCCTGTGGTTGGCGCGGGGCACGTGCGGCCCCTGCCTCACCGGCGGCAAGCCGCGTTCCCTCAGTTCGGTGCGGCCGCCGCGGCCACGCGCTGCGCCAGGTGTGCCAGCGCCTCTTCCACCTGGTCCACCAGCACCAGGCACAGGTCGCCCGGCTGCAGGCGCTCGAGCGCGGTGTCGATGGCGATGAACTCGCCGCGGATCTCGAGCACCTCGCGCGTGCGCGAGGCACCCTGCAGGCCTTCGCGCAGCAGCGCGATCACCTCGCCGTCCTCGCGCCCGCGCTGGCAGGCGTCCTGGTAGAGGATGACGTCGTCGAAGGCCCGGCCGAGGATCTGCGTCTGCTCGCGGATGTCCTCGTCGCGCCGGTCGCCGGCGCCGCTGATGACCACCGAGCGGCGCTTCGCCGGCATGGCCTCCACCGCCTGCACCAGCGCCAGCATCGCATCCGGGTTGTGCCCGTAGTCGGCAATCACGGTGGCGCCTCGGTAGTCCATCACGTTGAAGCGGCCGGGCACGCTGGCGGCATCGCTCACGAAGCTCGCCAGGCCGCGGCGCACGGTGTCCCAGTCGAGGCCCACGCCCCACGCGGCGGCCACGGCGGCCATCACGTTCTCGACCTGGAAGCCGATGGCGCCGTTGCGTGTGAGCGGGATGTCGCGCAGCGGCAGGCTTTCGCGCCAGGCGCCTTCGGCCGCGACGATGGCGTCGCCGTCGACGAACACGGTGCGCTTGCCCTGCGCCCGGTGCGTCACCATCAGCGGGTGCGAACGGTCGGCGGCGAAGTAGATCACGCTGCCCGGGCATTCGGAGGCCATGGCCGCGACGATGGGGTCGGCCGCGTTGAGCACCGCATAGCCCTTGGGCGCCACGTTCTGCACGATCACGCGCTTGAGCACCGCCAGGTCCTCGACGGTGGTGATGAAGTTGAGGCCCAGGTGGTCGCCCTTGCCCAGGTTCGTGACCACCGCGACCTGGCAGCGGTCGAAGCCCAGGCCTTCGCGCAGGATGCCGCCGCGCGCCGTCTCGAACACGGCCGCATCCACGTCCGGATGCATCAGCACGTTGCGCGCGCTCTTGGGGCCCGAGCAGTCGCCGCTGTCGGTCTGCCGGCCGTTGATGTGCACGCCGTCGGTGTTGGTCATGCCCACGCGCAGGCCGCTGGTGGCGAACAGGTGGGCGATCAGCCGGGTGGTGGTGGTCTTGCCGTTGGTGCCGGTCACCGCCACCACCGGGATGCGGCCGTTGTCGTGTTCGCGCCCATGGTGGCCGTGCAGCGGGCCGTACAGGTGGTTGATGACGGCCTCGCCCACGTTGCGGCCCTTGCCGTACGACGGCGACAGGTGCATGCGCAGGCCCGGGGCCGCGTTCACCTCGACGATGCCACCCGACTGCTCTTCCAGCGGGCGCAGCACGGTCTCGCACACCACGTCGACCCCGCAGATGTCGAGCCCGACCATCTGCGCCGCCGCCACCGCGCGCGCCGCCACTTCCGGGTGCACGTCGTCGGTCACGTCGGTCGCGGTGCCGCCGGTGGACAGGTTGGCGTTGTTGCGCAGCACGACGCGGCGGCCTTTTTCAGGCACCGACTCGGGCTTGAGGCCCTGCACGTCGAGCCGTGCGATCGCGATGTCGTCGAAGCGGATCTTGGTGAGCGAGGTGGCATGCCCGTCGCCGCGGCGCGGGTCGGCATTCACCTGGTCGACCAGCTGGCGCACCGTGTGCTTGCCGTCGCCCACCACCAGCGGCGGGTCGCGGCGCGCCGCGGCCACCAGCTGGTTGCCCACCACCAGCAGCCGGAAGTCGCTGCCGGGCAAGTACTTCTCGACCATCACTTCGCCGATCTCCGCGGCGGCGCGGTAGGCGATCTCCAGGTGCTCGCGGGTCACGATGTTGACCGTGACGCCTTTGCCCTGGTTGCCGTCCTGCGGCTTCAGCACCACCGGCAGGCCGATCTCCTGGGCCACGGCCCAGGCATCGTCCACGTCCTTGACCGGCCGGCCCAGGGGCACCGGCACGCCGGCCGCATGCAGCAGTTTCTTGGTGAGGTCCTTGTCCTGCGCGATCGACTCGGACACGGCGCTGGTGCTGTCCACCTCGGCGGCCCAGATGCGCCGCTGCCGGGAGCCCCAGCCGAACTGCACCAGGCTGCCTTCGGTGAGCCGGCGCCACGGGATGCCGCGCGCCGCGGCGGCGGTGACGATGGAGCCGGTGCTCGGGCCCAGGCGCACGTCCTCGTCGAGTTCGCGCAGGGCCTTGAGCGCGGCCGCCACGTCGAAGGCCGGGCCGCCCTGCGCGGCGGCCACCAGGGCCTGCGCGTGCTCGAAGGCCAGGCGGCCCACCGGCTCCTCGGTGTATTCGACGACCACCTGGTAGATGCCGTCTTCCACCGTGGCGGTGGTGCGGGAGAAGGTCACCGGGCAGCCGGCCTGCGCCTGCAGCGACAGCGCTGCAGCTTCCAGCACGTGCGCCAGCGACAGCGGCACGCCGGCCGAGCCCGGGCGCAGCGCGCCGATCGCCGGGAAGAGCTCCCGCAGGCGCTTCTCGAACCCCGGCATGTCGGCCAGGGAACGCTCGCCCGCCGTGCAGGCAACGATGGCTTCGATGGCCGTGTGACGGCTCCAGAGGTTGGGGCCTCTCAGGGCCCTGATGCGTGAAACTTCCATCAGGCTTCCGGGGAATAGGTCTCGATGCCGGCGGCAATCAGTTCAGGGGAAATGCCGAAGGCCCAGGCGGCCGCCACGGCGGCGACCAGCGCATGGGCGCCCAGGCGGGCGTGGCGGCAGGCGGTCGACGCCGAGGGGCCGATCGTCTTGGTGAGGCCGGTGCCGAACACGATGCGGTCGTTGCGCACCAGCACCGCACGGCCGCCTTTTTCGCGGTGCTCGGCAATGGCGGCGGCCGCGGCGGCGTTCTCTTCGGCGGCGTAGAGCAGCACCTCGCCGTCGCACAGCTCGGCGAGCTCGGCCACGCGGGCGTCGGCGGCGTTGAGCACGCCCACGCCGTCGGCCAGCACCACATCGACCTGCGTGCGCAGCACCTTGGCCATCTGCTCGGGCTCGCGCAGGTCGTAGTGCGCCAGCGCCTGCGCGCCGTCCATGTCGGTCACCATGCCGACCTGGCAGCGGTCGTAGGGCAGCCCGTCACGCAGGATCAGCTCGGGCGTGTTCTCGAACACCGCTGCCGTGACCTCGCGGTTCATCAGCACGCGCTGGCCGGCGTCCCACCGGACGCAGTCGCTGCGTTCGACACGGCGGCTGCCCAGCCACAGGCCGTCGCGGCAGGCCAGGCCGACGTGGCGGCCCGACAGGTGAATGAGCCAGGCGACCAGCCGAGCGATGGTGGCGGTGTCGCGCGAGCCCGCAACGCCCACGATGGGGATGCGGCCGGTTTCGTGCTCGGCAAACAGGTGGTCGACGATGGAGCGGCCCACCGGACGCGGCGTGCCTTCGGCCGGCTTCAGGTGCATGAGCAGGCCCGGGCCGGCGTTCACCTCGACGAGGGCCCCGGCCTGCGCGGCCAGCGGCCTGGAGATGTCTTCGCACACCAGGTCGACACCGGCGATGTCGAGGCCCACCACGCGCGCGGCGAGCGACACGACGTGGTCGACCTCCGGGTGCACGTGGTCGGTGCAGTCGATGGCGACGTTGCCGTTGCGCTGGATCAGCACCTTGCGGCCCGCCCCCGGCACCGAAGCGGGCGTGAGCCCCTGGCGCTGCAGGTCCGACAGGATGGCGCCGTCGTCGGCCGCCTTCAGCCGCGCGAGCGGGAAGTCCTCGTTGTCGCCGCGGCGCGGGTCGGAATTGATCTGCGCATCGACCAGCTCGTCCACCGTGAGCCGCCCGTCGCCGGTGACCCAGGCGGTTTCGCCGCGGGCGGCCGCCACCACCTTGCCGCCCACCACCAGCAGGCGGTGCTCTTCGCCGCGGATGTACTGCTCGACGATGACCTCGCTGCCGTGCTGCTCGGCCAGCGTGTAGGCGGCTTCCACGTCGGCCTGCGTGCGAAGGTCGAGCACCACGCCGCGGCCGTGGTTGCCATCGGAAGGCTTCACCACCACCGGCAGGCCGATGTCCTGCGCAGCCTCCCAGGCTTCGGCGGGGCTCTTGACCAGCTGGCCCTCGGGCACCGGCACGCCGCAGGACTTGAGCAGCGTCTTGGTGAGGTCCTTGTCGCAGGCGATGTTCTCGGCGATGGCGCTGGTGCGGTCGGTCTCGGCCGTCCAGATGCGGCGCTGCCGCGCGCCGTGGCCCAGCTGCACCAGGTTGCCGTCGTTCAGGCGGATGTGGGGGATGCGCCGGTCGGTGGCGGCCGCCACGATGGCCGCCGTGCTGGGGCCGAAGTAGGAGTCGTCCACCTGCTCGCGGATCTTCTCGACCGCCGCGGGCACGTCGAACGGCTCGTCGTTGATGGCCGCCATGAGCAGCCGGTGGCCGCGTTCGAGCGCGGTGCGCGCGACCTGCTCGTCGCGGGCCCGGAACACCATGCGGTACACCCCGTGCTGCGAGGTGCTGCGTGTCTGCCCGAAGCCGGTGGGCATGCCGGCCAGGTTGAGCAGCTCGATCACCACGTGTTCCAGCACGTGGCCGCACCAGGTGCCTTCGGTCAGGCGCTGCAGGAAGCCGCCGCGCTCGCCCACGCCGCAGTGGTGCTCCATCAGGGCCGGCAGCATGGCCACGAGGCGGTCGTTGCAGCCGGGCAGCTTGTTCGACGGATAGTCCTCGAGCTTGCCGAGGTCCAGCCAGGTTTCGAGGACCGACCGGTAGGTCCAGATGTTGGGGCCGCGCAGGTAGTTCACGCGCAGCAGCTTGATGTCTTCGAACTTGCTCATCGTCTGGACTTCTGGGGGAATGCCCGCAATGCTGCGGCAGGTCGGGATTGTGCGCCCTGTCGGGGGTCGCGCCAGGGTGGCGCATGGGTGAAAATCCGCGCCCCGGCGAGCCTGAAGTCTGCCCGCTGCAAGCCCACACAATGCAACAACTTCTTCCAGCCTCTTCCGCCGGCACGGGCGGCGCCGGGTGGCCCCTCGGCCCCGACGAAAACGTGCTCGCCAGCCTGGAGGTTGACCTCGACGCGGCACTTCGCTTCGCCCGCGGCGAACTCCTGCTCACACACCGGCGCCTGCTCGCACGCGAGGCGGGCAGCGGCCAGCAGCGCGAATGGCCCCTGGCAGCGGGGCATGCGCTGCGCCACTTCGACCACGCCGGCGTCGGCACGCTGGAGCTGCACGACGAACACCGGCGCCTGGCGGTATGGCACTACACGCTGGGCGGCAACGTGCAGGCGCTGCGGCTGCTCAAGCTCTTCGAGCAACAGATCGAATCACTGAAGACAGGCCTGTCGCCAATCGGCGACGAAGTGGCGCTCTGCCCGACCTGCAAGGCGCCGCTGCCGCCCGACAGCGACGAATGCCCTGCCTGCGCGCGCGAACTGCAGACGCCGCCATCGACCTGGGTGCTGCTGCGGCTGTGGCGTTTCGCCCGCCCCTATCGCCACCAGCTGCTGCTCGGCTTCCTGCTCACGCTGGCCTCCACCGCGGCCACGCTGGTGCCGCCCTACCTCACCATCCCGCTGATGGACAACGTGCTGATCCCGTTCCAGAACGGGCAGCAGATCGAGACGAGCTACGTGCTCACGCTGCTGAGCGGCCTGCTGGGCGCGGCGCTGTTCGCCTGGGGGCTGAGCTGGTGGCGCACCTGGCTGCTGGCGCTGGTGTCCGAACGCATCGCGGCCGACCTGCGCACCGCCTCGTTCGAGCACCTGCTGCAGCTGTCGCTCGACTACTTCGGCAGCAAGCGCACCGGCGACCTGATCTCACGCGTCGGCTCCGAGACGGATCGGATCTCGGTGTTCCTGTCGCTGCATGCGCTCGACTTCGCCACCGACGTGCTGATGATCGGCATGACCTCGGTGATCCTGTTCTCGATCAACCCATGGCTCGCCCTGGTGACGCTGCTGCCGCTGCCCTTCATCGCCTGGATGATCCACGTGGTGCGCGACAAGCTGCGCACCGGCTTCGAGAAGATCGACCGCGTGTGGGGCGACGTGACCAGCGTGCTGGCCGACACCATCCCGGGCGTGCGGGTCGTCAAGGCCTTCGCTCAGGAACGCCGCGAAGCGCAACGCTTCCGCGAAGCCAACAAGCACAACCTCGAAGTCAACGACCGGCTCAACAAGACCTGGAGCCTGTTCTCGCCCACCGTGTCGCTGCTCACCGACGTGGGCCTGCTGGTGGTGTGGGCCTTCGGCATCTGGCAGGTGAGCCAGAGCCACATCACGGTGGGCGTGCTGTCGGCCTTCATCGCCTACATCGGCCGCTTCTACGGCCGGCTCGACTCGATGAGCCGCATCGTCTCGGTGACGCAGAAGGCGGCGGCCGGCGCCAAGCGCATCTTCGACATCCTCGACCA
>CAMLNA010000111.1 GCA_946481025.1 uncultured Rivibacter sp.
TCGAGATGGAGCACGTGAACTTCGCGGCCGAGTACAAGGACCGCGTGTTCGCCGAGTTCCTGCGCGAATACCAGGCCGGCCGCACGCCCAACCCCGACGTGCTGTGCAACGCCGAGATCAAGTTCAAGGCGTTTCTCGACCATGCGATGCGCCTGGGCGCCGAAAAGATCGCCACCGGGCACTACGCCCGGGTGCGCGAGCGCGACGGCCGCTTCGAGCTGCTCAAGGGGCTGGACGCGACCAAGGACCAGAGCTACTTCCTGCACCGGCTCAACCAGGCGCAGCTGTCGAAGACGCTGTTTCCGGTGGGAGAGCTGCGCAAGACCGAGGTGAGGCGCATCGCGGCCGAGATCGGCCTGCCCAACGCGAAGAAGAAGGACTCGACCGGCATCTGCTTCATCGGCGAGCGGCCGTTCCGCGAGTTCCTCAACCGCTACCTGGCCAACCGGCCCGGCCCCATCAAGAACGACCGCGGCCGGGTGATCGGCGAACACGTGGGCCTGTCGTTCTACACGCTGGGCCAGCGCAAGGGCATCGGCATCGGCGGCGTGAAGGAAAAGGGCGCGCCCCGCGGCGGTGGCGAACACGAGCCATGGTTCGTGGCGCGCAAGGACATCGAGAACAACACGCTGTACGTGGTGCAGGGCCACGACCACCCCTGGCTGCAGAGCCTGGAACTGGCCGCCGACGAGGCCAGCTGGGTGGCCGGCGAGGCGCCCGCGCCGGGTGCCATGGCGGCCAAGACCCGCTACCGCCAGGCCGACGCCGCCTGCGTGCTGAAGGCCGGTGCCAACGGCGCCTTCGAGCTGGCCTTCCAGGAGCCCCAGTGGGCCGTGACGCCGGGACAGTCGGCCGTGCTGTACGACGGCGACGTGTGCCTGGGCGGCGGCTTCATCGCCCGCCGCGACTGAGCACCAACGCAGGCAAGCGCTATCGGGGCCGCGCGAGGTCCATCGTCCAGTAGCGTCCCCACTGGCTCGACGCGTTGCCCGCGCAGGCCACGCCGATCTCGGTGAAGTTGGCGTTCATGATGTTGGCGCAGTGGCCGTCGCTCGCCATCCAGCCGTCCACGACCTGCTGCACCGTGCTCGGGCCGCCGGCGATGTTTTCGCCGAGCGCCGACCAGCTGTAGCCCGCCGCGGTGACGCGCTGGCCGAGCGTGCGGCCGTCGAGGCTGGTGTGCGAGAAATAGTTGTTGTCGGCCATGTCGCGCGAATGGCCGTAGGCCGCATCGGTGAGCCGGGTGTTCCAGGCGAGCGCCGCGGCGGGCGCGAAGCTGCCGCGGCTGCCGCAGCTGGCCCCTGCGGCACGCCGTGCATTCACCAGCTGCAGCATCTGCGACTGGAAGTTCGACAGGCCGCAGGTATGGGCGGCCGGGGGTGCCGGGCTCGGGCTCGGGCTCGGGCTCGAAGTCGGTGTCGGACCTGGCGCCGGGGTGGGGGCGGTCGAGGGGGCGGGGGTGGGCGTGGGGCCGCCGCTCGCCGGAGGCGGCGCGTCGGCGTTGTCGTCACCGCCGCCGCAGGCCTGCAAGGCCAGCACGGCCACCACCAGCCAGCCCAGGGCGAGCCGTTGACGCCGACGTGCGGCACTGTCGTTGTTCTGTTGCGCGAAGTTGTCTTGCATAAGTAGCCCAGCTTGCTTGAGAGCGGCGTATGCAGGGATGACAAAGTGCAACCGCCGGCGGGCCTTGTGCACAATCGCACCGCCCTCACCGCCTTGCTCCCGCACGCCATGGCCGACGAAGACCAGCCCCCCGCCGCTGCCTCGAAGTTGTCGCAACTGCGCATCGATCGCACGGCCCTGCCGCCGGCACGCCGGCGCCGCGGGCGCTGGAAGTGGATCGTCGCGGCCCTCGTGCTGCTGGCGGCGGCCGGGCTCGTATTCGCGCCCCGCAAGGCCGAGGTGCAGACCACCACGGTGCTGACCAGCTACCCGTCGATGCAGTACGCGCAGCTCACCGCGTCGGGCTATGTGGTGGCGCAGCGACGCGCCGCGGTCGCCTCCAAGGCCACAGGCCGGCTCCTGGAGCTCAACGTGCGCGAAGGCTCGCAGGTGAAAAAGGGCGAGGTCATCGCGCGGCTCGACGCCAGCGACGTGCAGGCCGCCATCGCCAGCGCGCAGGCCGGCGTGCGCCAGGCCGAGGCGGCGCTGGCGCAGGCGCGAGTGGAAGCGGCGAATGCCGAAGCCGAGCAGAAGCGCACGCAGGGCCTGCAGGCACAGGGTTTCGTGTCGCCGCAGGCGGTGGACGCGGCGCTCACCCGCGCCAATGCCGCACGGGCCGCCGTGGCCTCGGCCGAGGCCGGGCTCGCGCAGGCGCGGGCGCAGGTGAACGTGCAGCGGGTGAACGAGAACTTCACCGAGATCCGCGCCCCTTTCGATGGCGTGGTGCTGGTGAAGAACGCCAACGTCGGGGACATCATCACGCCGTTCTCCAGTGCGGCCGGCTCGCAGGGCGCGGTGGTGACCATGGCCGACATGAGCACGCTCGAGGTGGAAGCCGACGTGTCCGAGAGCAACCTGTCGAAGGCCAGGATCGGCCAGCCGGTCGAGATCACGCTCGACGCGCTGCCCGACGCGCGCTTTCGCGGCCAGGTGGGCGGCATCGTGCCCACGGTGGACCGGGCCAAGGCCACGGTCATGACCAAGATCCGCTTCGAGAAGCTCGATGCGCGCATCCTCCCGGAAATGAGCGCGAAGGTGACCTTCCTGTCGCAGCCCGCGACCGACGCCGACCAGCGCCCGGTGCTGGCGGTGAACCCGGAGGCGGTGACTGAACGCGGCGGCGCGAAGGTGGTGCTGCGGCTGGCGAAACAGGGCGAGGATGAGGTGCTCGAAGCGGTGGAGGTCACGCCGGGCCGCAGGCTGGGCGACCTGCTCGAGGTGTCGTCGGGCACGCTCAAGTCGGGCGAGCGGCTGGTGCTCAAGCCTGCCGACACGTTGCAGGCCGGCACCAAGGTGGCGGTGGCGGCAAAGTGAACCTCGGGGTGTCGTCATGATCCGCATCCGCTCGCTGCGCAAGGCCTACCAGCGCGGCGGCCAGCAGATCCCCGTGCTGCTCGACGTGGACCTCGACGTGCAGCGCGGCGAGTTCATCGCGCTGATGGGCCCGAGCGGCTCGGGCAAGAGCACGCTGCTGAACCTCATCGCCGGCATCGACAAGCCCAGCAGCGGCACCATCGAGATCGGCGGCGTGGACATCGCCACCTTGAGCGAAGCCGAGCTGGCCGACTGGCGCGCCGCCAACGTGGGCTTCATCTTCCAGTTCTACAACCTGATGCCGGTGCTCACCGCCTTCGAGAACGTGGAGCTGCCGCTGCTGCTGACCGGGCTGTCGGCCCGCAGGCGCCGCGAACACGTGGAAGCCACGCTCGACGCGGTGGGCCTGGCCGACCGCATGGACCACTACCCGAACGAACTCTCGGGCGGGCAGCAGCAGCGCGTGGCGATCGCACGCGCGCTGGTCACCGACCCCATGCTCATCGTCGCCGACGAGCCCACCGGCGACCTCGACCGGGTGACCGGCGAGGAGGTGCTGCGCCTGATGGACGAGCTGCACACCGAGCTGGGCAAGACTATCGTGATGGTCACCCACGACCCCAAGGCCGCGGCCCGGGCGCGGCGCCTGGTGCACCTCGAAAAAGGCGTGCTGGTGCCCGACCCCCAAGGGCCAGGGTGAGGGGCGGGCGGCGATGTTCATCTTCAGGCTGCTGCTGAAGAACGCCTTCCGCCACAAGCTGCGCACGCTGCTCACCATGGTGGGCCTCATCGTGGCCATCTGCGCCTTCGGCCTGCTGCGCACCATCGTCGATGCCTGGTATGCCGGCGTGGAGGCGAGCTCCAGCACGCGCCTCGTCACCCGCAGCGCGATCTCGCTCACCTTTCCGCTGCCGCTGCACTATGCCGAGCGCATCCGCGCGGTCGACGGCGTGAGCAGCGTGTCGTGGGCCAACTGGTTCGGCGGCATCTACATCGAGCCGCGCAACTTCTTCGCGCAGTTCGCGGTGGATGCGCCGACCTACCTCGCGCTCTACCCGGAATACCGCATCAGCGACGCCGAGCGGGAGGCCTTCATGCGTGACCGGCAAGGTGCCATGGTGGGCAGGAAGCTCGCCGACAAGTTCGGCTGGAAGGTGGGCGACACCATCCCGCTCAAGGGCACCATCTACCCCGGCACCTGGAACTTCACGCTGCGCGCCATCTACGAGGGCGCCGAGGCCAGGACCGACGAACAACAGATGCTCTTCCACTGGAAGTACCTGACCGAGACCTTCCGCGCACGCGTGAAGTCGGCGCGCAACGTCGACTTCGTGGGCGTGTACGTGCTGGGCATCGACCAGCCCGAGAACGCCGCCGCCGTTTCGCTGCGCGTGGACGGACTCTTCAAGAACTCGCTGGCCGAAACCCTGACCGAAACCGAAAGCGCCTTCCAGCTCAGCTTCGTGTCGATGAGCGAAGCCATCCTCGTCGCCATCCAGGCCGTGAGCTTCATCATCGTGGTGATCATCATGGCCGTGATGGCCAACACGATGACGATGACGGCACGCGAACGGCTGGCCGAATACGCGACGCTGAAGGCGCTGGGCTTTTCACCGGGGTTCGTGGTGAAGCTGCTGTTCGGCGAGAGCCTGCTGATCGCGTTGATCGGCGGCGGGCTGGGGCTGCTGGTCACGCTGCCGGTCGCGGCGGCGTTCAAGAACGCTGTGGGGACGTTGTTCCCGGTGTTCGAGGTGAGCGCCCTGACGCAGGCTCTGCAGATGGCGGCTTGTGTGGTGGTGGGCGTGGTGGCTGCGGCCTGGCCGGCGTGGAAGATGAGCCGCATCGACATCGTGCAGGGGTTGAGGCATGTGGCGTAGAAGGGCTGCCATGACCAGGAAGGTCACTGCCTACAATCTCACCTGCATCAGTCCCGCGCCGCCAGCTCTCACGCCGAACAGGATGATCTGCTCTTGCAACCTGCACGCGGCACCTTGACGCTCGGAGAAACGACATGAGCACAACTCCCTTGGAAGCACTGGAAGCAGAAGCTCTGAAGCTTGCGCCAGCTGATCGTTCTCATTTGATCGAGCGCTTGATCGCAACACTCGATGTCGACCAGGAAGTCGAGGAAGCCTGGGCGCGCGAAGCAGACCGACGGGAAGCAGAGCTGGACGCCGGCACGGTCACGGCGGTGTCAGGGCAGGACGCCATTGCGCGGCTGAAGGCAAGGCTGGCGCGGTGACTTACACGCTGCACCCTGCCGCAGAACAAGACTTGGCTGCCGTCGTAGATTTCTACGCCGAGCAAGCCGGCGCGGTCGTTGCGAAGCGCTTTTTGTTCGAGTTCGAACGCGTAGCCCAACTCCTGGTGCAGCACCCTGACCTCGGCACGCCGGGCCCCAACGGACGCAGGACGTTTTCTTTGCGGATCTTCCCGTATTCGGTGATCTACCGCGAATTCGAGGATGGCATACGCATCCTCGTGGTACGACATCAGCGCCGCAAGCCGGGATTCGGCGGCGGCAGGCGCTAGATCAGCGCAGCGTGCGTAGATCGCACTCAGCGCGCCATGAAACCCCTCCCCCTCAGCTACATCGCCCGCAACCTCTGGGTGCGCCGCGTCACCACGCTGCTCACCGCCGGCGGCATGGCGCTGGTGGTGTACGTGTTCGCCACCGTGCTGATGATGAGCGAGGGCATCAAGGCCACGCTGGTGGCAACCGGGCAGCCCGACAACGTGATCGTGCTGCGCAAGGGCGCGGGCGCCGAGATCAACTCCGGCGTCAGCCGCGACCAGGCCGCCATCGTCGAGAGCCTCGCCGGCATCGCGACCGACGGGCAGGGCCGGCGCATCGTGTCCAAGGAGCCCGTGGTGCTGAACAACCTGCCCAAGCGCGGCAGCGGCAAGCCCAGCAACGTGACGGTGCGCGGCACCTCGGACCTCGGGCTCGCGCTGCGGCCGCAGGTGCGCCTCGTCGAAGGGCGCATGTTCCGCCCCGGCAGCAGCGAGATCGTCACCGGCAGCGCCATCGCGCGCGGCTTCAGCGGTGCGGCCTTGGGCGAAACGCTGCGCTTCGCCGGGCGCGACTGGACGGTGGTGGGTGTGTTCGACGCCGGCCGCACCGGCTTCGATTCCGAGATCTGGGGCGATGCCGACCAGATGATGCAGGCCTTCCGCCGCAACTCGTATTCGAGCGTGATCTTCAAGCTGGCCGATGCGGGCCGGTTCGAGCGGGCGAAGGCCACGCTCGAAGGCGACCCGAGGCTGTCGCTCGACGCCAAGCCGGAGCGCCAGTTCTACGAAGAACAGTCGCGCGCGCTGGCCACCTTCATCCGCTACCTGGGGCTGGCGCTCTCGATCATCTTCTCGATCGGCGCGGTGGTGGGCGCCATGATCACCATGTTCGCCGCGGTGGCGCAGCGGGTGGGCGAGATCGGCACGCTGCGCGCCCTGGGCTTCCGGCGCAGCGCCGTGCTCACGGCCTTCCTGGGCGAATCGCTGCTGCTGGCGCTGGTGGGCGGCGTGATGGGGCTGGCCGCCGCCTCGCTGATGCAGGCGGTGAACATCTCGACCACCAACTTCCAGACCTTCTCGGAGCTGGCCTTCCAGTTCAAGCTCACGCCGGCGATCGCGGTGCAGACGCTCGCGTTTTCGCTGGTGATGGGCTTCGTGGGCGGCTTCATCCCGGCCTGGCGGGCGGGGCGGCTGAAGATCGTGGACTGCCTGCGGGAGGCGTAGGACCTCGCCATCGCTTCGATACGGTTCGGGTGTCCGTGCAAAGCTGCCGAATACCTTCACCGCCCGATCAAAGCGAACGCAGCAGCTCCGCGCCGGCGCGGCTTGCCTCCACCTGCCCGAGCCCGTGCTTGAGCTCCACCACGCAGTGCCCCGGGCGGTCGCGCACGATGCGCGCGACGAAGTGCAGGTTCACGATGGCCGCGCGGTGCACCTGCACGAAGGCCAGCGGGTCCAGGCGCTGCTGCAGCGACTTGAGCGGCAGCTCCACCAGGTGCTCGCCGTCGCGGGTGACGAGCTGCGTGTACCCGGGCACGGCGCGCAGGCAGGCCACGTCTTCCAGGCGCACCAGCTGCGTCTGGGTGCCGCGCGTCACCCGCAGCCAGGGCGAGGCGGCCGCCTCCGCCGGCACGGCAGCCGCTTGCAGCAGTGCCGCCAGGCGAGCCTTCAGCCGCGTCACCGTGTCGCCCAGCCGGGCCGGCTCCAGCGGCTTCACCAGGTAGTCGATGGCGCGTGCCTCGAAGGCACGCAGCGCGTGCTGGTCGTAGGCGGTCACGAAGACGATCTCGCCGGCATAGCCGCGTTCGCGCATCTGCTGCGCAGCGGCCATGCCGTCCAGGTGCGGCATGTTGACGTCGAGGAAGGCCACCTCGGGTCGGTGCTCCAGCGCGGCAGCGAGCGCACGGCGGCCGTCGGCCGCCTCGGCCACGATGCGCAGCTCGGGCCATGCCAAGGCGAGCGCCTCGCGCAGCTCGGCGCGCAGCAGCGGCTCGTCGTCGGCGATCAGGGCACGCATGCGACCTTTCCTTTCGTCTCTCTCAGCGCGGGCGCCACGGCAGCGTGAGCACCGCCTCGCATCCGGGGCGGGCATCGTGCAGCTGCAGGCCGGCTGCATCGCCATACAGCAGGCGCAAGCGCTCGCGCAGGTTGGCCAGGCCGGTACCGCTGCCGCTCGCGCGCGCCATGCCCGGCCGCGCGACCGGGCCACTGCCGTTGTCGCGCACCGTCACCAGCAAATGTTCCCCGGCCTGCCGGGCGGCGACGTGCAGCAAAAGCGCCTCGCCGTCCTCCGGCAGGCCGTGCTTGACGGCGTTTTCGGCCAGGCACAGCAGCGCCCCCGGCGGCAGCCCAAACCCTGCCAGCGGCTCGGGCACGTCGGCCACCAGCTGCATCGGCCGGTCCATGCGCTCGCGCAGCAGGTCGAGGTAGGCCTGCACCAGCGCCAGCTCGTCGCGCAGCGGCAGGCGGTCGGCCCGAAAACTCGGCAGCACCAGCTTGAAGTAGCGGATCAGGTGATCGAGCATCTGCAGTGCCCGTGCGCTGTCGGTGCGCACCAGCTGGCGCAGGTTGGCCAGCGTGTTGTAGATGAAGTGCGGCTCGACCTGGGCCTGCAGGAGCTGCAGGTGGGCCAGCGTGCGCTCGTGCTGCAGCTGCTGGTGCTGCACGCGCGCAGCGCGTTCGGCTTCCCAGGCGGCGCGCTCGCGCTGGCGGGCACGCTCCAGGAGCCACAGCCCGGCGGCGATCAATGCGCCCAGCACCGGCGCGCCGACCACGCCGCGCTCGACCACCGGCCTTGCGAACACGTACTCGACCGGCCGGCCGTACAGCGTGGCCATGGCCAGCACCGTGGCCACCAGGGCCGCCCAGGTGGCCAGCGCCGCACCGGGCAGCAGGACCCACAGCGGCGCGCGCCGCCGCAGCAGCCACAGGGCCGCGGCACCGCCGCCCAGCAGCATGGCCAGCACGGCCGGCAGCACCTGGAACACCGCGACACGCGGGTTGCGCGTGGCCAGCGCCACCACCAGGGCCGCCAGGCCCAGCGCCAGCGGCGCCAGCACCACGGCGTAGCCCTCCAGCGCGCGCGGGGCGGCGACGGAGGCGCTGTTTTCGGCAGGGGACGGCTCAGGCGTAGACAACTCGCAGCGACAGGACTTGCTGGTTCACGGGGAAGGACCGGGCGGTGGCATGCACGTCGATCACGTTCGGCCCGCCCGGCCGGTAGTGTGCCGAAATGTCGATGTCGAAAGCCGAGCGGTTCTGTTCGAGCTGCCAGTGGCCGTTGACCTTGACCAGCAGGTTGCCCAGGGTCGCGAAGGCCACCTGCAGGCGCACCTCGGTGGCCGACTGCGGGCCGGTGCCCTGCCAGCGCAGGAACTCGAAGCGATCGCCTTCGGTAAAGGAAAGGCTCACTGCCTCGCTGCCCGAGGCCAGCCTGTCGGCAAGGTTGCGGCCATCCACGGCGGCGGTGTTGTACGGGCGGTGAAAGGGGTCGGCCTCGGCCCTTGCGATGGCCGCTCGCACGATCGGCGCCGCCGGCTTCTCGCGGCCTTCGGCGGTGACGAGCCCGAAGTGGCGGTCGTCCAGGTCATCGGCCTTCGGGTTGTCGGTGATCGACCAGATGTGGAAGCCCCGCAGCCGGTTGCGGAACACGCCGCTGGGCTGGTTGGCCGCCAGCAGCTTGGGGAAGAGGTCGGCGTAGTAGCCGGCCTGCTCGGCTTCGGTGCCCTTGTACTTGCGCGGGTCCAGCGGCACGCCGGGGGCGCCGTCGGCCGCGGTGCAGAAGCCGTTCTCGGTGACCACCACCTCGCGGTCGCCGGCGAATTCGTCGATCCAGAAGCGAATGATCTCCAGCGTGCGGTTGGCGTCGGTGAGCGGACGCGTCACGTCGCGGTGGTAGGTGTCCAGCGCGAGGTAGTCGGAGGCGGCCACCACCTCGCGCAGCCAGGGGTTGTGCGCGCCGCCCTTGGCGATGGGGCTGTCGGCGAGGAAGGGGTCGCCGTTGAAGATGGGCTGCAGCGCCAGCAGCGCCGACTTGCCGAGCTCCGCAGCCGCCTCGCGCGCCGCCGCGGCGGCTTCGAGGTACCAGGCCGCCCACTCCTGCGCCCGCGGCTCGCTGCCCGGCTGCTGCAGCCGGTAGTTCGAGACGATCTCGTAGTCGATGGTGAGCACCGCGGAGCCGAAGTTGCCCAGCAGCCATTGCACGTAGGCGCGCACGAAGTTGCGGGCGGCCTCGCGCGTGGTGGCGTCGGTGATGTCGTCGGCGTAGTGGGCCGGGACCTTGAAGCTCACGTTCACCGCGCCGAGGATGGTCTCGCCATGCAGGTGCGTGTCGCCATAGCGGGCCGGATCGGGCCAGGTGTAGAGCCCCGGGCGCTGCTCGATGGCGGCCCAGCCGTCGAAGCTCACCCGCGCGCTCGGGCGCCGGCCCACGGCCGCCAGTGTGGCCGCCTGCTGGGTATAGACCTCCCAGAAGCCCCAGCGCAGGCCGGTGGGGTTGGGCCCGGCCACGTGCTTCACGACGCTCGTACCCGAGCCCGGACGGGCGTCGTCGTCCACCACTGCGCCATCGCTTTCGTCGCTGCCGCCGCAGCCGCTCAGCGCGGCTGCGGCGGCCCACAGCGAGAAGCTCCTTCGGTCCATGCCTTTCCTCCGGTGTTCTTGTGCCGGCGCGCATGCTGCGCAGCCGCCGCCGCCGTGGGAAGCGCCAGCCCGGCGAAGGGTCGATATCGCCCCTCGGGCTGCATGAAACAAGGGTTGGACGGCGACGGCGCCGCCGATCACGGCGGCCGCTACGCGCTCGTGCCTGCCGTGTGCTCCGGCAATGCGCGCATCAGCGGCTCCATCTGCCGCATCACGTCCTGCAGCAGCGGCTCGATCGCCGCCTCGCCGGCTGCCTGCTCGTGCGCGGCCACCAGCGCCGCTTCCAGCGCCTGGGCCGCGCGCTGCAGGCCGGGCATGCCCAGGGTGCCGGCCACACTCTTGAGATCGTGAGCGCAGCGTATGGCGCCCGCCGCGTCCCCCCGCGAACGCGCATCGCGCAGGCGTGCCTCGAAATCGGCCTCATGCTGGCGGAACTTGCCGAGCAGCCGCCGGTACAAGGCCTCGTTGCCATTCAGCGCGGCCAGGCCTGCCTGCCGGTCGAGCCCCGGCGGCATCTCGGAAGCCGCGGCGCCCGAGGGCGCCTCCTGCGGACGCACCCAGCGCACGAGCGTCGCGAACAGCTCGTCCACGTCGATCGGCTTGGCAACGTGGTCGTTCATGCCTGCGGCCAGCACCTTCTCGCGCTCGCCGGCCATGGCATTGGCGGTCATGGCGATCACCGGCAGGTCCCTCAGCGCCGGGCGCTGGCGCAAGGCGCGCGTCGCCGCATAGCCGTCCATGACCGGCATCTGGCAGTCCATCAGCACGGCGTCGTAGCGCGCGCGGTCGAGTGCCGCCAGCGCCTCCCGTCCGTCGGCAGCCACGTCGACGGTCATGCCGGCACGCTCCAGCAGATCGCAGGCCAGCTCCTGGTTGATGGAGTTGTCCTCCACCAGCAGGACGCGCCTGCCGGCCAGGCCCGCCTGGCGCGTCTGCAGCAGCTCCTGGCGCTGCTCGAGGCGACGGTGGTGCACCGCCGGGCGGCCGAGCGCCACGAGGCAGGCGTCCAGCAGGGTCGACGGCGTGACGGGCTTGGGCAGCAATGCCCCGACCTGCAGTCCGCGCGCCTGCAACTGACGCTCGGCCTGGTCGCGGTTGAAAGCCGTGACCATCAGCACGGTCGGCGGCGGATGGCGACCGCCGGCCAGCCGCGCCAGGCATTCGATGCCGTCCATGCCGGGCATGCGCCAGTCGAGCAGCAGCAGCTTGAACGGGCGGTCGGCCGCGTCGGCATGCGCGATGGCGGCCAGCGCCGCCCCGCCGTCGGCCGCCGTTTCGACCGCCATGCCCAGGGACGCCATCAAGGCCTGCAGCAGGTCGCGCGTGGCCGCGTGATCGTCGACCACCAGGACCCGCGCGCCCCGCAGTCCGGCGGTCTCGGGGACCGGCTGCTCACCCGACTGCAGGCCCAGGGGCAGCGTGAAGTGGAAGCAGCTGCCGCGGCCGGGTTCGCTGTCCACGCCGATGTCGCCGCCCATGCACTGCACGAGGTGACGGCAGATGGCGAGCCCCAGGCCGGTCCCGCCGTAGCGCCGGTTGGTCGACGCATCGGCCTGCGTGAAGGGCTGGAACAGGCGCTCGCGCGCCTCGGCCTTCATGCCGATGCCGGTGTCGCGGACCTCGAAGCGCAGCGTCGCCCGCTGCGCCTCGCGGCTGACGAGCGACACCGCCACCGTCACGTCGCCGCGCTCGGTGAACTTGATGGCGTTGTTGCCCATGTTCAGCAGGATCTGGCCCAGCCGGGAGGGGTCGCCCACCAGCGCGGTGGGCAGGTCGGGCGGCAACACGAACAGCAGCTCCAGGCCCTTCTCCTCGGCGCGCATGGCCAGCAGGTTGGCCAGGTGCCCGAACACGTCGCCCAGCTCGAACGCGATGTTCTCGATCTCCAGCTTGCCAGCCTCGATCTTCGAGAAGTCCAGGATGTCGTCGACGATGTGCAGCAACGACTCCGCCGCCCCGTGCACCTTCTCGATGTAGTTGCGCTGCCGGGCGTCCAGCCCGCTCCTGAGCGCCAGGTACGACATGCCCAGGATGGCGTTCATCGGCGTGCGGATCTCGTGGCTCATGTTGGCCAGGAACTCGCTCTTGGCCCGGGTGGCCGCCTCGGCCGCATGCTGCGCGCTTTCCAGCTGTGCGGTGCGCTCGTGGACCCGCTGCTCCAGGGTGTCTGCCAGGCCACGCACCTCGGCGCGCGAGCGGCGCAGGCGCAGCAGGAAGAACACGGTGCCGCCGAGCGCGAGCAGGCTGCCGGCCAGCACCGTCCACAGCCAGCGTTGTCTCAGTTCGCGCGCCTGCAACTCGGCGGCCTGCTGCTCGCCGCGGCGCTGCAGTTCGGCCAACTGCTGGCGGCGCGCCTCGTCGCGGCGGCGCTGCGCAGTGCCCAGCAGGCGTTCGGCGCTGCGCTCGGTGCTGGCCTTGGCCATCAGGTCGGCGGCCTCGATGGACAGCCGATAGGCGCGCTGCGCGTCGCCAGCGGCCGCCGCCAGCTCGGCCAGCCGGCGCGTCGCCAACGACTGGTGCAGCGGTTGCGCCAGTTCGAGTGAGCGGCGGTAGGCATCCTCGGCTTCGGCCAGCGCTTCGGCCGGGCGCCCCAGCCCCTGCTCGATCTGGCTGCGCTGCAGTGCTGAAAAGAAGAAGCCCGCGGGCAGCCGGGTGATCTTGAGGATCGAGCGCCCCCGCTCGTTGGCGGCCAGTGCCTCCTGCAGCCGCCCTTCACGCAGCGCCGTTTCGGCACGCAGGTTCAAGGCAATGCCCACCGCCGTGGGCGAGCCGACGGCCGTGAAGGTCTGGATCGCCTGCTCGAGGTAACGCTCGGCCTCGGTCGGGACGCCGCGCTGGTACGTGGCCTCGAACAGGGTCACCAGCGCATAGCCTTCCTGCAGCTTCGAGCCTGCGGCCCGTGCCTGGCGCAGCATCTCCTGCGCCTGCTGCAGCGCTTCGACGCGGCGCCCGCTCTGCAGGTATGAAACCGCCAGGCCGTGATGGGCGTACGCCAGCACCAGCGGGTCGCCCGTGCGCTGGGCCGCGTCCTGCGCCTGCAGCGCCATCGTTGCCGCCTCTTCCAGCCGGCCGACGCGGCGATACACCAGGGCGCCGCGGAACAGGGCTTCACCGAGCAGGTCGGGCCGGTCCACCGCTTCGAGCGCGGCGAGGGTCTGCTCGGTCACCTCGACCAGCCGCCCGACGTCGTTGCGGTTCACCGCGGCGAGCCCGATGTTCATGTTGGCCTCGGCCTGGCCCGCCCGGTCGCCGGTGGACACGGCTTCGCGCAGCGCCTGCTCCGCGTGGGCCATGGCCTCGGACGTCTTGGCCAGGTGGACCCCGAGGCGTGCGAGCAGGTTGAGTGCGCGCACCCGATCGGCAGCGGTCGCGTCGGGCGGCAGTTCGGCATGCAGGCGCTGCGCCTGCATGTACGCCGCCGGGGCGTCGTTGTCGGCCAGCCTGCGCACGGCGGCGGCACGCTGGCGCCAGTCGTCGATCGGTGCGGCCATGGCGGGCGCGCACAGGAGCAGCCAGCCCGCCAGCAAGACCACCCGACGAACGCAGGCGCCGTTCACATCCGCGGACCCGGGTTGGCCACGGGCTTGGCGGTCTGCGCCACGGCTTCGGGTGGGGCCGGCGACACGGCGGTGATGGCCAGGTGGATCCTTTTCATCGCGTACTGCATGTCGCTTCGGCGCTGCGGACTTGGGGCGGCCGCCCTGAACCGGTTCCGGGCGGCCTCGCGAAATCTGATGATGTCAGCGATGGCGCCGCCGTCACCCTATGGAAACCCGCACATCGCCGCCCGGCGGCGCCCGCGGACCGGATCAGCCCAGGCCGTGCTGCTCGCGGTAGGTGCGGGCCTCGCCTTCGATCCAGCCGCGAAACGCGATGAGGGCCGCGTCGTCGGCCTTGCGTTCCGGATAGATGAGGTAGTAGGCGCGGTCGCTGCGCAGCTCGAGGTCGAGCAGCTGGCGCAAGGCGCCGCTCGCGAGTTCGGCTTCCACCAGGAAACGCGGCACCAGCGCGACGCCCAGGCCGTGCACGGCCGCCTCGCTCACCATGGAGAAGAGCTCCATGCGTGAGCCCGCCAGGTCCTGCTGCACCTCGACGCCTGCCGCCTCGAACCACTGCCGCCACAGGTAGGGCCGGGTGCCGACCTGCAGCAGCGGATAGCGCGCGAGCTCGGCAGGTTTGAGTCGCCGCTTCGGCACAAGCGCAGGGCTCGCCACCACGATGAGGTTCTCGTGCATCAGGAAGCTGGCCTCGGTGCCGGGCCAGCCGGCTTCGCCCGCATACAGCGCCGCGTCGAGCACGGTGTCCTCGAACAGGAAGGGCCGCGTGCGAGGCGTGAAATGCAGCGTGATGCCCGGGTGGGTGCGCCGGAAGCCCGGCACGCGCGGCAGCAGCCACTTGGTGGCGAAGGTGGGGAGCACCCCCAGCTCCAGCGCGCCCGCTGCCCCGCCCTTGGCCATGAGCTCGAGCGTGTCGCGCTCCACCTCGTCGAGCCGCGCCCGGACGTTGTGGCTGTAGCTCGCACCGGCTGCGGTGAGCAGCACGCCGCGGCGCGTGCGCTTGAAGAGCTTCACGCCGACGAAGGCCTCGAGCGTGGCGACCTGCCGGCACACCGCGCTTTGCGTGAGAGCCAGCTCGTCCGCCGCTCGGGTGAAGCTCTGGTGCCGCGCGGCGGCCTCGAAGGCGGCCAGCGCGGTGGTGGAGGGGATCTTGCGGCGCATGGGATTTTCAGGTTCGAAGTGCAGTTTACGCACAGGTCGGTGCCGACAAAGCGTTTGCTTCAAGAGAAGGAGGCCCCTAGATTTCATGCCCCGACAGGAGACACCCATGACGTCTGCGCACACCAAGGCAAGCTTCCACTGGCAAGACCCGCTGCTGCTCGACGCGCAGCTCAGC
>CAMLNA010000112.1 GCA_946481025.1 uncultured Rivibacter sp.
CAATCGCCACGGCGCGCTTGGCGTCCTTCTGGCCGACGATGTGGCGGTCGAGTTCGGAGACGATCTCCTGGGGCGTCATGGTGCTCATGCGGATACCACCTTGTCGTCGCTGCCCAGCGTCTCGATCGTGTGGTGCTGGTTGGTGTAGATGCACAGGTCGCCCGCGATCTCGAGCGACTTCTTCACCACCTGCGCCGCCCCCAGCTCGGTGTGGTCGAGCAGGGCGCGGGCTGCGGCCTGTGCGTAGGCGCCGCCGGAGCCGATGGCGATGATGCCCTGCTCGGGCTCCAGCACGTCGCCGTTGCCGGTGATGATGAGCGAGGCGTCGGCATCGGCCACCGCCAGCATGGCCTCCAGCCGGCGCAGCACGCGGTCGGTGCGCCAGTCCTTCGTGAGCTCGATGGCCGAGCGGATGAGATGGCCCTGGTGCTTTTCGAGCTTGGCCTCGAACCGCTCGAACAGCGTGAAGGCGTCGGCGGTGGCGCCGGCAAAGCCGGCGAGCACCTGGTCGCGGTACAGCTTGCGGACCTTGCGGGCCGATGCCTTGACGACGATGTTGCCGAGCGTGACCTGGCCGTCGCCGCCGATGGCGACCTGACGGCCGCGGCGCACGCTCACGATGGTGGTGCCGTGGTAGATGTCCATAGGGGGGAGAGCTGAGGCTGAAGCGACAGGCTTCAACAGGAGGTGCAGCTTACGCGGCTGCCAAAACCCCTGTGCGGCAGCGCACGCGGCTGCCGGCAGGCGCTAGATGTTGCGGACCTTGACCCGGGCGTGTTCGTTGATGCCCATCGCGCCGTAGAACAGCGCGACCAGGCGGTGCGCTTCTTCGAAATTGACGGTGCGGTTCTCGCCGCGACGGGCGAGCACCCAGTTGAGCAGGTCCCCGGCCGCGATGAAGTCGACCCGGATCAGCTTGGAGCAGGTGACGTTGACGATGCTGGCGCTGCCCAGCTGCTTCTGCAGCCGCTCGAGCGTGAGGCCGATGTCGCCCACCAGCTGGCCCGAGAGTTCGACCGTGGCCACCTGCACCACGCCGTCGTCGACGATCTGCGATTCGACGAAGCCGGTGGACACGTCGCTGATGACCGACGACGCCGGCGCCACGGTGGAACCGCCGCCTTCGCTCACCCGTACCGCGCACTTGGCGGGTTCCCAGGACGGCGGCGACACCTCGTAGGTGACGCAGTAGTCGATGGCCACTTCGTCGAACTGGTCGGGGCGGTTGGCCAGGCGCAGCGCGTCCAGCCGCAGCAGCCAGTACACCGGGTCGGCATCGCGCACGCCGGTGGGGGCCGTGTCGGCCAGCACGTTGAGCAGGCGCTCGCCGCCCAGCCAGCGCATCTCGATGGCCTGGCCGGCCCATCCGCGGAACAGCAGGCTGAGCTGGTGGGCGGCCTCCGGGTCGACGCTTCTCACGGCGCTCCAGTCGAGCACCCACGGCAGCGGCATCTGCAGGGTCTGCGAACGCAGGCGGGCGACGGCGTCCATGTCGACCACGTCGGGCGACACCCAACCGATCGAGCCGTCGATGCGAGGGGCGGCGGGGCCGCCGGATGCGGGCTTCTCGTCGGCAGCAGCCTCGGCCACCAGCTTGGGCAGCGAGAACCACTGCGGCGCCGACCAGCCGAACTGCTGGGCGTAGTCGAGTGCGAGGCTTTCGAACTTGTGCTGCTGGCCGATCGCCCGGTACAGGTCGAACAGCACCAGCCAGGTCTCGGCATGCTGTGAACGGCTGCCCCCTGCGCCCACCAGCGACGAGAGCGATTGCTCACACAGCTCGAAGTCGGCGTTGGCGAACGCGATCACCGCCTCGTCCAGTTCGGGGTCGTGGGCGATCTCGTTGACTTCGACGGCAAACGGATTGGAGAAGTCCGCCGCCATGGGCGAGGGGGACAGCGGCGAGGTCCCTCCGCCCATGACGGCCGCTGCGCCCGTCGGTGCGGCCGCCGACGCTGCCGGCCGGGCCGTGGCCGACGACAGGTTCATGGGCTGGGTCGCCGCCTCGCCGATGGCCGCCGGCTGGGTGGGGGCGTTGTAGAACGACGAGGGCCGGGCCGGCACGTGGCGGCTGGTGCCGAAACCTTCGCCCACCATCTGCTGCTCGATCTCGTCGATCTTGGCCTTGACGGTGGCGTCGGCCCTGGCGTCCATCAGCCGGGGTTCGGAATCGTCGAGGTTGGACGATCCGGCCAGCGCCGCCAACCCGTCACCCGAGAGGCCTTCGCGGCGCACCTTGCGCAGCATGTCGAACTCGCGCTTGCGCACGAAGTCGTTGCGCCGCTTGCGCTCGATCATGGCCTTGAGCTCGGACTTGGCGTACTCGCTTTCCGGTGCGTCCGGGCGTGAACTGAGCTCCGCCCAGTCCGTGGCCGGGTTGGCCACGAACCTCACGACCTTGCGAAAAAAGCTCTCGCCGTCTTTGGGGTCGGACATCAGCTGCTCGGTAGGGGCTGGACGCGATTGGAGTGGAAGAGGCGGTCCGGGTTCAGTCGCCGAACATCTTTTGCTTCATCTCGCGGCGCTGCTGCGCCTCGAGCGACAGCGTGGCGGTGGGGCGCGCGATCAGGCGGCCCAGGCCGATGGGCTCGCCGGTTTCGTCGCAATAGCCGTATTCGCCGGCGTCGATGCGTGCCAGCGCCTGGGAGATCTTCTTGAGCAGCTTGCGCTCGCGGTCGCGCGTGCGCAGTTCCAGGGCGTGCTCTTCCTCGATGGTGGCGCGGTCGGCCGGGTCGGGCACGATGGACGTGTCTTCACGCAGGTGTTCGGTGGTTTCGCCGGCGTTCTCGAGCAGGTCTTCGCGCTGCCGCTGCAGCTTGGTCCGGAAGAACTCCAGCTGCTTGTCGTTCATGTACTCGCTGTCCGGCATGGCCAGGACCTCGGCATCGGTCAGCTCGCGCCCGGGTTTGCTCTTCCAGACGTTGGCCAGCTTGGGGTCCACCTTGATGGCGGGCTTGGGGAAATCGTTGACTACGGTATTCATGGGTCGGCTGGGTATCCCCAGAGGTGCGGGTCGGGTCGCCGCCGCTGCGGGTGCAACCGGTGCAGGCGCGGCGGCGGGTCTGGCATGAACCGGCGCGGCCTTGGCCGCCGGTGCCGGCTGCGCCTCGTGGGCGACAACCTTGGCAGGAGTCTTGGCGGCCGGTGCTGCCGGAACGGCCTTGGGCGCCGGTTTGGCGGCCGGCTTCACGGGAGCCTTGGCGACTGCGGTCTTGGCAGCCGACTTGGCGGGCGCTTTGGAAGCGGGCTTGGCCTTCGCGGCACTCACGCTGCTCGCGGTCGCCTTCTTGGCGGCCGGCTTGGCTGCAGGTTTGGTGCTGGTTGCTCGCTGGGCCGTGGTTTTGCTCACTGGGGTCTCCTCGCAACGGCTTTATACCTGCTCCGGCAGGCTGGGGCGCGCCTTCCTGCTCTTTTGGGCGCGCGGATTGTAGCCACGTTGTTTCCCGGATGAACCGGGCTTTTCGTTGCGAGCCGCAACCCCCTTCTCAGGCCAGGCACTGCTCCAGACCCTGCAGGAGGATGTCCTTGGGCAGGTCGACGCCGATGAACACCATCTTGCTGGTTCGTTTCTCTCCTTCGGCCCATTTCGGCCCGACATCGCTGCCCATCAATTGGTGGACACCCTGAAAGACCACCTTGCGGTCGAAGCCCTGCATGTTCAGCACACCCTTGTAGCGAAGCATGCGCGGGCCGTAGATCTGCACGATCGCGCCGAGGAAGTCTTCGAGCTTGGCCGGCACCAGAGGCCGGTCGGCCCGGAAGACGAAGCTCTTCACGTCGTCGTCGTGGGCATGGTGGTGCGGGTGATCGCAGTGCTCGCCATGCTCATGGTCGTGATCGTGATCATGGTGGTGATGATCGTGCCCGTGGTCGTCGGCCGACAGGAATTCGGGGTCGATCTCGAGCTTGGCGTTCAGGTTGAAGCCGCGCAGGTCGAACACTTCCGACAGGGGCACCTCGCCGAAGTGCACTGCCTTCTGCGGCGCGCGGGGGTTCATGTGTTTCAGGCGGTGGATCAGCTCGTCCACCTCCTGCCTGGCTACCAGGTCGGTCTTGCTGATGAAGATCTGGTCGGCGAAGCCCACCTGGCGGCGCGCCTCCTGCCGGTCGTTCAGCTGCTGCTCGGCATGCTTGGCGTCCACCAGCGTCAGGATGGAATCGAGCAGGTAGACCTCGGCGATCTCGTCGTCCATGAAGAACGTCTGGGCCACCGGGCCGGGGTCGGCCAGGCCGGTGGTTTCGATCACCACGCGGTCGAATTCGATCTCGCCCTTGCGCTTCTTCTCGGCCAGGTCGGTCAGCGTGGAGCGCAGGTCCTCGCGGATGGTGCAGCAGATGCACCCGTTGTTCATCTGGATGATCTGCTCTTTCGTGTCGGCCACCAGGATGTCGTTGTCGATGTTCTCCTCGCCGAACTCGTTTTCGATGACGGCGATCTTCTGGCCGTGGGCTTCGGTCAGCACGCGCTTGAGCAGGGTGGTCTTGCCCGAGCCCAGGAAGCCGGTGAGGATGGTGGCGGGGATGAGTGACATGGCTGTTCGGTCGGCGGCCGCGTTTGAAAGCGTCCAGATGGGGACGCGGAAAATGTTGATCAAGCCCCCCGGGCTGTCAAGCGCGCAATGCCGGCATCCGGAGCCTGCGGGCGCAGCGGAGGGGGCGCAGATGGTAGCGCCGCGCGTGCACCGTCACGGCCTTGGGGTATTCTTGCGGGTCTCCCGACTGCCGACACCTCCTCGTGTCAGACACCCATCCTGGTCGGCCGCGTGCGGCCGACAAGCGCACGCTCTTCGAGCGCCTGGTCGAATTCCTGTCGCCCGGGCCGGACTCGAAGGACGAACTCATCGAGACCCTGGCCGATGCCGAGCAGCGCGAGCTGATCGAGCCGGAGTCCCGGATCATGCTCGAGGGCGTGATCCGCATGGCCGACATGACCGCCGGCGACGTGATGGTGGCGGCCAGGCGCATGGACATGCTCGACATCGACGCCGCCTACGAAGACCTCCTGGGCGTCGTCATCGGCACGGGGCACTCGCGCTTTCCGGTCTACGAGGGCGAGCGCGACAACATCATCGGCGTGCTGCTGGCCAAGGACCTCCTCAAGCTCCAGCGCGCCCCCGAGCTGAACCTGCGCACCCTGCTGCGCCCGGCGGTGTTCGTGCCCGAGTCCAAGAACCTGAACGAGCTGCTGCGCGACTTCCGTTCCAACCGCAACCACCTGGCCGTGGTGATCGACGAGTTCGGCAAGACGGCCGGCCTCATCACGATCGAAGACGTGCTGGAAGAGATCGTCGGCGAGATCGAGGACGAGTTCGACGACAAGAACGGCGAAAGCGCGGTCTTCACCCTGGCCGATGGCAGCCACCGGGTGGCCGGCGACGCGCCGATCGCCGAAGTGAACGGCGCCTTCGGCACCAGCTACCCCGACGACGAGTTCGACACCATCGGCGGCCTGGTGGCCCAGGAGCTCGGCCGCGTGCCGCGCCGCGGCGAAGCGGTCGAGGTCGGCGGCCTGCGCTTCACCGTGATGCTCGCCCGCGGCGGCGCCGTGCGCTGGTTCAAGGTGACGCCGGCGCCCGAGCCCGCCAACGCACCGGCGTCCCAGCATTGAAGTCGCGCCTGCCGCGCGCGCTGCGCTCGCCCTGGCCGCTCTGGCTGGAAGCCCTTGCCGGCCTCGCGCTGGGCGGCCTGCATGCGCAGGCCTTTGCCCCTGCGGTGCTCTGGTGGCTTCAGCTGGCCTGCGTGGCTGCGCTGGCCTGGCGCTGCACGCAGCTCGCCGCCCCCAGGGCCGCCGCCGTGCTCGGCTGGTCGTTCGGCACCGGCTGGCTGGTGGGCGGCGTGTGGTGGCTGTTCATCAGCATGCATACCTACGGTCACCTGCCGGCCTGGCTGGCTGCGCTGGCCGTGCTGCTGCTGGCCGGCTTCCTGGCGCTGTACCTGGCGGCGGCGCTGGCGCTGTTCGTCAAGCTGCGCAGCGGCCGGCCCTGGCGTGACGCCGCGCTGTTCGCCGCGCTGTGGCTGCTGGCCGAACTGGCCCGCGGGCTGATCTTCACCGGCTTCCCCTGGGCGGCGGCGGGCTATGCCCACACCGAAGGGCCCGTGCAGTGGCTGGCGCCCTGGGTGGGGGTCTACGGCATGGGGGCGGCGGCCGCCTGGCTGTCGGTGCTGTTCGCCACGCCCGGCTGGCGCCCCCGCGCGGCCGCAGGGCTGGTGCTGGTGGTGCTCGCGCTGCTGCCGGTGCTGCCGTTCACCCGGCCCACCGGCACGCTGTCGCTCACGCTCATCCAGGGCAACGTGCCGCAGGACGAGAAGTTCTCCGCCGACCACCTGCCCGACACGCTGGTCTGGCACGGCCGCACCCTGCTGGCCGCCAAGGGCGACCTGGTGGTCGGTCCCGAAACCGTGATCCCGCTGCTGCCCGACCAGCTGCCGCCCGACTACTGGGAGATGCTGGTGCAGCACTTCCAGCGCGGCAGCACCGCGGCGCTGCTGGGCGTGCCGCTCGGCAGCTTCGAGGCCGGCTACACCAATTCGGCGGTCGGGCTGTCGCGAGACAACCCGTCGCCCGCCGAGGTGTACCGCTACGACAAGCACCATCTGGTGCCTTTCGGCGAGTTCATCCCGTTCGGCTTCCGCTGGTTCGTGGACCTGATGCAGATGCCGCTGGGCGACTTCAATCGCGGCACCCTGAACGCGCCTTCGTTCACCGTCAAGGGCGAGCGCGTGGCGCCCAACATCTGTTACGAAGACCTGTTCGGTGAGGAGCTGGCCGCACGCTTCGTCGATGCCGACCGCGCGCCCACCATCTTTGCCAACCTCAGCAACATCGCCTGGTTCGGCGAGTCGGTCGCGGTGGACCAGCACCTGCAGATCTCGCGGCTGCGCGCGCTGGAGTTCCAGGTGCCGATGATCCGGGCCACCAACACCGGCGCCACCGTGGTGATCGACCGCACCGGCCGCGTGACCCATGCGCTGCCGCCCCATACGCGCGGCGTGCTCGAGGCGCAGGTGCAGGGCGCCGGCGGCGTGACGCCCTACGCCTGGTGGGCCGGCCGGCTGGCGCTGTGGCCGCTGGCGGCGCTGGCGGCGGCCGTGGTGGCCTGGGCCTGGCGGGCTGGTCGCCGGTCGGCGGCCGCCCCCTAAAATCAGCCGCTCAGCCCGCCGTCCGGCGGGCTCGTCTTCACCCAAAAGCACACCCGATGCTGACCTTCCAGCAAATCATCCTGCGCCTGCAACAGTACTGGGACGCCCAGGGCTGCGCGCTGCTGCAACCCTATGACATGGAAGTGGGGGCCGGCACCAGCCACACCGCCACCTTCCTGCGCGCGCTGGGCCCCGAGCCCTGGAAGGCCGCCTACGTGCAGCCCAGCCGCCGCCCCAAGGACGGCCGCTACGGCGAGAACCCGAACCGCCTGCAGCACTACTACCAGTACCAGGTGGTGCTCAAGCCGGCGCCGGCCAACATCCTCGAGCTGTATCTCGGTTCGTTGCAGGCGCTGGGCTTCGACCTGAAGAAGAACGACATCCGCTTCGTCGAGGACGACTGGGAGAACCCGACGCTCGGCTGCTGGGGCCTGGGCTGGGAGGTCTGGCTCAACGGCATGGAAGTCACCCAGTTCACCTACTTCCAGCAGGTGGGCGGCATCGAGTGCAAGCCCATCACCGGCGAGATCACCTACGGCCTGGAGCGCCTGGCGATGTACCTCCAGGGCGTGGACAACGTCTACGACCTGAAGTGGACCGAGGGCCTCAGCTACGGCGACGTCTACAAGCAGAACGAGGTCGAGCAGTCGGCCTACAACTTCGAGCACAGCGACGTCGAGTTCCTGCTGGGAGCCTTCGGCTCGCATGAAAGGCAGGCGCAGTACCTGATGCAGCAGCAGCTCGCGCTGCCGGCCTACGAGCAGGTGCTCAAGGCCGGCCACACCTTCAACCTGCTGGACGCCCGGGGCGCCATCAGCGTGACCGAGCGCGCCGCGTACATCGGCCGCATCCGCAACCTCGCGCGCGCCGTGGCGCAAAGCTACGTGGACAGCCGGGCGCGGCTGGGCTTCCCGATGGCGCCCAAGGCCTGGGCCGACGAAGTGATCGCGCAGATCGAGAAGAAGAAAGAGAAGGTGGCGTGACCATGACGACGACCAAGAACCTGCTGGTGGAGCTGTTCGTCGAAGAGCTGCCGCCCAAGGCGCTGAAGAAGCTGGGCGAGTCATTCGCCGGCACGCTGGCCGATTCGCTGAAGGCGCAAGGCCTGGCCGGCGCCGACGCCCGGGTCACGCCGTTCGCGTCGCCGCGGCGGCTCGCGGTGCACGTCACCGGCGTGGCGGCCAAGGCCGCCGACAAGCCGGTGTCGCAGAAGCTCATGCCGGTGAGCGTGGGCCTCGACGCGCAAGGCCATGCGACGCAGGCGCTGCTGAAGAAGCTCTCGGCCCTGGGGGCGGGCCCCGAGGCGGTGCCGTCGCTCAAGCGCCAGATGGACGGCAAGGCCGAGGCGCTGTTCTTCGACAGCGTGCTGCCCGGCGCCACGCTCGACGAAGGCCTGCAGAAGGCGCTCGACGAGACGCTGGCGAAGCTGCCCATTCCCAAGGTGATGAGCTACCAGCTCGAGGACGGCTGGACCAGCGTGAACTTCGTGCGCCCGGCCCATGGCCTGGTGGCGCTGCACGGCGCCGACGTGGTGCGCGTCTATGCGCTGGGCCTCAACAGCGGCCGCGAGACGCAGGGCCATCGCTTCGAGGCCGAGGTCGCGCGCATCGCGCTGCGCGACGCCGACAGCTACGCCGCCCAGCTCGAAGCCGAAGGCGCGGTGATCGCCGGCTTCGAGGCGCGCCGCGACGAGATCTCCCGCCAGTTGAAGGCCGCGGCCGAAAAGGCCGGGGGCACGCCGATCGACGACGAAGCGCTGCTCGACGAGGTGACGGCGCTGGTCGAGCGGCCCAACGTGCTGGTGGGCCAGTTCGAGCCGGCCTTCCTGGACGTGCCGCAGGAATGCCTCATCCTCACGATGAAGGCCAACCAGAAGTACTTCCCGCTGCTCGACGCTGCCGGCAGGCTGACCAACAAGTTCCTGATCGTGAGCAACATCCGGCCGGCCGATGCGAGCGCGGTGGTCGGGGGCAACGAGCGGGTGGTCAGGCCGCGCCTGGCCGACGCCAAGTTCTTCTTCGACCAGGACCGCAGGAAGACGCTGGAATCGCGCGTGCCGGGGCTCGACAAGGTGGTCTACCACGGCAAGCTCGGCACGCAGGGCGAACGCGCCGAGCGCGTGCGCGCCATCGGCCACGCGGTGGTCAACCTGCTGCGCATGGCGACAGTGCCCTACACCGTGGAGGCCAAGGACGAGTTCGACGTGCTCGACTCCAAGGTGCAGCAGGCCGCGCGGCTGGCCAAGACCGACCTGCTGACCGACATGGTGGGCGAGTTCCCCGAGCTGCAGGGCATCATGGGCGGCTACTACGCCCGTGCCGAAGGCCTGCGCGACGGCGTCGCCATCGCCATCGAAGACCACTACAAGCCGCGCTTCGCCGGCGACAGCCTGCCGCGCAACCACAGCGGCACGGTGGTGGCGCTGGCCGACAAGCTCGAAACCCTGGTGGGCCTGTTCGGCATCGGGCAGCTGCCCACCGGCGACAAGGACCCGTTCGCGCTGCGCCGCCACGCGCTCGGCGTGATCCGCATCCTCACCGAGAAGAACCTGCCGCTGGACCTGCCCGAGCTCATCGAGGCGGCCATCGGCGCGTTCCCGGCATCGACCGTGGCGCTGCAGCCGGACACCCGGGCCGCGCTGCTGGCCTTCTTCAGCGACCGCCTGGCCGTCTCCCTGCGCGAGCAGGGCTACAGCGCCCAGGAGGTGGACGCGGTGCTGGCGCTCGCGCCCGGGCGCCTCGGCGACGTGCCCAAGCGCCTGGCCGCCGTGCGCGCCTTCGCCGCGCTGCAGGAGGCCGCGTCGCTGGCGGCAGCCAACAAGCGCGTGGGCAACATCCTGAAGAAGGCCGAGGGAGCGGTCGAGGCCCGGGTCGATGCGGCGCTGCTCAAGGAGGCTGCCGAGGCCGCGCTCAACGAGGCGCTGCAACGGGTGAAGCCCGAGGCCGACGCGGCGTTCGATCGCGGCGACTACACCGTTTCGCTGCAGGCCCTGGCGGCGCTGAAGGAGCCGGTGGACACGTTCTTCGACAAGGTGATGGTCAATGCCGAAGACCCCGCATTGCGGGCCAACCGCCTGGGCCTGCTGGCCACCCTGCATGCGGCGATGAACCGCGTGGCCGACCTGTCGCGCCTGGCCGCCTGATGCGCAGCAGCGAGCAAGCCGCATGAAACTCATCATCCTCGACCGCGACGGCACCCTCAACGAGGACCGCGACGACTACGTGAAGTCGCCCGACGAGTGGGTGCCGCTGCCCGGCGCGCTGGAGGCGGTGGCGCGGCTCAACCATGCAGGCTGGCACGTGGTGCTTGCCACCAACCAGTCGGGCATCGGCCGGGGCCTGTTCGACATGGCGGCGCTCAATGCCATGCACGTCAAGATGAACCAGATGCTGGCCCACCACGGCGGCCGGATCGATGCGGTGTTCTTCTGCCCGCACGAGCCCGACGCGCAGTGCACCTGCCGCAAGCCGCTGCCCGGCTTGTACGAGCAGATCTCCGAGCGCTACGGCGTCGACCTGAAGGAGGTGCCCACCGTGGGCGACTCCCTGCGCGACCTGCAGGCCGGCGCGGCGGTGGGCTGCGAGACGCATTTCGTGCGCACCGGCAAGGCTGCGCGCCTGAACGACACCCAGGTGTCGCAGCTGCTGCAGCAGGTGCCGGGCACCCAGGTGCACAAGGACCTGGCTGCGTTTGCCGAGTTCGTCATCGCACGCGACCGGCGGGCCAAGGCCGGTGCGCGCGGCGATACGTCCGTGCCGGCCCACAGCGGCCCCGGGGAGCTGCGTTGATGCTGGCCGCCATCCGTTCCTTCCTCTTTCTGCTGTGGATGTCGGTCACGGTGGTGCCCTGGGCGCTTGCCGTCCTCGTCGCCTCGATCTTCCTGCGCGGCAACCCGGTGTACTGGATGTGCGCCGGCTGGCTGCGCGTGTCGATCTGGGGCGCGCGCGTCATTTGCGGCGTGCGCCACCGCGTGCAGGGCATGGAGCACCTGCCGTCGGCCGACGTGCTGGCGCCGGTGATCCTTTGCCCGAAGCACCAGTCCACCTGGGAAACATTTGCCTTCCCCACGCTGATGTCGCACCCGCTGAGCTACGTGTTCAAGCGCGAGCTGCTGTACATCCCGTTTTTCGGCTGGGCGATGAGCCGGCTCGACATGATCCACATCGACCGCAGCAAGCGGGCCGAAGCGTGGAACCGGGTGGCCGAGCAGGGCCGCGAGTTCATGTCGCGCGGCAACTGGGTGATCATGTTCCCGGAGGGCACGCGCACGCAGCGCGGCAGCCAGGGCGTCTACAAGAGCGGCGCCACGCGGCTCGCGGTGGCCACCGGCGCGCCGGTGGTGCCCATCGCGGTGACCTCGGCGCGCTGCTGGCCGCGCAAGAGCTTCGTGCTGCGGCCGGGCGTGATCGACATCTCCATCGGCAAGCCGATCCCGTCGCAAGGCCGTGATGCCGACTCGCTGATGCGCGAGATCGAAGCCTGGATCGAGGCCGAGATGCGGCGCCTCGATCCCGAGGCTTATGCGGCCCTAGACCAGCGCGGTCGCGAACAGGCCGCGTGAGCCGGCCAGCAGCAGGCGGTCGCCCAGCCACAGCGCGGCGTCGAGGTTGAGCGCGTCGGAGCCGAAAGGCACCGTCTGCCAGGGCGTGTCCTGGCGGGTCCAGCTCACTCCGTCCGACGAACGCAGCAGGAGCCCCGAGCCGCCAGTGGCCACGAACGCGCTGCCGGTCCACACCACCGCAGCGAGGCCGTAGTTCGTGCCGGAACTGCGCGGCGTCCAGGTGAGGCCCGCATCGTCGCTGGTCAGCACGGTGCCGCCGTCGCCCACCGCCACCCAGCGTGTGGGCGAGGCGGCAACGGCCTGCAGCGCCTGCGTCGTGCCGCTGGCGCGCTGCGTCCAGGTCGTGCCGTCGTCGGACGTGAGCAGCACGCCGCCCACGCCCGCGGCCACGAAACGCGCGCCGAGCCAGAACACGTCGTTGAGCCGGGTCGACACCGGCAGCGTGCGCGGCGTCCAGGTGACGCCGTCGGGCGAGGTCGCGAGGCCGAAGCCGGTGAGTGAGCCGCCCACCGCCACCAGCAGCGTGGGAGAGGCCCCCAGCCGGCCGTTGAAGGGCACGTGGCTGCCGGGGGTCCACGCCAGCCCGTCGGTGGAGGTGTAGAGGTACTGGTTGGCGGCCACCTGCACGACGGCCGCGAACCGGCCAAGTGCCTCGGACCACACGGCGTCGAGGAAGAGGTTGATGCCGGCGTCGCTGACCGACGTGCCGAAGGTCCAGGTGCTGCCGCCGTCGGTGCTGGCGGCGCTGCGGTCGGACTGCGGCACCGCGACGATGCGGCCCTGCGGCGACCGCGCCAGCGCGCGCCAGCCCATGCTGGTGACGCGCAGCGCCCAGGCCTGCCCGTCGTCCGACGTCCACACGGATGCCTGGCCGGCTCCGTTGGCGCCCAGCGCGACGAAGCGGTTGCCCGTGTGCACCACGCGGCGGGGCCAGCCCATCGGCAGGTCGACCCGGGTCCAGGAGAGGCCGTCGCTGGAGTGGGCGGTGCAGTAGGCGCCGACGGCCACCCAGCGGCCGCCGCCCGGCGCGCGCGCGAACCCCTGGAAGTGGCCCAGGCCGCTGGCGCGGGGGGTCCAGTTGATGCCGTCGGGCGACGTGAGGATGCGGCTGGGCGAGTTGTTCGACGCCGCGGTGGCGGCGACCACCAGCACGCCGTCGCTGCCCAGGCCGGTGAAATCGTCGGTCACGCCGGCGCTGCGAACGGTCCAGGCCACGCCGTCGGGCGAGGTCAGCACCGTGCCGGAGGCACCCACCGCGACGAAGAAGCTGCCGGCCCAGACCACGCGGTGCAGGTGGCTGCCGGTCGCGGCGGTGCGCAGCGTCCAGGTGATGCCGTCCGGTGAACTGAGCAGGCTGCCGTCGTCGCCCACGGCCACCCACACCGTGCCGTTGCCGGCCGCGGCATTCAGGTCGCCCGGCGTGGCGGGCAAGGAGCGGCCCGTCCAGGTCAGCCCGTCGGGCGACGTGCGCATGCCGGCAAAACCGACCGCCACGAACAGCTTGCCGTCCCAGGCCACGTCGTCCAGGTTGGCCAGCGCGGCTCTTTCGTTCCAGACCTGGGGCGCGGCGTCGGTGGAGGTGCTGATGGCGCTGCCCACGCTCACCAGCAGCGAGCCGTTCCAGGCCAGTCCGCCCTCGACGCGCGGCCCGAGCACGCGCGTGGTGAAGGCCGAGGCGGCCAGCACGCTGAACGATGCCGAACTTTGCGCGCTGCCGCCGGCGGTGGTGACGCGCAGCGGCCCGCTGCCGGCCCCGGCGGGCACACGCGCCACGATCTGCGTCGCATTGGCGCTTTGCACCTGTGCCGGCGTGCCGTTGAAGGTGACGCTGTTGCCTGCCGCCGTTGGGGCGAAGTTCAAGCCCTCGATCGTGACGTCGGTGTCGGGCGCCCCGGCGCCCGGGGTGAAGCCGGCGATCAACGGGGGCGTGTTGCCGGCAGGCGGCGCCGGCGGGGTGGGCAGCGGTGCCGGGCTGCCGCCGCCTCCACCGCCGCCGCAGCCGGCCAGCGGAAGCGTCGCGACCGCCATCCAGGTTGCGTGCAGCAGGGCGCGGCGCGCGAGTCGAAGCTCGTCCGGCGATTCGTCCAAAGGCGCTGCGCTCTCGGCCATGACCCCTCCTCGTTCGCGTTCGCGTGCGGCAACGTGTGTGTGTCGTTCGAGGCGCGGAGTCTGCCATGGCCCGCCTCTATACTGCCGGCCCATGACGCGCCGGGCACTCGAGGCCGAATCCTCACAGTTCGTCCTGCCGCTCTTCGGTGACGAGGAGCCGCAGGGCGTGACGCCGCCGCCGGCCGTTGCCCAGCCGGCCCGAGAGCCGGCTCTTTCGCCGCGCGCGCTGCAGGCGTCGCCGGTCACGGTGTTCCGGCACCCGCGCGCCGACCGCGAGATCCAGCTTGGCGACGCCCTCGTGGGCTACGAATTCCAGCGCGCCAGGCGCCGCACCATCGGCATGGTCGTCGGGGCGGAAGGCCTCTCGGTCCGGGCGCCGCGCTGGGTCACGCTGGCCGACGTGGAGGCCGCGCTGGTCGAACGTTCCAAGTGGATCCGCAGCAAGCTCGCGGAGCAGCGCGACCGCGCGCGCAGGCACGAGGCCTCGCGCATCGAGTGGCGCGACGGGACCAGCCTGCCCTTCCTCGGCGAAACCGTGATCGTGGTGCTGGACCCGCGGGTGGCCGGCGCCGTGCTCAACACCGATGCCGCAGCCCTGCCTGGCGTGCCCAGGCTCACGCTGCACGTGGGACTGCCGCACCACGCCGAACCCGAGCAGATCCGTGACGCGGTGCAGTCGTGGCTGCAGCGCCAGGCGAAGCGGGTGTTCGAGGAGCGCTGCCAGCTGTTTGCCGAGCGCCTGGGGGTGCGCGTCAAGCGCCTGTCGCTGAGCTCGGCACAGACCCGCTGGGGCAGCGCCAGCGTCGACGGCTCCATCCGCCTGAACTGGCGGCTGGTGCACTTCGCGATGCCCACCATCGACTACGTGGTGGCGCACGAGCTGGCGCACCTGCGGCACATGGACCACAGCCCGCGCTTCTGGGACGTGGTGCGCTCGGTGATCCCCGACGTCGACGCCGCCCGGGGGCGGCTCAAGGACGAGGTGCTGCCGGCGCTGGAGTGACGCGCCGCCGGCGTCACTGCTTCTTGTAGCTGTCGCTCAGGTACTGGCGCCAGATCTCGGCCATGTAG